>CBFHWN010000004.1:28566-73183 GCA_965659595.1 uncultured Ilumatobacteraceae bacterium | reverse complement strand
TCGAATGTCGCAATTCTTTTCTTGATTCTGCTGCTGGTCCTGTTCACCCTCGGACGTCGCCAGATCACGGGGGAGGAGGCCTGGCAACTTGCCACCAAGACGAGGGCGGCCCGTCAAGAGCTGACCCGTCATCCGCTGTACCGAATCCTGTCGGTCACGGGGGCCCTGTTGATCGTCGGTGCCGCCCTGTTGGTGCCGAGTCAGGTCGACAAAGCCAGTGACCTGCTCAAGTTCTCGGTGATTCCGGTGTATCTCATCGTGGCGTTGTCGGTCACCGTCCTCACCGGATGGGGAGGGCAGCTGTCGCTCGGTCAATTCGGCTTCGTGGCCATCGGCGCCTACCTCACGATCTATTACGCACAGGAACTTCCGTATCTCGTCGCACTGGCCATCGGCGTGGCCTGGGGTGTTGCGGTCGCTGTCGTGATCGGTATCCCGGCCCTTCGAGTGAAGGGCCTCTATCTGGCTGTCGTCACGCTCGGATTCGGTCTGGCCATGAGGTCGTGGTTCATCCTGGCCGAGAAATTCGCACCCGGTGGCGGGGGAACCGCGCAGTTGAAGGTGAACCGCTCCGAGGGTTTTCGCCTTCTGTTCTGGGAGGTGAAAGGTAACGACTTCGACGCTGTCTACTGGTTCAGCCTTTTGATGGCCGGAGTCGCCGTCGTCCTCGTGTGGCGATTGCGTCGAACGGGAATCGGCCGTTCGATCATCGCCACTCGCGACAACGAGAATTCGGCGGCGGCCTACACCGTTGCCCCCTATCGGGCGAAGTTGCTGGCTTTCGGAGTGTCCGGTGGTCTCGCCGCCCTCGCTGGCGGACTACTCCCATTGGTGGCACGCAACGGCCAATTCAAGATCGATGGCCTTCTCTTCGATTTCGACGAGTCGCTTCGGGTCGTAGCCATCGCCGTGATCGGCGGTATCGGTTCGATCACGGGCGCTGTGCTCGGGACGATTCTCATCGTTGCTCTTCCGCTGATCTTCGACGGCACTCAGCAGGTCGAACTGTTTGCGAGTGGAATCGGCATGCTGGTGGTGCTTCTCTATTTCCCGAGCGGTTTGGTGTCGATCATCCACTCGGCTCGCGACAACCTTCTGAACTACATCGCCCGCCGAAGCAACTGGAAGCCTTCGGTTCGCGCCGAGGGAGTAGCGGTGACGTCGCTGTCGTCGCACTCGGTAGCAGTCACGTCCGAACCACCGCTCGTCACGCGTGGGCTCTCGGTCAATCTGGGCGGGCGATCCATCGTCACCGACGTGTCGCTCGAGGTTCGTCCGGGTGAAGTGGTCGGACTCATCGGAACCAACGGTGCCGGCAAGACCACCATCGTCAATGCGGTGTCTGGACTCGTTCCCTCCACCGGTGCAGTCGAGCTCTTCGGTCAGGACGTATCGTCGATGTCGGCCCATCGCCGGTCGCGGCTCGGCCAGGGCCGTGCGTTCCAGAACGCCCGGCTTTTCGCGTCTCTCACCGTGCGCGAGACGATCATGGTCGCTCTCGAGGCCCGTCAGCGGTCGCTGCTCGTGCCGTCGCTGCTCGCCCTTCCTCCGTCGCCGTCGAGCGAGGCGCGCAAACGACGGGAAGCCGACGAAGTGATCAGCTACCTCGGTCTCGGTCGCTACGCCGACTCGCTGATGAGCGAGCTCTCCACGGGTACGCGTCGCATCGTCGAACTCGGAGCGCTCATCGCTCTCGATTCCCGTCTCTTGCTCCTCGACGAGCCGACAGCCGGTGTGGCGCAGAAGGAGACCGAAGCCTTCGCGCCACTCATTCGCACCATCAAGGACGAACTGGGTGCGGCCATTCTCATCATCGAACATGACATGCCGATGGTCATGTCGATCAGCGACCGCATCTATTGCCTCGAAGCCGGACAGGTGATTGCCGAAGGAACGCCGGCCGAGGTTCGTACGAATCCGGCCGTGATCGCGAGTTACCTCGGGACCGACGAACGGGCGATCCAGCGCAGCAACACAGGGGAGTGATGTCGGTGGCTTCTACGTTCTCGCACGTTCTGTCACCCGGTCGTATCGCCGGACTCCAGCTCGACAACCGCGTCTTTCTGCCGGCGATGGACATGAACCTCTGCGAAGAGGGCCACATCTCCGACGGTGAGATCGCTCACTACCGTGCTCGAGCTGCTGGCGGAACCGCCATGGTGATCACCGGCACGGGTGCAGTCGCCTGGCCGGTTGGCGCAACGTCGCGGCATCAGCCGGCGTTTTCGAGCGACGACTACATCCCGGGAATGCGCCGACTTGCCGACGCGGTCCATGAAGCAGGCGGCAAGTTGTGCATGCAGATGTGCCATCACGGCAAGACGGCGAGTGTCGACACCGCCGACGATCGACCGCAGTTGGTGCCGTCGCTGCCCGAGGGTTCGCTCGACATGTCGGCTCTGCAAGACAACCCGATGAGCGAGTTGATGGCCCTCGGCACTGCGTCCGGCGGCAAGAAGGCCACCTGCAAGGTGGCGGACGAGGACGATCTGGCCTGGGTGGTCGATCAGTTCGCCCAAGCGGCTCGGCGCATCAAGGAGGCCGGAGTCGACGCCGTCGAGATTCACGGCGCGCACGGCTACCTGATCTCGACGTTCTTGTCGGCCGGTTACAACAAGCGCACCGATCGATGGGGCGGATCCCTCGAGAATCGGGCACGGTTGGCGTGTGAGGTCGTTCGGGCCGTCAAGGCCGAAGTCGGCCCCGACTTCCCGGTGATCGTTCGTCTCAACTCGTTCGAGTACGGCCTCGAGAACGGGCTCACGCCCGACGAGACGGCTCGCGGCGCCGCTCTCATCGAAGAGGCGGGCGCCGATGCGATTCACGTGTCGGCCAACGCCCACAATCCGTTCCGCGACTTCACCGAAGGCCCGTTGCCGTCGCAGGTGGGTCAGTATCGGGAATTCGCTCGCACGGTGAAGAAGTACGTCACGATCCCGGTGATCGCCGTGGGCCGCGTGCTTCCTGAGGTTGCCGACGAGATGATCGCCGCCGGCGATTGCGACTTCGTCTCCATGGGACGCCAGTTGCTGGCCGATCCCGATCTCGTGAACAAGTTGAAGGCGGGACGCCGTGCATCAGTACGTCCCTGCATCAACTGCTATGTGTGCGTCGAACAGAACTTCTTCGACGGCACACCGAAGTGCGCGGTCAACCCGGCCCTCGGCAACGAATCGCTCGCCGTCGTTCCACCTCTCCAGTTACCACGTCGTGTGGTCGTGGTCGGCGGAGGTCCGGCCGGTATGGAAGCGGCGCGAGTGGCCGCCGAGCGAGGCGCAAGTGTCACACTTCTCGAAAAAGGTGATCGACTCGGCGGAACCGTCTGGTTCTCACAGCTCACCACGCCGGCCAACGAGCAATTGGTTCGTTGGCTCACTCACGAGATCGAACGACTCGGTGTCGAGGTTCGATTGAACACAGCTGCCGATGCGACGACGATCGGCGCAGTCCGACCTGATGTCGTGGTGGTGGCCACGGGAGCGAAGCGAGGCCGGCCGGCGATTCCCGGTGCCGACCTGCCACATGTAAGAACCGGCGACCAATTACGTGCCCTGATCGCCGGAGAAGACGGAGGAGCCGATCTCGGTCTCACCTCTCGGATCGTGGTGGGTGCCGGACGCCGTCTCGGCCTACTCGGATCTCCGGCTCGAATTCGAACCCTGTCGAAGCGGTGGATGCCGATCGGCAAGAACGTGGTCGTTCTGGGTGGCGGACTCGTCGGTCTCGAGTTGGCCGAGTTCTTGGCCGAGCGAGGCCGGAAGGTCACCGTGCTCGAAGAAGGGCCGAACCTGGGTCTCCCGATGGCCATGCCGCGTCGTTGGACGGCGGTGGGCAAGGCGACACGCCACGGAGTCGCTCTCGTGCGTAACGCCACCCCGGTCTCGATCACCGAGACAGCGGTTCGCTACCGCGTGGGCGACGACGAATTCGAAGTTCGGGCCGACGACGTGGTGGTGGCATCGTACGTGTCAGCAGACGGACGGGTGGCCGACGAACTTCGGGTCGGTGGCTTCGAGGTGCGGATCGCCGGCGACGCGGCCGATGTCGGCTACATCGAAGGAGCCATGCACACGGCCCACGCCGTGGCGCGTGAGATTCAATGACATCGGTGGGTGTCGACCCAGTGACGTTCGCCGATCTCGTGCGAAGCCGCGCCGATGACGATTCGATCGCCGTGAAGTTCGACGACCGCACCTGGACCTACCGCGAATGGTGTGGCGAGGTCGCCATGCGGGCTGCGTGGTGGCGGTCGGTCATGGCGAGCCGGCCCGACGGAACTCCACCGCACATCGGGATCTTGCTCGACAACACACCAGAGTTCACGATGTGGCTGGGTGCAGCCGCGGTCACCGGTGCCGCCATCGTCGGTATCAACCCCACGCGCCGAGGTGCCGAACTCGAACGTGACATCACGTTCACCGACTGCCAGGTCGTGATCACTGAACCCTCACAAGTCGAACTTCTGGATGGGCTCGATCTCGGTGCCGCCGGAACGGTCGGTGGACAAGGTGTTCTGGTGGTCGACGCCCCGGAGCACTCGAAGACTCTCGAGCCTTTCGCCGACGCGGTCCTTCCCACGGCCGACGACTGTCCGGTCGTCCCGACCGACAACCTCCTTTTGGTGTTCACCTCGGGGACGAGTGGAGCGCCGAAGGCCGTCATCACCACACATGGTCGTCTCCTCCACGTGACCGAGTCGATGCTGAGAGTCACTCAGCTCACCGCCGACGACACGACCTACATTTCGATGCCGCTCTTCCATTCGAACGCGCTCTTCACGGCCTGGGCTCCGTCGGTGGCATGTGGCGCGGCCGTGGCTCTGCGGCGGAAGTTCTCGGCATCCGAGTTTCTATCCGACGTCCGACAGTACGGGGCAACCTACTTCAACTACGTGGGTAAGCCACTCACGTACATCCTCGCCACTCCCGAGCTCCCTGACGACGCCGACAATCCATTGCGACGTGGGTTTGGCAACGAGGGATCCGAGGTCGACATCGCGCGCTTTGCCGCACGATTCGGATGTGTTCTCACCGACGGGTACGGCCAGACCGAGACCGGTGCCTCGATCGTGCGAGTGCCCGGCATGCCTTCGGGCTCACTCGGCGTGGCCGGTCAGGACTCGATCAAGGTGCTCGATCCCGAGACGGGCGACGAGTGCCCGCGAGCGCGTTTCGATGAATCGGGTCGTCTCGTCAACGGTGAGGAAGCGACCGGCGAGATCGTGAACACCGGTGGCGGGACTTTCGAGGGCTACTGGAACAACGATGAAGCGAACCGGGAACGACTTCGTAACGGTGCCTATTGGACGGGCGACCTTGCGTATCGCGACGAGAACGGTTTCTTCTACTTTGCCGGTCGAACCTCCGACTGGTTGCGAGTCGATGGTGAGAACTTCGCCGCCGCACCGATTGAACGGATCGTGATGCGCCACCCTCACGTCCTCCTCGCCGCTGTTTACGGAGTCCCCGACGTCGATGCGGGAGACCGGGCGATGGTGGCTCTGCAACTCCGACCTGGAGTCGCCTTCGATGTCGACGAGTTCGCGAGGTTCCTGTCGGGCCAAGACGATCTGGGTTCGAAGTGGGCTCCCACCTACGTGGAAGTGGTGGACGAACTTCCCCTGACGCAGACCAACAAGGTGGTGAAGCGCGAACTGGTGGCTCGACGTTGGCACTCGATCGAGACGCGTGACGACGCGCGAATCTGGTTCCGATCCGGCAAATCGCTCGACTATTCGCCGTTCACCCGTGACGACGCCAGCCGTCTACGAAAAGCCTTCGTGGCCACCGGACGCAGCCAACTCCTCGACTGAACCGCCGCAGTGACGGACCTCAGGGTACGAGGGCGATCTTGCCGGCGACTTTGCGATCCTCGAGATCCTGTAGGGCACGGGCCGCATCCTCGAGTGGATACGTGAGGGGTTCGACGGGACGCAGTCGGCCGTCGGCGACGAGCCCTAGGACCTCCTGCAGCATGGTGTCGTTGGCGGTCGGATTCTTGCCGGCCCATCCACCCCAATCGACACCGGTCACGCGTCGGTTGCGCAGCAACACTTGATTGGCGGGCAACTTCGGAATCCCGGCCACGAAACCGATCACGAGGTACTGGCCGTCGTCGTTCAAGGCGCGCAACGACACCTCACCGAACTCGCCTCCGACAGGGTCGTACACGTAGTCGACGCCACCGCCCGAGATCTGCTTGGCTGCTTCTTTGATCTCATCGACCGACAGACGCGAGTCGATCGTTGCCTCGGCCCCTCGATCGGTCGCCAGTGCGCGCTTGTCATCCGAAGACGCGAGCGCAATCACTCGGAGACCGAGGGCGCGACCCACGTCGACCGCGGCGAGTCCGACACCGCTGCCGGCACCTGCGACGAGCAACCACTTCCCGGTTTCCACACGTGCTCGTTCGACGAGGGCGAACCATGCCGTCAGGTAGCTCTGCATGAACGTGGCGGCCTGACCGTCGCTCAACGTGTCGGGCAAGACGATGATGCGCTTGGCTGCCACGACGACCTCGTCGGAATAGCCGCCGAGCCCGACATTCGCGAACACTCGTTGTCCGACGGCTACGTCGGTGACGTCGGATGCCACCTCGGTCACTCGACCCACCACTTCCATACCGGGAACGAACGGGGTGGGTGGCTTGATTTGGTACTTGCCCTGCACGAAAAGGCCGTCGACGTAGTTGACACCACATGCGCTCACGGCGATGCGAACGCACGACGGGAACATGTCCGGAGAGGGCTTTTCTTCGACCACCAGTTGATCGATCGGTGCGAACGTACGGCAGACGATGGCGCGCATGGGAGAACGGTAGGCGATCTGACACACTTGGCGTGAACCGGCTCCGAAACGATGGAGCGAGCAACGACGAACGGAGGCGAACATGGGAACCATCTGCGTGACCGGTACGGCATCAGGAATCGGGGCGGCTACCAAGTCGCTTCTCGAAAGCAGCGGTCATCGAGTGATCGGAGTCGACCTGCACGATGCCGACGTCGTCGGCGACCTCTCGAAGCCGGCCGATCGCGAACGCATCGTCGCCGAGGTGACGACGGTATGCGGAGGCGTTCTCGACGGTCTCGTCCTGTGTGCCGGACTCAGCACACCGGCCCCGAACCGCCTCATCGTGTCGGTCAATTTCTACGGAACGCTTGCCGTGGTGAACGGACTGCGGCCAGCCCTTGCGAAGGGCACCGATCCGGCGGTCGTGATGGTCTCGTCCAATTCGACGACGATGACCCCCGGCCTGCCGGTCGACGAAGCCATGGCGTACCTGAACTCCGACGAGTCGGTCATGGTCGAGCGCTACGCCGATTCGTCTGACTTCTTGGCCTATCCGGCCGGCAAGTTGGCCATTGCGTTCTGGACTCGTATGAATGCGCCCGGCTGGATGAAGGACGGTATCCGTCTCAACGCCGTCGCCCCAGGAGTGATCGACACCGCTATGACCCGTCCTTTGCTCGACGATCCGAACATGAAGTCAGCTCTCGAGCACGTCCCGATTCCGCGCGGCCGGTGGGGTCAGCCAGAAGAGATCGCGAAAGCCATCGGTTTTCTCGTGTCGCCCGACTCCTCGTACGTCGTCGGTCAAGTTCTTTTCGTCGACGGCGGAACTGACGCGCTGCTGCAACCGACGGCTCATCCGCATCCACTACCCGGAGGCCGTTGAGCCATGGCCTTCCGTAACGACGATCCGGTCGCCTGGTTGGTCGCATGCGAGGACATTCGGCAACTCGCCAGCCGCTACGCCATCCATTACGGAGCCCGCGATCTCGATCCGCTGGTCGAACTCTTCGTCCCCGACATTCGCGTGACACGCGAGGCGTCGGGTCGTGAGGCTTTGAAGGCCTCCTTCGACGGACAGTTCCGCACACTCGGCCGCGTCATCCTTCAAGTGTCGAATCATCTGATCGAGGTGAATGCCCCCGACGAGGCCACGGGCATCGTGTCGTGCCGTGGAGAGATCGAGGACTCGGACGGCAACTGGATCATCCATCAGATCCAGTACCACGACACCTATCGATGCGTCGATGGCGCATGGGGTTTCGTGAAGCGGCGACACCTGTTGTGGTACGGACACGACATGCCGAACGCGCCGGTCGGGCTTCCCGACGCGCATTGGCCAGCCAGTCAGACCGGAAAGGGTGAATTGCCCGAGTGCCTCGAGTCGTGGCAGAACTGGACTGCTTCGCTCTAGAGGCCCGACAGTACGTGAGCTCGACCGTTGTCGTGGAACTGTTGCTCGAGAGCGTCCTTGTCGGCATCCGACATGGAGCGAAGCGCGTCACCTCGTGACGGGCGCCAGTAGATCACCTCGGCGGTGTGCCATCGCTCGGCACGCAGGGGTGGCTTGTGCACCTTGTTGTTGGCTGTGAGCGGGATACCTGATGAGATACGAACCAATCGGGGGCTCCACTTCGTACCGAGATCGCGTTGGTCGGTGAGGAAGCGGTCGAAGGCATCGGGGTCGAAGGAAACTCCTTCGGCCATCTCGATCGCTGCCATCACCATGTCGCCGGTCACCGAATCGGGGACCGGATAGACCGCGCACATGACCACACCTGGGAAGCGAGCGATGATGTTTTCGACCGGCGCGCCGGCGAAGTTCTCGCTGTCGACACGCAGCCAATCGGCACTGCGTCCGCCGAAGTAGAAGAAGCCATCGGAATCTCGAAAGGCGAGATCTCCGGTCCAATACCAGCCGTTCCGCACACGGTCGCTCGTCGCGCCGGCATTGTTGTAATAGCCCTCGAACGAGTCGCCTCCTTCCACGCGAACCAGTTCGCCGATGCACTCGGGATTGGTGATTCCGCCGTGGGCGTCGAACACCGCCGCCGGACATTCGTCGAGAGTCTCCGGGTCGACGACCATGATCTGGCCGGCCATGTCGGGCCGTTCGCGTCCGAGTGCATTGGCCGGCGTATCGGGTGTGCGCAGGATCGCCACCACGGCCTCACTGGATCCGTAGCCCTCGACGAGCGGGCAGCCGAATCTCTCGAGGAAACGTTCGCGATCGAGAGCGCTTGCCTCGGTGCCGAAACCCATACGCAGACGGTGATCACGATCGTGAGGGGTGGGCGCCTGGCCGAGGACGTAGGCGATGGTGCGACCCACGTAGGTGAAATAGGTGCAGTCGAAAGCTCGCACGTCAGCGAGAAACCGACTGGCTGAGAACTTTCGCCGCAACACGATCTGGGCACCGACGGCGAGAGCTGGGCCCCAACATGCGAACAGGGCGTTGCCATGGAACAGCGGCATCGGGCAGTAGCACACCTCGTCGCGTGTGACACCGTAGATCTGTCCGGCTCGGACCGCGGTCTCGGCCATGCGGTCATTGGTGCAGACCACAGCTTTGGGTGCGCTCGTCGAGCCCGATGTGAACAACAAGAAGAGAGGGAGCGATCCATCGGGCTCGGAAACGGGAAGCGGCGAGTCGCGATGGCCGTCGACGCGACGACGTGATTCGTCGGCGTCGATGTCGAGTATCGCTTCGGCCGATACACCGAGATCGAGTCCGGCGAGGAGCTCGATACCGTGACGATCGGTGACGATCATCTGGCAGTCGGTGTGCTGGACGTCGCGAGCGAGTTCGGCGCCACGTCGGGTGGGGTTGATGCCGACGATGCATGCTCCGACGAGTGCGGCGCCCCCGATCCAGAAGAGATAATCGGGAACGTTCTCGAGCAGAACGCCGACGTGCGGCGGCCGGGTCGAATCGAGGGATTCAGCGAGTAGGGCGGCACGAGCCGACGATTCGCGAACGACCTCGTCCCACGTCCAGATCTGGTCGTCGATGCGGTAGCCGACCTGCGTGTCGCCGACACGGGCGCGGAGCAGTTCGCCGACGGTACTCACGGAACGATGCGTTCAGGGAGGGGATGTCGGAAGAGGGCGGCCGCGTTCTCGATGCAGAACTTGCGTAGAACGTGGTCGGGCAGGTGACCCCACGCGTCCTTCAGCACCGTCTGGGTGTCGGGCCAGGTGCTGTCACCGTGCGGATAGTCGACCTCGACCATGATGTGATCCTCGCCGATCACCTCGTAGAGATCGATCGTCGACGGATCGTCGATCGTGCAAAACCAGAAGTTGCGTCGCAAGATCTCGGCGGGGCGGAGGTCCCAACCCGCACCGTATCCACTGCGATCGACCACGTTCTCGAGTCGATCGAGAAGCATCGGGACCCAGCCAATACCTCCCTCGCTCATGGCGATCTTCAGATCGGGGAAGTGATACGCGTATCCGCTCCAGAGCCATTCGGCGCAAGCGGTGAGCGACAACTGTCCGAACAGGGTCGCGCCGAGTTGAAGGGCGGGAGCGGCCGGTGGCATGGAGTACATGCCCGACGAACCGACGTGGAGCGCGATGACGGTGTCGGTTTCGACGCACGCCTCGATGATCGGATCCCACCAGCCGCTGAACAAGCTTTCGAGCCCGATGTTGTGCGGCCGCTCCGGCAGTGTGACAGCACGAAAGCCGCGCTCTGCGTTACGCCTGATCTCGTCGGCACCGAGGCGTGCACTGCCGTCAGGGCCTGGGGACAGCCAGGTGATCCCGCACGGGATGAATCGGTCGGGATACGGCTGCCACCACTCTTCGTACAACCAATCGTTCCAGGCGCGCATCACGGCGTGGCCGAGCTCGGGATCGGAGCAACCGCTGAAGATCCGTCCGGCGAAACCCGCCACTTGCGACGGGAAGTTGAGAGATGCCCAGCAGCCGATGAGATCCATGTCGGCGACACGGGCGTGAACGTCGAAACAACCGCGGCGCATATCTTCGAATCGAGCCGGTTCGAGCGATCGGTATTCGGGACGGCGTCCGGCCACGGCGTTCATACCGACCTGACTGAAGATCTGGCCGTCGAAGGTCCAGACCTGATGACCGCGCTCGTTTTCGACGAGCCGTGGTGCGCCGGACTGCAGATCGGCAGGCAGGCGCCCGTCGAACATGTCGGGCGGTTCCACCAGATGGTCGTCGACCGAGATGAGCGTGTAGTGCACCGGAGATCGTTCGGGCTCGGGGAGGAGCATCTCGGTGTTGGTCGGTCCGATCGCGTAGGTCTGGCTCATGTTGTCTCCGCAAGGTTGGACGAATCGTCGTCGAGTGAATATTCCTGGGCGTGAACGTAGGCGCCGTTGCGTACCACCGGGTCGCGGGCGATACGAACGATCGCTTCGCCGACGGCTTCGGGTGTGGCGCCCTTTTCGGCGATCCAGGCGAGGGAAGCTCCGCTGTCGAGAACTCGCTCGGTTGCCACCAGTCCGGGATTCACGTTGACGGCTCGAACTCCGAGATGGCCGTACTCGTGGGCCACCATGTCGGCGATGCGGTGGAAGCCGCCTTTGGTGGCCGCGTACACGAGTGACCATCCGCCTTGGCCGGCCAGACGTTCGGGAGTGCGACGTCCGGCGTCGCTCGTCACGTCGACGAGCCAGGCGCGCGCCCCGAGGCGCGGATGCGGATCTCGAGAGAGAGCGTGGCGAAGAAAGGCATGAGTCAGAAGGAGGGGAGCCGTGAGATTGCCGACGACCCGACTCTCGATGTCGACCGGGTCGTTGTCGGTGAAGACGCAGTCGTTGCCCGGACCGACGTAGACGGCATTGTTCACGAGGACGTCGAGACGTCCGTATTCACCCACCACTCGTTCGATCAACGACGACGCCGTGTCGAGGCGCAAGATGTCGTGTTCGATCGGTACGCAACGGGCACCGAGTTCCTCGATTTCGTGGGCCGTGGTGGCGAGACTTCCCGGAAGTCGGTGGCCGGTGGCCGGGTTGGTGGCGTCGCCTTCGCGCACGGTGCGTCCGGTGATCACGACCGTGTGTCCGAGTCGGGCGAGGGCCAGGGCGATGCCGCGGCCGATCCCGCGTGATGCGCCGGTCACCAGTGCGACGGGCACCGACGTGGCGTCATTCATCTCGGCCCGACTCATCTCGGCCCGCCACCCCCTCGAACGCTGGTCGTTCTCACTTGTACGACTAGTTTCTGACACGGTATCAGAAACGAAAAACGAGCCTCAGGGGGCCGACATGGGTGCATTGACCGGGAAAGTGGCGATCGTGACGGGCGCAGCCCAGGGAGTCGGTCGGTGCCACGCCGAGCATCTCGCTCGAGAAGGGGCGAGTGTCGTCGTGAACGATCTGTCACCCGCCGTCGACGACGTCGTGGCTGCGATCACCGCCGACGGCGGTCGCGCCGTGGCCCATCGAGGGAGCGTGAGCGATTGGTCGGGCGCCGAGGAACTCGTGGCAACCGCCGTGTCGACGTTCGGCGACCTTCACGTGTTGGTGAACAACGCCGGATTCATTCGCGACGCCATGAGCTTCTCGATGGAGGAGGCGCAGTTCGACAGCGTGGTCGATGTCCATCTGAAGGGCCACTTCGCGCCGGCACACTTCGCCGCCGTGCATTGGCGCAACGCCGCCAAGGCTCTCGGCGAGAACGGTGTGTTGCCCCAACGTCGCATCATCAACACGACGAGCGAGAGCGGCCTCTTCGGTGGGCCGGGCCAGGGCAATTACGGGTCGGCCAAGGGTGGCATCATCACGATGACTCTCGTTCTCGCCCGCGAACTCGGCCGTTACAACGTCACGGTGAACTGCATCGCCCCTCGTGCCCGCACGCCGATGACCGAGGTCAACCCGAAGTTCGCCAAGCCCGAATCCGGATTCGACAAGTACGACCCGGCCAACATCAGCCCGATGGTCGCGTTCCTCGCGAGTGACGAAGCCTCCGATGTGAGCGGTCAGACCTTCATCGTGTTGGGCGATCAAGTGCATCGAATCCGCCCGACCGAGATCTCCCATTCGATCTCCGCCGGAGGTCGCCAGTGGACAGTGGATTCCCTGGCTGCTGCCAAAGCAGAGTTGTTCGGCGACATTCCCGCTGGGGTGCCGGCGTGGGGCGGACCGGCCATGTGATTCACCGACGACGGTGAATCACGGTTCGAGGACGACCTCGGCTCCCGTTCGCATCGTGCCGCGTTTCGTGACCGTGGCATACACCCGACTGACCGCCACTCCCGTTTCGGCGGTGCGGTCGTGGTGCAGTCGCAAGAAGTCGCCGTCACTCATCCATGGAGCGTTCTTCTTGCACGGCACGGCGTAGGCCCACACCTCGCACTCGACCTCGTCGAGGCGAAGTCGAACGCCAGGGACGACGTCGTCCCACCGGATGCCGGAAATCGTGACGTTCTCCCCGGCCGCTCCGGGAAAGATCGGATGACCGTCGTCGGCGAGACGTTCGATCACTTCGGCCGACCACAAGCAGAGGGCCTGGAACGGACGGCCGTGATGTTCGCGAGCCGACTGCACGTCGCCGTCGAGTCCGTCCCAGTCGACGTACACCTCGTCGACGGGTGATTTGGGAACGCCACCGCCACTGGTGTGGATGCGATGAATGCGGCCGACCGCCCGTGATGGCAGGACATCGGCGGATCGGAGCGTCGCCGGTGCGGCCGCAAGAGCCGACCACACCGACGCGAGCAAAGGTTCGAGTTCGTCGCGAGCCAGCAGAACGGGATCGATCCCAGCGAGAAGTTCGTCGACTCGGGTTCGAAGATGATCGATGGCGCCGCCGACGCGCTCACCGTTCATCATGTCGAGAATCGTCGAGGCGTTGAGGAGTGTCTTGCGCGCGTCTCGTTCGGTGAACTGATACGGGCCGATGGAGATTCGAGGGCTCATGGAAGCAGGCCTTCGGCGAGTCGGCCGAGCTTGCGCATCTCCCGACCGAAGGCGAGTCGGAGATGGTGGCGGCCGATCGGTCGTTCGTCGGCCCCGGCGAGGAAGGCGGCGGCCACCGCCACGTTGCGGATGCTTCCCCCAGCCAAGTTGATCGCGGCCAATTCGGCGTGGTCGACGTCCTCGCACAGCGACAGCGGGAGATGCAGTTGCCACAACTTCAATCGGAGATCGCGGTCGGGTGGCATGAATTCGACCATTCCTTGGATCCGCCGTTGGAAGGCTTGATCAACGTTGGCGGCCAAGTTGGTGCTGATGATCACGAATCCCTCGAAGGTCTCGACCCTCTGGAGCAGATAGGCGACTTCGATGTTGGCGTAGCGGTCGCGTGCGTCGGTCGTTTCGCTGCGCTTGCCGAAGATGGCGTCACCTTCGTCGAAGAGAACGAGGGCGCCGCCGACGCTCGCCGCATCGAAGACCTCCTCCAGGTTCTTCTCGGTCTCGCCGATGTACTTCGACACGACGGTCGACAGGTCGATCTTCACGAGTTCGAGTCCGAGATCGCCGGCTATCACTTCGGCGGCCAGGGTCTTGCCCGTTCCCGACGGGCCGGCGAAGACGGCGAGCAGACCGGGCGGGACATGGCGTCCGACGCCGGGCAGTTCGCGCACGCGGCTCGCTCGGCGATATCGATCGGCGAGATGACGGAGTTCCTCCAGGCATTCGGATTCGACGACCAAGTCGTCCCAGGTGCGCGACGGTGACGTTCGGTTGCCGAGTTCGAAGAGGCGATGGTCGGCGAGTCGACGAACTGCATGTGACAGGTCGCCTTGCACCAGAGGAAGAGTGCTGTGGACCCGCCGCAGTTGATCGGCGGTGAGAGGGTGAGGCGATTCCCGGCCGAGCACTGCGCCGACTTCGTCGGAAGTGGCGGGGCTCGACGGTGCCGTCATCTCCCTCCACGCCCGTCGTGGCAAGAGTTCGGGATCGATGCCGGCGACTGTCGACACGCCGATCACGAGATGGTTGGCGTCGTCGAGGACCGAGCTCCCGAGTGCAGTCAGTGATCCGCTCAGTTCGATCAGAAGTGACGATCCGCTGAGCGAAGCTTCGCGAATGGCGGCATCCCAGTGAGCGGCCTCGGTGGGATCGGGAACCACCAGCACCGAGTCGCCGGCGAGTTCGTTCAACAGCAGGGTTCGCCGACGGGTGGGGTCGTCGCCGACCACGAGAAGCGAAGTGTGATCGCCGCGATCACCTTCGCGATCGTCGCTTCGCGCGATGAGGCGTGAGCCGAAAGGCAGATTCGGGTCAGGGCGCGAGTCGCCGGCAAGTCCCCACAGAACCGACGCGTCGACGCGGACCGGACGCGATGCGAACGGTCCGTTCGGCGACACGGCGACGAGTCGAGCGCGACGAAGACGAGAGTCGGGTCCGACGGTGGCTGCACCGCGGAAAGAGGCGTGCGAGAACTGATCGAGTAGGCCGAGCCGAATCGAGCCGTCACCATCGGGTCCGGCGAGGATCCGCTGACGCTCGAGCGATCGTTCCACGTGCACGAGGACGACCAATGCCGCGATCTCGTCGTCGGCGCAGCCGATCGCTCGGGCCAGTGACACCACCGGGCCGTCGCCGCGAACCAGATCCTTCTGACGCGACTCGATGTCGCCAGTGTCGTGACGAGTGCCGGCTTCGGCGTTGCGGGCGAGAAGTTCGACGACCGCGTCGACGAAACCGCTCTCGGAGGATTCAGCCGAAGATCTGCTGAATCGCATCGGTGCCACTGATCTCGCCACTGGCGACTCGTCCGACGGTCGGTGCGACCATGTCGACCATTCCGGGAAGTCCGTAGGCGAGTGCCTCCAGGATCTCCGAGACGTCGACGCCCTCGGGGATCGGAACGCCGCTCTTCAAGGTGATGACACCATCGGCATATGACAGAGTTCCGGCCGGAAACGTGTCGTTGACGTGATTGACGACCGCCAAGAGTTCGGACGGAGTCGAGCCCGATGCGGTGCCGATCGAACGTCGACACGTGATGCCACCCAGCCGAGATTCGGTGTCGGCACTCGCTGTGACCTCGGTTCCGGAGGAGTCGGCGTAGCGAACCGAGGTGTCGGTCTCGGAGGTTCGCGTGAAACCCAATTCGTCGAGGGCTTCGGCGGCCCGTTGCCACATGGGCGGATCGGTGAACGACGCGCCGGTCCAGACCTCGCCCGGAGCATCCTCGAGACGGCGCATCGCGGCGGTGATCGACCAGTCGCGTGCGAAGGGGCCGGATCCCGGAGTCAGGGCGGATTCGGGTCCGGAGATCTCGATCTTGACGTCACCGCTACCGATGAGAGCGCCGGCCCGTCGACGGGCATTGGTACCGAACACGCCTTCACGTTCGATGTGCTCCCAGACGTCGGTCGACACCAGGCCGGTGATCGACGCCGATCCATCGGCGATTCGGACGTTCACGTCGCGCAGGACGACGTCGCCGGATTCGTGTACGAAGTTCACGTCAGTCATGTTGCTGGACCGTCACTTCGACGCCGCGGCGTCGTCCTTCTTCGCGTCTTCTTTCTTGAAACTCTTCGTCTTCTCGAAGAGGGTCTCGGTCTTCTTCGCTTCGACTTCGACGACACCGAGTGCGACCTTGTAACCGCTGGTCTTGGTGATCTTGAACGAGAGCTCCTTCTCGAGGAAGTCGAAGCCGAGTTCGGCGCCGAGGGCCTCGGCCGACTCGAATTCGCCGCCGGCCTCTTCGATCGCGGCCTGAGCCGACTCTTCGGCCGAGCTCTTGGCCTGATCGATCATGGCGTCGAGTTGGGCCTCTTCCGCCGAATCGACTTGCTCATCGGGAGCACTTTCGATCGCCTTTTGAATTTCGTCGATCGCCTTCATGACGATTTCCTTGCCGGCGTCGCCGACGAGCTTCTCGATCGGGATCTCCTCGATGCTGATCGCGATGGCACTCGAATCGATCTGCATTGTCGTGGTCTTGCCGTCGGCACCCTTGTCGGCACTCCAGGCGGCGGAGTACTCGGCGCCGATCTCGGTGCCGAGTACCGTGACCGATGCGGCGACCGAGAAGCCGCGGGTCGTGCGACCCGTCTTCTCCTGGGCGCCACGGGCACCGCCCGACAGCGTGTTGATCCAGCCGTCGGCTTTCTTGTTCTTGCCGCCGACACCCTTGCTCTGCTCGAGAGACTTGCGATCGGTGCGTGTTCCGGTGGTGGCGGTGACACCGCCACCCACTTCGAGGGCGTCGGACAGGCCGGCCTCGGCTTCGAATCCGGCCATGGCTCCGGTTTCGGCGTAGAAGTCGTCGCCGTCCTCGCCGGCCCCGTCGCCGAAGGCCGACTTCTCGGTCTCGAGCGACTTCTTCTCGGCTCGCCGCTTGCCACGTGCGTCGGCGCTGCCTCCGAACAAGTACGCCTCGGCCTCCCAGGGGATCATGTCGCTCTCGGCACAACGTCGGTACAGCGCGTATTCGATGAGCGATCCGACCATGGCACCGTTGGCTCCCTTGGCGGCCACGTAGCCGCCGAGAGCACCCTTCAGTTCGGCGACACCCACGCTGCCGCCACCGGTGATCGCGATGGTGCCCTTGGCTTCGATGCCTTTGTCGTCGCGCTCGGCCGACAATTCGAGGAAGCCGCCGACGGTCGCCGGAGGAACCGGGATGGTCAATTCGATCTTGAACTCGGCCGATTGACCGGGCTTCTCGAGCAACTCGTCGAGAGCGGCCCCGGCTCGCTGGAAGAGGGTGACGCCATCACCGAGATAGTGCTTCTCGAGACTCGTCACACGCGCGTCGGCCGGCATGGCGGCGGCCTCGTCGGCGGCACCGCTGCTCCGCCCCTTCATCGTTGCGAGCTCTTGTTCGGCACGTGTGATGAACTGGACGAAACCTTGGTAGCGACGGAGCTTGTCCTCGTCGGCCTTGCCGTTCTCGTCTTCGTGATCAGCCTTCCACGCCTTGGCGATCTTGATCATTCCGTCGATCTTGGCGATGGCCGCCGCCAGGTTCGTGTCGGGCACTTGACCCTTCACCTTCAACTTGTCGAGTTCGCGCAGCATGTCGGCGATGGCGAGCTGGGCCTTGCTCTTCGACGAGAAGAAGCTCTGATACGTCAGTTCGTTGAAGGCGTCGGCGCTCATGAAGCGGTGGATGCTTCGCGATGCTCCGGCCGATTCGGTGGCGACGTGCGCCAACTCGTGTCCGATGAGTCGGTCGCCTCGAGATGTTCCCGGTTCGTACATGCCACGCCGGAAGAAGACGTCGTTGCCGGTGGTGAACGCGTCGGCTTGTAGTGAGCGACTCAGACGATCGGCATCGGAGTCGGTGTGGACGCGCACACCGGAGAGATCAACTCCGTAGGAATCGGAGAATGCATTCGTTTCGCGTTCACCGAGCGGGCGCCCGCCTCCGCGCTTGGCATCGATCGAACGTTGCACCGACGGATCGACGTCGGTTCCACCGAGGGGGTCGTCGTCGACGGCACGCCGAGCGATGGTCGAGACTCCCGAGTCGTCGTAGGCCCCGAGATTCGCAAGTGCGGCGTCGGCCATGCGGTCGGCTTGACGTTCGGCCGGATCATCGGCCCGCCCGATCGTCATCGACCGACGTACCGGCGTGGGAGCGTCGAACGATGTTGTGAGTTCTTCGAACGAACGCGTCAAGGTGTCGGACTCGGGTTCAGGGCTCGTCGGCCGCTGATCGCGCTTGCGCATGGCTCCTCCGCTCCGGTCCTCGCGGACCCGATACGACCGTATCACTCCTGGTGGAAGGCCGAAAGAGTGCGCTCTACACTTCCAACATGAGCGACGTTCTCCGACTCACCGAATGGACGAGCTGTGGTGGTTGTGCCGCCAAGTGGGGGAAGGACCTGCTCGCCGGTCTGGTCGACGAATTGCCGCGATCGGCCGACCCCGGACTCATCGTCGGACTGGCTCCCTTCGACGATGCCGCCGTTTACCAGGTGAGCGACGAGGTGGCAATCGTGAGCACCACCGATTTCTTTCCACCCCTCGTCGACGATCCGGCCGACTTCGGAGCCATCGCCGCCGCCAACGCCTGCAGCGATGTCTTCGCCATGGGAGGTCGCGTGATCATGGCGGTGAACGTGGCGGCCTTCCCGGAGCACTTCCCCCGCGAGGCCATCGTCACCATCTTCGATGCGGCGGCCGCCATGGTGGCCGAGGCCGGCGGTTCAGTGGCCGGGGGGCACACGATTCGCAATCCCGAACCGATCTTCGGTCTGGCCGTGCAGGGTGTGGTGCATCCGGAACGAGTCTTCCGCAAAGAGGGAGCCCGGCCCGGAGACGTCCTCGTGTTGTCGAAGCCTCTCGGTACCGGGGTGGCTCTCGCCTGTGTTTCGACACGCGCCAAGGCCGAGGCGATCGCTGGAATGCGGACTCTCAACCGTCGTGCGAGCGAGATTCTCCGTGAGAGCACGGGGGTGCGCGCCGTCACCGACGTGACGGGCTTCGGCTTGGCTGGCCACGGTTGGGAGATGGCCGAGCGCGCTGCCGCCACGTTCGTGATCGAGACGTGCTCGCTACCGCTGTATGGCGACGTTCTCGATGCGGCGCGTACGGGCGTGAAGACCGGTGGAGACGCGCGAAATCGACAGGCCGTCGAACGGCACGTTCGGCGAGACGAGTCGGTTGAGGTCGCTTTCGAGACGATGGTGTTCGATCCACAGACATCGGGTGGATTGCTGGCGGCGGTCGATCCGTCGTGGGTCGACTCCATCGTCGGTTCCGACAGTCCCTTCACGGTGATCGGACGAGTCGAATCGGGCACGCCCGGAATTCGGCTCGTCTGACATGGCACGCTCGTCGGCGCCGTCATCGATTCCCGATCGCCCGACACGCGATCTCGAGGTCGCACTGCACAGTGAGGGATGTCGAACGATCATCGGAGTCGACGAAGTGGGCAAAGGGGCCTGGGCCGGCCCCTTGGCGGTCGGGGTGGCGATCGTGCCGAGTGGCGAAGCCGGAACCCATGACGTCGAAGCGCTCATTCGCGACTCCAAGTCGATCTCGGAGAAGAAGCGTGAGCGCATGTTCGACGACGTTGCCTCGTGGGTGAACGACTGGTCGGTTGGGATGGCGACGCCAGTCGAATGCGATCGACTCGGGATGTCACGTGCGCAACGTCTGGCGACCGAGCGCGCTCTGGCCGGTTTGTCGGTGCGACCCGATGCGGCGATCGTCGACGGTTCGTGGAACTTCGTGTCACCGCTCGTTCCTCGCGTCACCACAGTGGTGAAGGGCGACACCAAGTGTCTGTCGGTTGCCGCGGCGTCGATCCTCGCCAAGGTCACCCGTGACCGTCTCATGCGTGATCTCGCCGACCATCATCCGGCGTACCGGTTCGAATCGAACAAGGGTTATCCCTGTGCCTGGCATCGGGCCGGGCTGTACGCGCTCGGACCGTCGGCGATTCATCGTCGTTCGTGGGCCTTCATGGACGCACTCGGCTTCTGGACCGGGCTCGAGAGGTTCCGAGAGAGTTGACGTCATACCCCTGGGGGTATAGAGTCCCACCGGCTCGATACCCAAGGGAGTATGAAATGACCACCACTGAGACACCGTTCGGGACCCCGGACCAGGTGATTCCGCACGACACGCCGATGCACAGCCCAGAAGGTGGGAAGCGTCCGCTGTTCGATCGTCTGGCCCGTTTCGCCGTTCGGCATCGTCGGCCGGTCATGGCCATCTGGGCTCTCGTGGTGATCCTCGCCGCACCGCTCGCCATCGGCGTGTCGGGGGCCCTCTCGGGCGCGGGTTGGGAGGCTCAGGGTTCGACAGCCCAGAAAGTGCGCGACGAATTGCGCAACGACTTCCCGATGGTGGGCGCCGAGTCGGCGATCGTCGTCGTGAATCAACCCGAGTCCTTCGTCGACGATCCGACGATCGTTGCCGATCTCGTATCGGCGCTGTCAGCCGAAGTCGGTGGCGGCATGGTGGCCGGGCTGGCCGATCCCACCCAGTTGCCGGCCGAAGCCGGGCTCGTGTCACCCGACGGTCGCACGATCATGATTCCGGTGTCGCTCGCCTACGAGGTGGACGCCGATCTTCCCGAAGCCGCCAACGATCTGATCCACTTCGTCGAAGAACGCGAGTTGCCGTCGGGCGTGCAAGCCGAGGTGACCGGAGAGTGGCCGGTCTGGAGCGATTTCAATCACGCCAACGAGAAGGCGTTGCACAAGGCCGAATTGCTGTCGGGTCTGCCCACGCTCATTCTGTTGTTCATCGCCTTCGGCGCCGCACTCGCTGCCGGCATCCCGCTCATTCTCGCCATCGCCGGAATCGCCGTCGGTTTCGCCAGTCTCAATCTGCTGACGGCGATCACACCGCTGTCGGTCTGGTCGATGAACTTCTCGATGATGATCGGTCTTGCCGTCGGCATCGACTACTCGCTCTTCATCGTGACTCGCTACCGCGAAGAACGCGAAGACGGTCACTCGTGCGAGGACTCGATGGCCAACGCGCTCATGTCGTCGGGTAAGGCGGTGTTCCTTTCGGCGCTCACCGTCATCATGTCGCTCGCTGCGATCTTCGTGGTGCCGATCATGGTGTTCCGTTCGATGGCCCTCGGCATGATCCTCTCGGTCACTGCGGTCGCCTTGGCGTCGCTCACGTTGTTGCCGGCGGTGCGGGCCGCCATGGGCGATCGCGTCCTGGTGAAAAAGGGTGAACCCGATATGGATCGCGCAGCCGAAGGACGTTGGGTGAGGTGGACCGGTGCAGCGCTGAAGCGTCCGGGCCTCACGCTGATCCTCGGACTCGTACTGCTTCTCGGCCTCGGCGCGCCGGCCATCGGGATGGATCTCGGTATGCCGGGCGCACGCGTGGTCGATCGTGGCGAGTCGAGCCGAGACGGCTACGAACTCGTGACGTCAGCTTTCGGCGAAGGCGCGGCGGCGCCGCTCTTCGTCACCACGCCGACGGGCACCGAAGATCTGGTCGTCGACGCGGTGCTCGCCGACGAGAACGTGATCGCCGCCCAGACCGTGGCCGTCAATGAATCGACTGGACGTTCGGTCGTGCGTGCCTTCGGCCAGACCGGTCCGGAGGATGCGCGTACCGGTGAGATGGTCGAACGTATTCGTCAGTCGCTCGAGGTGTCGGTGCCCGGTGCCGAGGTCGGTGGTCCGGCGTCGCAGAACTACGACCTGACCGAGACCCTCACCGGTAAGGCTCCGCTCGCCGTGGTTCTGATCATGGTCGTGGCGTTCGTGTTACTGCTCCTCGTGTTCCGCAGCGTGGCCATTGCCGTGAGCTCGATCCTGCTCAACCTCATCGGAGTCGCAGCGAGCTTCGGGTTCGCGACGATCGTCTTCCAGCACGGCATCGGCGCCGGACTGCTCGGCATCGAGCATCAAGGGTTCGTGAATGCCTGGGCGCCGATTTTCTTCTTCGCCTTGCTGTTCGGTCTCGCCATGGATTATCAGCTGTTCTTGTTGGCGGCGATTCGCGAGCGCTACGAGACCACCGGCGACACCCAGCGGGCGATCCGCGAAGGCATCGCCATGACCGGACGGCCGATCACGAATGCGGCACTCATCATGATCGTGGTCTTCGTGGCCTTCGGTGTGACGGGTCCGATTCCGCCGACCGAACTCGGCGTCACTCTGGCCCTCGCCGTCTTCCTCGACGCCACGGTGATCCGGATGATGCTCGTACCGTCGGTGATGAGTCTGCTCGGCCGCCACAACTGGTGGATCCCGAAGTGGCTCGACAAGCGTCTCCCGAAGGTTCACTTCTCACATTGATGGCGTGAGCACACCGCAATGATTCGCCTGCTCAGGATTTCTGGGTGCCGACCTTCAAGTCCTTGAACGGACTCGTCGAGTCGATGCCCGGATCCTTGGGCAGGCCGAGCACGCGCTCGGCGAGAATGTTGCGCATCACTTCGTCGGAGCCGCCGGCGATTCGCCCACCGGGCGTGCCGAGGATGAGCTGGTTCCAGGCGTAGGTTCCCCACTCGCCGCCGTCGGCCACCAACTTGGTACCGAGCAGATGCGACAGGAAGTCACCCATGCGACGCATGTTGTCGGTGCCGACCAACTTGGCCATGCTCAACTCGGGACCGGGCATCTGGCCGGCTTTGATCTTGTCGAGGGCGCGTTGGTTGTTGTACGCCGCCACCTTGTTGCTGATGATCAGGTTCGCCAACTCGTCACGGAGAACCGGATCGCCCGCCACGTCATAGAACTTGGCCATCTCGATGATTCGCCCGAAGAGGTTGATGCCACCGCCACCGCCACCGGCCCCGATCGCCGCGCGTTCGTTCATGAGGGTGGTGAGAGCCACGTTCCAGCCGTTGTTCACATCGCCGAGACGTTGGTCGTCAGCCACCCGAACCTCGGTGAAGAAGACTTCGTTGAACGAAGCTCCTCCGGTCATCTGGCGAAGCGGTCGGATCTCGACGCCTGGGGCCTTCATGTCGACGACGAAGCCGGTGAGTCCCTTGTGCTTCGGAAGATTCACGTCGGTTCGGGCGATGATCTCGCCGATGTCGCTGTAGTGCGCGCCGCTCGTCCAGACTTTCTGGCCGGTGATGACCCATTCGTCGCCGTCGCGCTCGGCCTTGGTGGAAAGGCTGGCCAAGTCGGAACCGGCTCCGGGTTCGCTGAACAGCTGGCAGCCGATGACGTCGCCGCGGTACATCTTCTGCAGATAGGCCTGGCGCGCCGAGTCGGATCCATGCGCCAGGATCGTCGGGGCCACCATGCCGAGGCCAATCGTGAAACAGCTCATGTTGGGCGTCTCGAACTTCGACTCGAGTGAGTCGTAAGCCCGTTGGTAGACGGCCGGCAAGGCGCGCCCGCCGAATTCGACGGGACCGTTGATCCAGCCGAAGCCGGCGTCGAATCGCTTGCGTCGCCAGTCCTGAGCCCGTGCCACGTCGTCGCGCTCGCTGTCGCGATCTTTCTCCTCGAACATTGACACCTTGTCGGAACCTTCGCCCCATACGAACTTCTTTTCAGCCTGTTTGCGCGTGGCGTTGGCTTCGAGGAAGGCGAGTGCCTCGGCTTCGAAATCGGGAAGCGACGGGGTTCCGGATGCGGTCGACATGGTTTGTCACCGTACTGCCGGCATCGACCCGATTTCGATTCGGGCGACCTGTCGAATGCGCCACTAATGTGGGCCCATGGGTCAACCCGTTCTCGTCGTCGAAAAGCCGAGCCGCCGTCCGGGCATCGTCCGCTTCGAAGCCAATCGCAGCCTCTCGGGTATGGGCCACGAGACATTCGTCGTCGGCGACCAGTCGGCCCATGCGTCGGCCGACACTCCTTCGGCTGAACTGGCTCGTCGCCTCTTCGCCACGGGCCGCGTAGCCGGTGTGCACGTGTACCAGAACATGGTGACGGTCGATCTCGAGAAAGGTTTCGACTCGGTCGGTTTGGTCGACGTCGTGCGAGATCTGTACCAGTACTGGAAGCCCGGCATGGAGCCACCGGCCTTCGAAGATCTTGTGCCGGAGGCCGACGAGTCGTCGGCTCCGACTATCGACGCTGGTGGCGATCCGAAACTGGCCGAGGCTTTGAAGAAGGTCCCAGCCCACCTGCTCGAACGCAGCCGGGCGGCGCGTCAACGCCTGAAGGGCTGATCGACGGAATCCCGGGGCGCAGGTCGCTTGTTGACGGGGAAAGTCGACATTTCTCGTTTGTTCCGGAATTCACGTCGCACGATCACGCAGTGTGAAATGACCCCGTTTAGCCTAGAGATGTGAATTCGGAAACCTTGTCGCTGGACGACGCAGCGCAGGTTCTCGGCGTGCACTACATGACGGTGTACCGGTATGTGCGGCAAGGGAAGTTGGCCGCGACGCGGGTGAAGGGCGTCTGGCAGGTCACACCGCATGCTCTCGAAGAATTCCGTAAGCGGGCCACTGAACGAGCGGCCACTCCGCGGTCGACCACTGACGCCCGCCGGACCGGCGACTACTCGGGTGAACTCCTGCGTTGTCTGGCGAACGCCGACGCGGGTGGCGCCTGGCAGGTGGTCCAGCGGGCCATCGACGCCGGGAGTGACACCGAAGAGGTGTACCTCGACATCGTGTCGCCGGCTCTGTCCGAGATCGGAGCTCAGTGGTCGCGTGGTGAGATCGACATCTCGATCGAACACCAGGCCACGGTCATCGTCACCCGTCTCGTGGGTCAATTGAGCCCCCGATTCGTCCGTCGAGGCCGTCGCCGTGGTGACGTGTTGATCGGCGGTCCGGCGGGTGAGCGGCATGCTCTGCCCCTCGCCATGCTGGCCGACCTCTTGCGCCTCGAGGGTTGGGAGGTTCTCGACCTCGGAGCCGACACGCCAGCCAACTCGTTCGTTCATGCTGCGTCACGGATGGCTGGTCTGACCGCCGTCGGCGTGAGCGTGACCACTCCCTTTGCGGTACCCGGTGCCGTGGAAGTGGTACAGGCCCTACGTCGGGCCATCGGCGACGAGGTTCCGGTGGTCCTCGGCGGGCCGGCCATCACCGACGCCGGGATGGCTCGTGAACTGGGTGCCGATTTTTACGCCGATGGTGCCCGGGGGTTCGTCGAGTTCCTGAACGAGTTGTCGGGTCACTCGAGCACCCGCCGGTCGTCGTCGGGTCGATCGGGAGCCTCGACCAACGACAACTGACCCGACTGTATCGAACACCTGTTCGATACAGTCGCCGCATGGCTTCGATTGCACCGAACATTCCGTCGATCCGGCCTCTCACGTTCGCCCATGAACGAACCCTGCCGGTGCACCCCGTCCTCGTGCCGGCGATCGGGTCGGGTCTGGTTCGCGGCCAGACCGTCATGTGCACCGGTCCGGCGTCGATGTCGTGCGCAATCGCCCTTCTCGTCGCGCCCACCCAGCGTGGATCGTGGGTGGCCGTCGTGGGGGTGCCGTCCTTTGGCGTGCTCGCCGCCGCCGACATGGAGGTGGCACTCGAACGCACCGTATTCGTCGACGATCCCCATCACGCCGGTGCCGATTCGGCCAACGTGCTCGGAGCTCTCGTCGACGGTTTCGACGTCGTCGTCACGTCGGCCGATTTCTTGGCGTCGTTGCCGTCGTCGTTGGTGCGTCGTTTCACGACGCGTCTGCAGTCGCGCGGTGCTGTGTGCATTGTCGTCGATCACACGCGCCTCGTGGCGGCCGATCTGCGCGTCGACACCGACGTGCACACTTGGAATGGAATCGGCGACGGTCACGGCCGGTTGTGCGCACGTCGTGTGAGTGTCGGCGTCGACGGCCGTCGTCATCGCAGCCGGGACGGCCGCCCGACCCGACGCGACGTCTGGCTGCCCGGTCTGAGTGGTCGACTCGAAGAGATCGAGCCCGCAGACTCGATCACGAATGTCATCGGCGACTCGACTGTCCGGTTGCGCGTGGTGCCATGACTCCACCGCGGTGCGCCGTCGTCTGGTGTGCCGATTGGCCGGTCACGGCGGCCGTCTTGGCCGGATCGGCTGGTCGCGGTCCGCTGTTCGATCCGAGCGCGCCGCTCGCCGTTGTACACGCCCGCCGAGTGCAGGCTTGTTCGGTTGCGGCATCGCGTGACGGGGTACGAGTGGGGCAGACTCGACGTGAAGCACAGGGTGCGTGTCCGCATCTCGTCCTCGTTCCGCACGACACCGACCGCGACGCCCGCTTCTTCGAGCCGGTGGTGCGGGCCGTCGGCGATCTGGTTCCACTCGTCGACGTCGAAGAGTCGGGTCGACTTCTCATGGCCACACGCGGGCCGTCGCGTTACGTCGGTGGTGACGAACGTCTGGCTGAGCGACTCCTGGAACTTGCCGTCGGTGCACTCGGCCGAGCTCATGGAGTGGCGGCGATCGGTGTCGGGATCGCCGACGGACGTGTGGCGACGATGTTGGCGGCGCGTCGATCGATCGCGACCGAACGGCCGGTGGTGGTGCCGTCGTCGTCGACGGCCGAGTTCCTTGCTCCGCATCCGGTATCGGCTCTCGTTCCGACCATCGGAGCCGACCCCGATGTCGTCGATCTGCTCCGGCGTCTCGGTCTCGACACGTTCGGTCATGTGGGGGCACTCACGTCGGTGCAGTTGTCCGATCGCTTCGGTCGATGGGGTGAGGGGTTGTCCCGCGTGGTCACCGGCACCGACGACACGCCGCCAGCGGCCGTTGCACCACCTGACGATCTCTCGGTGTCTCGTACGTTCGACGACCCGATCGGCCAGATCGATCAGGTGGTATTCGCGGCCAAGGCCTTGGCCGACGCGATCCACGCGACATTGTCCGATCGCGGTCTGGTGTGTACGCGTCTCGTCGTCGACGTCGAGTCCGAACATGGTGAACGATCATCACGAGCCTGGGTTCATGCCGACGGTCTCGCGTCGGCTGCGATCGTCGACCGAGTGCGATGGCAACTCGCCGGCTGGATCGATGGTGACGATCCTCCATCGGCTGGCATCACATCGCTGTCGATCGCTCCCACCGATGTGCGTCACGACAGCTCGCAGCAGCGGGGTTTCTGGGGTGAGCGCACGGAAGCCGACGACACGGCGACGCGGGCCATGACCCGTCTTGTCGGACTGCTCGGACCCGATGCCGTGACCCTTGCGTCGTGGCGGGGTGGACGACATCCGCACGATCAGTTCGAACTCGTTCCTTTCGCATCGCTCGGTGCCGACGACCGACGGCTGATCGCGCGACCCGCCGATTCGTCACCGTGGCCAGGCGCCCTTCCAGCTCCGGCGCCCTCGGTGGTGCTTCCCGAACCGCGTCCGATCGACGTCGTCGACGCCGAAGGTCGCGCCGTCGTCGTGAACGGACGGGGGCTCGTGAGTGCTCCTCCGGCGCGTGTGCGGATCGACCGCGACGAGAGACGAGTCGTGGCGTGGGCCGGGCCGTGGCCGTTCGAAGAAAAGTGGTGGACGTCGCAACGACGACGGGCGGCTCGTTTCCAGTTCGTGCTGGCGGGTGAACGAGGCCCCGACGCCTACATGGTCTGGCTCGAGAACGGTCGGTGGTCGATCGTCGGCGAATACCGCTGAGTCGTCGACACGTCGCCGTGCCGGTCAGCCGGCGCGGCGAACCCGGGACTCCACTCGCTCGTCGAATCCTGTGGCGAGATCGTCGGAGAGCCGGAATCCCACACCGCGAACGGTGTGCCAGTAGTCGACGGCCGTGCACCGTTCGCGAAGTTTGCGTCGCAAGTTCGACAGGTGGACGTCGACCACGTGACTGTCGCCGAACCAATTCGGCCCCCACACCGACTCGATCAGCTCGACACGTGTCACCACCTGATCGGGAGTGCGACATATGCGGGCAAACAAATCGAACTCGAGTTTGGTCGACGGGACGAGATGTCCGTTCACATGGATCTCGCGTCGACTCACGTCCACGACCAAGGGACCAAAGGTTCGTGTCGACTCGACGGCCGGAACGACTTCGGGTTCGCTGCGGGCGACGCGCGAGGCGACGTTGGCGCAGCGCAATGCGATCTCCTCGGCGGCGGTATCGGTGGTCACCACGTCGTCCACGCCGAATCGAAGAGCGGCCAGCCGCTGTTCGCGACTGTTTCCACCCACGACGACCACGCCCATTCGCGGAAGTTCACGAAGGCGTGCTGCGAGTGGTGTCACGGTCGGGTACACCTCGCGTGCGTCGATCAGGATGACGTCGGGGGCGAAGGACGTGAGCATGGCCGACGTCGTCATCTCATCGGCCGTCGATCGAACGACGTGTCCGATGTGGTCGAGGGCGTGTTCGATCGAGCGTCGGTCGGACGGGTGCGACAGGGTGACGAGAATTCGTCGCTCCGTCAGCTCGTGGGTGCGGTGACGTCGGGTGCGATTCGGTCGGATTTCGTGCAGGGTCATGGCGGTCCTCATTTCGTCGGTCGTGCCCTGAACGTCGGACACGGCCACCGGCGGTGGCACCGGTCATGAGTCCTCAGACGAAGGCCTCTCGCGCTTTTTGCCGAAATTCCTCCTGTGGCTCGGGGTCGGCCTTGGTTGACTGTTCTGATGACCCCGGCCGATGAATCCCGACCCGAGACCCGCGCGGTCCGAGGTGGTCGCACCCCGGGTGTTCGGGCCCTGGCCCCGGTGTTGTGGGCGACGACGACGTACGAGATCGACTCGTTGGCCGACGGGCGGCGTCTGGCGCACTCGTCGCAGGCGGCCGAGTTCTACAGCCGCCACGGCAATCCCACCGTCAACGCGTTCGAGGATGCCGTCGCCGAACTCGAAGGCGCCGAGGCGGCCCGAGCTTTCGCATCCGGAATGGGTGCGATCGCCGGGGTGGTGCTTGGCCTGTGCAGCAAAGGCGATCACGTCGTGGCGCAGAAGCAGGCGTACGGCGGAACCACTCAGTTGCTCGCCGGTGTGTGCCCGCGTTTCGGGATCGACGTCACCTTCGTCGACGCGACGCAGCCGGGTGCTTTCACCGATGCCGTGATCTCGGGGCGCACGATGCTCGTCCTCGCCGAAACGCCGGCCAATCCGCTTCTCGACTTGGTCGACCTCGACGAGTTGGGTGCGATCAAGGGGCCGATCACGGCAGTCGACTCGACCCTCGCCACACCGCTCGGCGTCCGACCGCTCGATCATGGTGTGCAGTTGACGATCCACTCGGCCACCAAGGCCATGGCCGGACACAACGACGCGACCTTGGGTGTGGTGACCGGTGAACGTGATCTCATCGACGCGCTGTGGGGATTCGCCGTGCTGCAAGGCGCGTGCGCATCACCGTTCGACGCCATGAATGGACTGCGTGGCTTGCGAACTCTCGGTCCGCGTCTGCGTCAGCAAGAAGAGACGGCGGTGGCGGTAGGGCGCCTGCTCGAATCACACACAGCGGTGTCGTGGGTACGGCATCCGCGTCTCGAGTCGCACCCTCAGTACGAACTCGGCGTGCAGCAGTATCAGCGGTTCGGGGGAGTGTTGTCGTTCGAGTTGGCCGGTGGCTTCGATGCCGGTGCCCGTTTCATCGATTCGGTGCGGTTGTGCCGACAGGCCACGTCCATGGGTGGTCCTGAGACGCTCGTGACCCATCCAGCATCGACGACGCACGCCGGACTCCTGCCCGAGGAGTTGGCAGCGGCCGGGATCACCCCGGGAACCGTGCGGATGAGCTGCGGTCTCGAGCACACCGACGACGTCCTGGCCGACGTCCGCGCGGCCCTGAGGTAGGCGCCCGCCCTTGTGGAATCGAACATATGTTCGATAACGTCTCGTCGTGGCACGATCGGACCAGTCCTGGGGCATGCAAGGCCCGTCCACCTGGGCCGAACTCGAAGCCCGGCTGTCCGGACGTTCTCATCCGGGATCGGCTCCGGTCGTCCCGCGTCCACCCGAACTCGCGCCACCTCCGATGCCCCGAGTTCGTTCCCGGGTGCCGTACGCCGAATTGCACTGTCACTCGAACTTCTCGTTCTTGGACGGTGCGTCCGACCCTGACGAACTGGTCGCTGAGGCCGATCGTCTCGACCTCGGCGCCCTTGCCCTCACCGATCGCAACGGGTTGTACGGGGTCGTGCGGTTCGCCGAAGCGGCGCGTGTCGTTGGACTGCCGACGGTGTTCGGTGTCGAGCTCGTCGTGCAGCATGCCACCGGTGAACGGCAACTCGTCGTGCTCGCCGATGGCCCGGCGGGCTATGCGCGCCTCGCCCGTGCCGTGAGTCTGGCGCAACTGAACGGGTCGAAGAACGAGCCGCGTTGCACGATCGCCGATCTGGCTGACCAGGGGCGTGGGTACTGGTGGGTTCTCACCGGCACGCACGACGGGGTCGTGCCGCGCGCCCTCACCGAGCATGGTCCGAGTGCAGCGACTCGTGAACTGCGCGGTCTCGTCGATGCTTTCGGACGCGACCGGGTGGTGCTCGAATTGTGGGATCACGGCGATCCGCTCGACTCGGCGCGCAACGATGCTTTGGCCGAGATGGCGGCTCGACACGACGTGCAGTGCATCGCGGCGACCGACGTGCGCTACGCCTCACCGGCCAGTCGCCGTCTGGCATCGGCACTCGCTGCGGTGCGACGTCGTTCGAGTCTGACCGAAGCCGATCCGTGGGCGGCGGTGTCGGGGGCCGCCCATCTGCGCAGTGGCGACGAACAGAGTCGGCGTTTCGGTCGTTACCCCGGTGTGGTCGAAGCGGCGGCCGAGATCGGCCGGGCTTCGGCCTTCGACCTCTCTCTCGTCGCCCCCCGACTCCCGCCGTATCCGTGCCCCGATGGACTCACCGAGATGCAGTTTCTGCGTCGTCTCACCGACGAGGGAGCAACCCGTCGATACGGGCAGCGACCCGCACCCGGTGAAGATCTGAGTCTGCGGGCCCGGGCCTGGCGTGCCGTCGATCACGAATTGTCGGTGATCGAAACACTCGGTTTCGCCGGCTACTTCCTCGTGGTGTGGGACATCGTCCAGTTCTGCGAGCGTTCCGACATCTACTGCCAGGGTCGGGGTAGTGCCGCCAACAGCGCGGTGTGTTACTCGCTCGGAATCACCAAGGCCGACGCGGTGTCGCTCGGTCTGCTCTTCGAACGATTCCTGTCACCCGAACGCGACGGGCCACCCGACATCGACCTCGACATCGAGAGCGGCCGTCGCGAAGAGGTCATCCAGTATGTGTACGAGCGTTACGGGCGGCACCATACGGCCCAGGTGGCCAACGTGATCACGTATCGCGCTCGTTCGGCCGTACGCGACATGGCGCGTGCGCTCGGATACGCGCCCGGTCAACAAGACGCCTGGTCGAAGCAGATCGATCGGTGGGGGCGCGTACAGAAGGTGGTCGAGCAAACCGGTCCCGATGGACGACCCGATCACAGCATTCCGAGCGACGTTCTCGAGTTGGCATCACGTGTCGAAGACATGCCGCGGCATCTCGGCATCCATTCGGGTGGCATGGTGATCTGCGATCGTCCGGTGATCGAAGTGTGTCCGGTCGAGTGGGCCACCATGCGCGACCGCAGCGTGTTGCAGTGGGACAAGGACGATTGCGCGGCGGCCGGACTCGTGAAGTTCGATCTGCTTGGGCTCGGCATGTTGTCGGCTCTGCACGGAGCGGTCGATCTCGTCCGCGAAGCCGAAGGAATCGAACTCGACCTGGCCACGCTCCCACAAGACGACGACGTGTACACCATGCTGTGCCGAGCCGACACGGTCGGCGTGTTCCAGATCGAATCACGCGCGCAGATGGCCACGTTGCCGCGACTCAAGCCGCGCCGCTTCTACGACTTGGTGGTCGAGGTCGCGCTCATCCGCCCCGGACCCATCCAAGGTGGTTCGGTGCATCCCTACATTCGTCGGCGCAACGGCCAGGAGCCGATCACCTATCTGCATCCTCTTCTCGAGAACAGTCTCGGCAAGACACTCGGGGTCCCGCTGTTCCAGGAGCAACTCATGCAGATGGCGATCGACGTCGCCGGCTTCACGCCGTCGGAAGCCGATCAACTGCGTCAGGCCATGGGATCGAAGCGCAGTGCCGAACGCATGCGACGTCTGCGCGATCGTCTGTACGTCGGTATGGCCGAGCGTGGAATCACCGGTCCGATCGCCGACGAAATCTTCGACAAGATGGCCGCATTCGCCAACTACGGATTTCCCGAAAGCCACTCGGTGTCGTTCGCCTATCTCGTGTACTCGTCGTCGTGGTTGAAGTTGCATCATCCGGCCGCGTTCTACGCCGGCTTGTTGAACGCGCAGCCGATGGGTTTTTGGAGTCCGCATTCGCTCGCCCAGGATGCTCGGCGACACGGGGTCGTGGTTCGCACTCCTGATCTTGCGGTGTCCGATGCCGGAGCCACACTCGAACTCTGCGCCGAAAGCCATGGTCGTTTCGCCGTGCGTCTCGGTCTCGATGAGGTGCGCGGTGTCGGCTCCGAACTGGCCACGTCGATCGTCGATGAACGCCGACGCAACGGTGACTACACGTCGATCGAAGATCTGGTTCGACGCGTTCCTGTGATCACGCGGGCTCATGTGGAAGCCCTCTCGACGGCTGGTGCTTTCACCGAGTCCTTGGGTGTGGGTCGTCGAGAGGCGTTGTGGGTGGCGGGTGCGGCATCCGATTCCCGCCATGATCGCCTCGAGGGAGTGCTCACAGCGGCCCGTGCGCCGCGTCTTCCCGGAATGGAGCCGATCGACGAGGCTGTCGCCGATCTGTGGGCCACCGGTATCGCACCCACTGGACATCCCACGCAGTTCGTGCGTGCTCGTCTCGACGAACTCGGTGTGGTCACGGCAAATCGGTTGGCCACGATCGATGCTGAACGGGTATGGGTGGCCGGAGTCGTGACTCATCGTCAGCGACCAGGCACGGCACAAGGCACCACATTCATGAATCTGGAGGACGAAACCGGACTGATCAATGTCGTGGTGTCGGTGGGATGTTGGAAGCGTTTCCGGACCTCGGCTCGTAGCGCCTCGTCACTTCTGGTGCGAGGCCGTCTGCAGCGTGCCGAGGGCGTGGTCAACATCGTTGCCGACCACATCGCTCCACTGCGGGGATCTGGTGAGGGAGTTTCACCGTATGGGTCGAAAAGTCTCGCCAGAAACTGGCGCTGACTGTCTCGCTCAGTGACGGGAGGTGGTGGAGGCCATGACACCAAGGGCGACGAACACCGTGCCGGCCACGTATCTCTGCACGAACGGCAGCGTACGTCCTGACAGCAGTACCTGTCGCAGCGCACTTGCCGTGACCGCGTACGTTCCGTCGGTCAAGCATCCGATCGCCACGAAGATCGAACCGAGAATCAACGACTGCGACCAGGCTGCGCCATTGTCGGGATCGATGAACTGCGGCAAGTACGACAAGAAGAACAGAGCAACCTTCGGATTGAGCGTGTTCACGACCACTCCTTGGCGGAACGCCCGCGGTCGTGTCATCGACGGAAGATCGCCCGCCAATGCATTCGGTGCCACGAGCAAGGTGCGCACACCCACGAGCACGAGGTATCCCACCCCGAGCCATTTGACGGCGCTGAATGCAGTGGCCGACGTGGCGAGTACTGCCGACAGGCCGACCGAGGCCGCGATCACGTGAACCATGTTCCCGAGTTCGAGTCCGGCCACGGCTGCAAAACCCACTTCGCGGCCGTCCGACACACTGCGATTCAGAACGTAGATCACCGCTGGTCCGGGAATCACGAGCAACGCGAGTGATGCAATGGCGAAGGTGACGATGGACGACAGGTCGGGCACGGCGAGACTCTACGAGCCGTGTGGTGTCAGGGACGAACGGTTACGGGAGCTGTCGGCGGCCCGACTTCGATCAGTTCGTCGACGAGCGTGGCGAGATCGAAGGGAACGAAGTGGGCGTCGGAGGCGCGTAATTCGTCAGTGGTCCACCATCGGATCTCATAGAGGTATTCGTTGTGCAAGTCGTCCCACGAGAGGGCAGGTCGGGGCACGAGCTCGTGATCGACGCCCACGAGGTGGATGTGCTCACGTTGGCCGTCCCAGTTGCCGTCGAGGAACGGGAAGTGGTGTTCACGGGTCCAGATGTGGGGTCCGATGTCGTGGCCGACCAACCCGATCTCTTCCTGGAGTTCTCGCCGGAGCGCGTCGACGTGGCTTTCGCCGACCTCGAGTCCACCACCGGGAAGCGCCCAGCGTGTCCCGGCCGGGAACTCGAAACGAACCAGAAGGATCGAGGGCCGCGGGCTGAGCACGACGGCCCGGGCGGCCGGACGAATTCTGAGTCGGTCGCTCACGTCGTCGAGTCGTAGCGGTCAGTCGCCCGGAGTGTCGCGCAAACCATCGTTGAAAGCTCGGTACATCTCGTAAACGTTCTTGCACTCTTCGCAGACCGGGAGACGCTTCGGATCGCGGGACGGAACCCAGACGTAGCCACACAGAGCTTCGACTGGGGTGCCGGTGACCCGGGCTTCCAGGATCTTGGCGGTCGCGTTCTCACCCGGACCGACTTTCACGATGTGAGCTCGGGTGGGTTCACCGGTTTCGGTGAGGTCATCGAGGTCGACGTCGGGGCGGATCTCGGTCGAGCTCACGATCTCAGTCAACCAGATCTACACTCGGGTTCATGCCCGTGTACGAGTTCCGCTGCAAGACCTGCGACGTCACGTTCGACGAACGTCGAGCGATGTCGGCGGCCAACGATCCGGCTACCTGCCCGGACGGACACCCGAATGCCATGCGACTTCTGTCGGTGTTCGCTTCGGTGGGAAGTGGTGCTCCGGCTCCGTCGACCCCGGCACCACGCACGGGTGGCGGATGCGGCGCGGGTTGCGGTTGCGCACACTGAGTCGGACTCGACCATCGGGTCTGGTCCATGATTTCCAGCCCGACCCGACATGTCTCGAGCCGGCGAGTAGGTTGACATCGTGGCTTCTTGGATCGTGACCATCGTGGCGACTGCCGTCGGTATCGGTGCAGGTGTACGGGTGCTCGGTGCGCGACCGAAGCCGATCCCGGTTCGTGTTCGTCCGGAGCGCCGCCGCTGACTCTGTTCGTCGACGGATCGCACTGGTGGTTTCGTGAGCGACGCTGGTGCCATTTGGTGAGCGACACCAGCCTCGAGGAGTTGCACGACTTCGCCGAGGGTCTCGGACTGCCGAAGCGGGCTTTCCACGACGACCATTACGACCTTCCCGACGATTACCGTACCCGAGCTGTTGCGTCGGGAGCTCGTGAAGTGTCGAGTCGCGAGTTGGTGCGAATTCTGCGCGAGGCCGGACTACGCCGTCGCGTCGGACCCGATCAACGGCCACACGTCGTGAGCTGACGATGATCCGAAGCGAACCCAGGCGTCGAGGCGAAGTCCGTGTCGAGGCGCGTCGACGACTTCGGCGACGATCGGATCGGAGAAGTCGAGGGGAGCCGGCGTTCTTTCGGCAAGAACGAGTCCGCGTAATTCGGTGCCGATGGTGGCGTCATGAACGAGCGAAAACAGGTCGGTGATTCGTTCACGTTCGAGATCGACCGCCACACTCAGTGATCCGATGAGTTGATGGTCGACGAGGAAGATCAGCAGACGATCGCGAGGCGACATGAGCGATGCGGCCAGGTCGGCGACGTCGCGTGGATCGACCAAAGGGTCGATCCCAGCGCGAAGTAACGAGTGGGCGTTCATGGGAACTCCGTTCTTGAGGAACGGGGAAGCGGTGGAGACGTTAGGCGAGGGGTGTGGCAGAGAGGGGCGGCTCAGCCCACGACTTGCACGCTCACCACGACGGCACCGATTGCGACGACGACTGGAGCGATGTACGTGGCCCAATTCGGGACCGGCTTCCACGACGGAGCCAGCATCACGGCCCCGCACAGCGCACCAGCGATGGCGCCGCCGACATGTCCACCGATCGAGATCCCCGGAATCGTGAACGTCAACACGAGGTTGATCATGAGAAGGGCACCGATGCCGGTTTGGAAAACGTTCACACCACGTCGTTGCATGCCGATGGCCGCAGCGGCCATCAGTCCGAAGACGGCGCCCGATGCGCCACCGTGCAGTCCGCCCCGATCGGCCTGGATCACGAGTGCACCGAGTGAACCTCCGAGAAGGGAGGCCATGTACAGAAGTCCGAAGCGGACACGGCCAAGAGGTGGCTCGAGCATCTGTCCCAACTGATAGAGGAGCCACATGTTCATGCCGATGTGGAGGATCCCGAAATGCAGGAAACCGGCCGTCACCAGTCGGTACCACTCGTCGGTGATCTGGAGGATGAACTTGTTCAGTCCGAGTTGGAACTCGCGCTCGGAAATCTGACTGCCAAATCCGGCGGCACCCACGTCTCCGGACACCACCCAGACGAATACCCCGACGTTGATCACGATGAGGGCCAGGGTCACGAGAATCGACTGACGAGCGTTCCAGTGGCGAACTCGCGTGGAAGCGGGCGGTCGAGCTCGGCGGACACAGTCGATGCATTGACTTCCGATCGAAGCCTGAACGAGGCACTCGCCGCACGCCGGTCGTCCGCAACGAGTGCACGATCGCCCGGTCACTCGGTCGGGGTGGCGGGTGCAGTGTGCGACGGCGGGAGGAGGGAACTCGGTCATGACGGGTGATGGGGTGCGATGACCACCGTACGTGAGACGGTACCCCTGATTGCTACGGTCGAGCCGGTCGGAGGACGGTTGTCCGCCACAGCGCGAAGGGGGAGTGCATGGCCTGGGATTTCGAGACCGAGCCCGAGTTCGAAGAGAAGTTGGCATGGATGCGCGAATTCGTTCGCGACGAGATCATTCCGCTCGAGACATTGGCCGACGTATGGCGGGCGCCGGGCGGCCGTGAGAAGTTCGCAACGGTCACGCAGCCGTTGAAGGACGAAGTGAGAAAGCGCGGTCTCTGGGCGGCGCATCTGCCGCCCGATATGGGCGGGCTCGGATTCGGTCAGGTGAAACTCGGACTCATGCACGAGATCCTTGGCCAGTGTGGATATGCGCCGAGTGTTTTCGGCAACAACGCGCCCGACAGCGGCAATGCCGAGTTGTTGGCGGTCGGTGGAACGCCCGAACAGCGCGACGCCTGGATGCAGCCACTGCTCGACGGCCGACTTCGTTCGTGCTTCAGCATGACCGAACCCGGAGCGGGTGCCGATCCGACTCTTCTCAGCACCACCGCAATGCGTGATGGCGACGAATGGGTGATCAACGGACACAAGTGGTTCTCGTCGAATGCCTCGGTGAGTGATTTCCTGATCGTCATGGCTCGCACCGGTGACGCCGATACGAGCGCCTACAAGGCCTATTCGATGATCATCGTCCCCACCAGGACGGCAGGTGTGAACATCGTCCGCGACGTTCCCACCATGGGTGAGCCCGATCACCGGACCGGCGAGCCCGGTGGCCACGCCGAGATCATCTACGACAACGTGCGCGTACCGTTCGGCAACGTGGTGGGAGGAGCCGAGGGAATTGGCCAGGGTTTCGCCCTGGCCCAGAAACGTCTCGGTCCGGGACGTATTCATCATGCGATGCGATGGCTCGGTCAGAGCCGACGTGCTTTCGACATGCTGTGCGAACGCGCCCTCACACGATTCACGCACGGAAGTATCCTCGCCGACAAGCAGATGGTCCAGGACTGGATCGCCGAGAGCTATGCCGAGATGCAGGCGGCTCGCTTGCTCACTCTTCAAGCGGCGTGGAAGATGGACAAGTTGCATGAGGCCGGTAAGCACTACAGCGATGCGCGCGTCGAGATCGGTGTCATCAAGTTCTGGGGAGCCAAGGTGCTCTACAACGTGATCGATCGCGCGATCCAAATTCACGGCAGTCTCGGATACACCACCGACCTTCCTCTCGAGTCGATGTATCGCGCGGCCCGTGCCGCTCGCATCTACGACGGCCCCGACGAAGTGCACAAGGTGACGGTCGCGAGGCAGATCCTGAAGGGCTATCGCCCGAGCGATCCGCCGATCGAGCATGTGCCTACTCGTCGAGCAGCGGCCGAGCAGAAGTTCGCCCACGTGCTCGACGCGGTGTCGATCAACGGCTGAGACACCGACTCAGCCGTTGATACGAACTGCCACGGCGGTCGGATCGAAGTCGTCGGCACGCACAGGTCGGGCCACGTGAAATCCCTGGACGAGATCACAGCCGAGAGAGTGGAGTCGCTGCAGTTGATGGTTCGATACGACCCACGCGGCGATGACCGAGACGTCGAGGCCGTGCGCGAGCTGGACCAGGCCGCGCACCATCGGATCGTCGCGATCGTCGACGTCGAGAGGGCGAACGAAGGATCCGGCAAGTTTGACGTAGTGAGGAGTGATTGTTCGCAGGTCGGAGAGCGATGATCGGCGGTCGCCGAACTCGTCCACGGTCAGAACGAAGCCCAGTCGATGGAGAGACCGAAGGGTTCGGGCGGCTTCGTCGTCGTCGAGAACGTCCGACCGGTACTCGATCGAGAGATTGGCCGGGCTGAGTCCGTGACGACGGACGGCTCCCGCAAGTCCTTCCACGAAGGATGTGTCGACCACTTGTTGGGAGGACACGTTCACGTGCATGCGGAAATGCCGGTCGACCCGCCCATCGGAGATCCAGGACGCCAGCACGCGCAATGCTTCGTCGACGACCCAGGAGCCGATCGGGACCACGAGCCCGGTCTCCTCGGCGAGCTCCACGAAATCGGCCGGTACGAGGATCCCTTCGGTCGGATGATTCCATCGGAGCAGAGCTTCGGCTGCTTCGGCGCGCCCGGTGTGGAGGGCGGCGACGGGTTGGAAGACGAGGTGGAACTGATCGTCGGCCAGTGCTCGCTCGAGATCAAGGCGGAGGCGGCCACGGCGTTCGGCTTCGTGACTCATCGCATCGGTGAACGATTCGCAACGACCTTTGCCGCGCATCTTCGCGCGATACATCGCGGTGTCGGCTCGTCGGACCATTTCGAGCGCGACATCGAGTGGTGTGCCGTTCAACGTGTCGGAGCGATCGGCCGGCGTCCATGTTGCGACGCCGATACTGACTCCGGTGGACATGCGGTGACCGTGGAGCACGACAGGTTCGGCGGACGTGCTGATGATCCGCTCGGCGAGATCGAGAGCGGTTGTCTCGTCGCCGACTCCTTCGCAGAGAACCACGAACTCGTCACCGCCCATTCGTCCGATCACGTCGTCGGGACGCGTGCTGGCCACCAGGCGGCGGCCCACGAGTGAGATGAAAGCATCACCGTCGTCGTGGCCCAGCATGTCGTTGACGGTTTTCAGGTGATCGATGTCGACATAGAGAACTGCGAGCGAGCGACCGTCGATTCGGGATCTCTCGACGGCATCGGCCACTCGACGAAGGAAGAGTTGCCGACCGGGAAGTCCGGTGAGAGCGTCGTGGGTGGCCTGATGGGCGAGTTCGGCGTGCAGACGAGCCGACGCGGTGACGTCACGGCACCAGGACGTGTACCCGCCGTCCGGATTGCGTACCACCGTGCAGTCGAGAGTGGTCGGGTCACTCATGGCGTTTCTGATCACCACGTCACCACGCCAATGTTCGAGATCACCGACGAGCAGGGCCCGCGGTACCTGGTCGCGAAGTGTGGACGCCAGATTGTCGACTCGGCCGTCGCCGACGAGACGCTTCGTCGACTCGTTGGCGAAGCGGACGGCACCGGACTCGTCGACCGCCCACACAACATCGGGTGTGCGATGAAGCACGTGTCGGATGTCGTCGTCGGGTTGATCGATGATGACCGTGCCGAGGTAGCCGAGCAAAGTGCCGTCCGACTCGAGTCGAGGTGACATCACGATCCGTGCTCGACGAACGACGCCGTCGATTCCGATGTCGAACTCGGTGTCGAATCCTTCGGTGGTGCGGCTCGACCAGTCTCTTTCGATGTCGTTGCGACGGACCGGTGAGGCCGACGCCCACGGTATTCGTCCGATGGCCGATCCTCCGGACGACGAGATTCGCGCGCTCACAGAGTCGACGGCAATCAGCCGGGCCGCCGGGTCGGTTTCGAACAGTCCGATCATCCCCCGCCAGTGTGGCACGGGGTGGTCACTCGAACGCGGAGGGTGGTCAGCTGGTGGTGATGCCGGTGATCCCGGCCGACGAGAGTGACGCCAGTTCGACGGCCCGAATCAAGTCGCCACCGGGTGTGCCGTCGAGGAGATCGAGTCGTTGGCTGAGGGCGTGCAAGGTGAAGACGTAGGTATGGGTCTCACCACTCGGCGGGCAGAGGGGGGACCAACCGACGATCGGCACATCAGGTCGGCCGAGGTCGTTCACACCTTCGATGGCACCGGCGACCGAACCGCCGGTCCCGATGGTGGTGACGAAGGGGTCGATGTTGGCGACCACCCAGTGGACGAGCGGATCACCGGTCGGGCCGGTGGCGTCGAGATCGGTGACGACCAGTGCGAAAGACTGGGTTTCGATCGGGGCGCCCGACCACACCAGGGGTGGTGACACACCGTCACCCGAGCAGGTGTGGTCGACGGGAATCGCTTGCCCGTCGTTCCATGGCGCAGTGAGTGTGAACACCTCGTCCGGGGCGGACGAGAATTCGAGCGATCCATCGATCACCGTGGGCGCCGTCGTGCCGTCGATGATGGTCTGCACTTGATCGGGGCGGGGCGGTGACATCTCACGACCGTCCGACGCGCAGGCGCTGACCGAGGCGACGAGGGCGAGCGCTCCGGCGGTGCACCCGGTGAATCGCCGGCGGCGTGCTTCGAACGTCACCCTCGACACGCTATTGCGCCCCGGTACCGAAGTCGGTGTCGGCAGTAGCGTGTCGGTATGCCCACCGATGCGACCGGAGCCGAACTCTGCGTCCTCACGGTCCACGCCCATCCCGACGACGAAGCATCGAAAGGCGCTCCCACTCTCGCCGCGTATCACGACGTCGGTGTGCGGACGATTCTCGTCTGCTGCACCGGCGGTGAAGAGGGTGACCTGCAAAATCCCGGCCTGCGCGAGCCTGGTCAGCCGTTCCACGGTCTGACACCTGAACAAGAGCGCGACGTGATGGCTCGGATCCGGCCCGGAGAGTTGGCCGAGTCGGCGCGCATCATCGGTTTCGATGAGGTGGTCATGCTGGGGTATCGCGATTCGGGCATGCTCGACTCGCCGGCCAACGACCATCCCACGTCGTTCCATCGGGCAGATCTCGACGAGGCCGTCGGTCGGCTCGTGGCCGTGATCCGACGCACGCGACCGCAGGTCCTGATCACCTACAACGACGATCAGCGCGGTTACCCGCATCCCGATCACGTGAAGGTGCACGATGTGTCGGTGCTGGCGTTCGAGCGAGCCGGCGATCCCACGTGGTACCCCTGGGCCGGTCCGGTGTTCCAGCCGTCGAAGCTCTATTACACGGTGTGGTCGAAGACGCGCATGCTCATGGTCCACGAAGCGATGCTCGCTCGCACCGGGTCCTCGCCGTTCGACGAGAAATGGCTGGCGCGCCCGAGTCATGACGAGCGCATCACGACCCGTCTGCACATCGGCGATTTTCTCTGGGCGCGTACCGGAGCACTCCGTGCTCACGCCACTCAGGTCGATCCGAACGAGCCGTGGTGGTTCGGATTGACTGATGACGAATTGGCCGAGGTGTATCCGTACGAGGACTGGATCCTGGCCCGATCCACCGTCGGCGGGCCCACTGAGAACGACGTCGAGACCGACCTGTTCGCCGGGATCGCGTCGGTACTCCGCCGGCCTGTCGATCCTCCCAGGCGACTCGTCGATCCGTCGTCGGTGACATCATGACCCTCGTGCAGTACCGCCTCGTGGTCGGCAAGAAGGATGAACGTGTCGACGGTCCCGACGATGCCGAAGTCGTCGTCACATTGTCGTCGGCCGATGTGGAGCTCGATCCGTCGGTCGCCTTCATGCTCGGAAAGTTGAAGTCGACGGGCCCGACCGGTCCATTGTTCGACGCGCTGTCGTCGGGTGAGGCCGGGCGACGAATCGCCGAGCTCGTAGCGAACGTCTAAGCGCGGCGCATCGCGTCGCGCAGCGCGCGGTAGCCGATCAGAATCGCCCCGGTCTCGTCCAGCAAGTGCCGAAGCTCGCCATCGCCGGTCACGAGAGCGAGGTCGTCGACCCAGCCATCGGCGGCCGAGCCGGCGAGAGCGCGAACCTCGGCGGTGTCGATCACGGGCTGCACGTGGATCTCGGTGACTCCCGGTTGCAGGTTCTGGAAGGCCCGTCGGACGCGAACTCGACTCCCGGCCGACCAGTCGTGATCGAAGTGATCGGGGAACAGCACTCCCTCGTCGGAGGCCAGACGACGGAACGGAAATCCGGCCTGAGCTTCGGTGATGGTCGAAGGAAGACGAACAGGCAATGCGAATTCCACCGCCAGATCGAGATAGACGTCGAAGAATTCGGGTCGCAAAGTGATCGCCGTGAGATGGGGCGCGAGGTGGGTCACATCGAAGCCCCAGAGGATGGCCCGCTCGATCTGCGCTCGGCATTCACGGCGTACCTCTTCGGGATCGGCGTGTTCCCAGAGGTCGTCGATGTCGCGTGGGAATCCTCCGTCGCCTGACAGAAGCGACGGCGAGTGAGTGATCGGACCCCATCGATACGCCGGGTGTTCGGCATTCAACGTGAGATGTACGCCGATGTCCTCACCGGCGTATTCGAGAGCGGCATGGCGAGCCCACGGAGCCGGCACCATGACCGAAGCGCACGTGGCGAGGCCATCGCGCAGCGCGCGGTACACCCCGACGTTGGCGGCGTGGCACGAGCCGAGGTCGTCACATGAGACGATCACCAGTTTGGCGTCGGGGTCGTAGCCCAGACGTCGTAGGAGTTCGGTCACGGGATCACGCTACCTGTCGACGTCACGAGCACGCCGACCACAGGCCGCGGCGTTCGGTGCGGGCACTGCGTTCCGCTCGGCGAAACTCGGTCTCGAGAGAGGTGTTGGGCGGAATGAAGAGGGTTCGGGCGTAACCCTCTCGGACGAGGATCTCGTTGACGAGGATTCGATCGGCGGCTCGGTACACGTAGGCGAGCAGTCGGCCGTAGTCGTCGCGAGTATCGGTGTCACGAACGACGTCGACGAAGGTACCGACCGGTAGAAGTTCGGCCAGCCGCTGTGATGCCTCGGGTCCGTAGCACTCGATCGGTGTGCCGGGTTTCTTGGTCTCGGGTGTGTCGATGCCGATGAGTCGGATCCGTTCGACGATCGCTCGACCGTCCACGGCGAAAACGATGTCGAGGGTGTCGCCGTCGACGTGTTCGACGACTTCACCGTTGGCGCCGTCGGGAAGAACGGGAGCCGTCGCACATGCTGTGAGGCACAGCATGATGGTGAGCGCGCTCAGAAGACGTCGGTCGGCCACGGCCGAGTGTGGGATCAGATTCGTTCGATGAGGGTGCCGGTGCCGAGGCCACCGCCACAGCACATCGAGACGAGCCCATAACGACCGCCGGTTCGCTCCAGTTCGTAGAGCGCCTTCGTCATGAGGATCGCTCCGGTTCCACCGAGGGGATGTCCGAGGGCGATGGCGCCGCCGTTGGGGTTGGTGCGGGCCAGATCGGCGCCGACGGCCTTGGCCCAGGCGAGGACGACCGAAGCGAAGGCTTCGTTGATCTCGAAGGTGTCGATCTGGTCGATGGTGAGACCGTTGCGTTCGAGAAGGCGTTCGGTGGCGTCGATCGGGCCGGTGAGCATGAGAACCGGATCGACACCGACGAGGCAGCTGTCGACCACGCGGGCGCGAGGTGTGAGACCGAGTTCGGCCGCCTTTTCGGCCGTCATCATGAGAATGGCCGCCGCCCCGTCGGAGATCTGGGACGAGTTGCCGGCGGTGTGCACGCCGTTCTCGCGCGCGACTGGCTTCAACGTGGCCAACTTCTCGAGGGTGGTGTCCCGAATTCCTTCGTCACGCGACACGCGATGAGTGGTGCCGGTCGGCTTGCCGTCTTCGTCGAGATCGGGTGCGTCGACATCGATGAACTGGCCGTCGAAGCGACCTTCGGCCCACGCACGGGCGGCGCGCTCCTGCGACTCGAGGCCGAAAGCGTCTGTGTCGGCACGGGTGATGTTCCACTCGTCGGCGATGCGCTCGGCGCCTTCGAACTGTGACGTGAACTCGTATTGCTCAAAGTACGACTTCGGCACCGGGACACCGAGGCCGAGCGCCTTCGACGAGTTGCTTCCGATCGGAACACGACTCATCGATTCGACACCGCAGGCCATGGCCACGTCGACCACGCCCGACGCCACGAGTGATGCGGCGAGTCCGGTGGCCTGCTGGCTCGAGCCGCACTGGGTGTCGACCGTCGTGCACGCCGTCGACATGGGAAGTCCAGCCGACAGCCACGACGTACGAGTGATGTTGAAGCTCTGGGCCCCGACCTGGCTCACGTTTCCACCCACGACCTGTTCGACCGCGGCCGGATCGATGCCGGTCCGGCGGATCACTTCTTTTTGGACGAGGCCCAGTAATTCGGCCGGGTGCAGGGTCGAGAGCCCTCCGTTCCTACGGCCGACCGGAGTGCGGACTGCTTCGACGATGACGACCTGGCGCGAGGAGGAGTTCGACATGAGGGGCATCCTACGGTC
>CBFHWN010000004.1:0-28556 GCA_965659595.1 uncultured Ilumatobacteraceae bacterium | reverse complement strand
CACACTTCCAGGGTGACCGAGTCGATCAGCCGTATCAGCCGTTTCCAGCCCGCCATCGCTCCACCCGCCGATGTCGACGGGCATCTTTACGTTCACGTCGTCGAATCCAGGGTCTGGATTCACGATGAACAAGTGTCTCCCGACTGGGGTCGGCACTTCCTCGGAGTGCTCGACGGTCGGGCCTACTGGGGAGTCGACGTCCCCTCCGATCACACGCTCGATCCGTCCGACGGCGCGGCTCTCGATCTGTTCAGTCTGTTCGGTCGCACGTCAGAAGATGAATGGCTCGCGGCTGGACGAGCCGTGCAGATCGTCGACTGGGCTCGTACCCATCGTTTCTGCGGACGTTGCGGTACGCCCACCCAACTTGCGCACAACGAACGAGCCATGCGATGCCCGTCGTGCGGTCACATGGCGTTCCCTCGACTCGCCCCGGCAATGATCACACTCGTCACTCGCGGCGAACCAGGTCCGGACCAAGAGGCGTTGCTTGCGCGTGGCGTTCAGTTCCGCATGCCGATGTTCTCGTGTCTGGCCGGCTTCGTCGAACCCGGCGAGACCTTGGAAGGGGCCGTGATTCGCGAAGTGCGCGAAGAAGTCGGTGTGGAAGTCGACAGGGTTCGCTATCTCGGGAGTCAGCCCTGGCCGTTTCCTCACAGCCTGATGCTCGGTTTTCGGGCCGAATGGATGAGCGGCGACATCGTCTGCGATCCGGCCGAGATCGTCGAGGCGAACTGGTATCGCAAAGACGATTTGCCGCCCATTCCGCCCGGCATTTCGATCGCCCGCAAGCTGATCGACCACTGGCTCGCCGAGTGATGACGTGCCGAAAGACGACGGGCCGAAATACCAACGCAGTGTCGTCGGCTCAGGCGAGCTTCTCGGCGAACCAGTCGAGAATGATCTCGAAACGCTGACGGCGATGAACCGGTGAACCGGCTCGCGAGAGTTCGTGGGTCTCGGCGGGGAATCGGTAGAAGACCACTTCTTTGCCGAGCAGTCGCAGAGTCACGAACAGCTCTTCGGCCTGACTGATCGGACAACGTAGATCGTTCTCGCTGTGGACGATCAACACCGGAACGTCGATGTCGCGTGCGAGCGTGCTCGGTGACATGCGGAGATACTCGTCCGGATCCTCCACTGGATCGGGCCCGTGTTCGACGCGGAACATGGTGCCGATGTCGCTCGACCACTCCTCGGTGAGGAGGTTGTTCACCGAACGCTCGCTGCACACCGCACGGAGGCGACCTGCATGTCGCGCCGCGAGCAGTGTTGCCATGTAGCCGCCGTAACTTCCGCCTTGCATGCCGACGCGTGATCGGTCGCAGAAGTCGTAGCGGTCGAGCGCGGCGTCGAGGACGCTGAGGACGTCCTCGAAGTCGGCGACGCCCCAACCGGTGCCCGGTCGTCTCGGGTGCTTCGGTCCGAGAATCGCTTGTCCCCAGGCCTCTTCACGTCCGGACGACCCGCGGGGATTGCAGGCGACGACCACGAATCCGGCTGCTGCTTGGGCCTGGAACTCGTCGAAGTAGGCCTCGCCGTACTGCGTGTGCGGTCCACCGTGCACGTTCAGGATCACCGGATACTTCTTCCCTGAATCGAAGTCTTTCGGGCGCACGATCCAGGCGTCGATGTGCGGTTCGACGCCCGGTGTGGCGTTGGCGACCGGAACGGAGAAACGCTCCCAAGCGATGGGTGCAACAGCTTTCACGTAGGAGTGGCTCACATCAGTGAGAACGGACTCGGCTCCGTGTTGCCACACGTGGATCTCACCGGGACGCGTCACATGGGTGACAGCGGCGGCGATCACGCCGGCGGCGGCGTCGAAGGCCTTCACACATCGAGCGCCCGACGTGATGGCGATCGGTGGTGTGGTGCCGTTCGCATCGAGTCGATAGAGGTGGCACTCGCCGGCGTCTTCGGCGGTGGCGAGAATCGACGAATCGGACTCCCACACCGGCGCGACGTTGCCAACTGTGGTCTCGAAGGTTCGATCGAGACCTTCCGAGATCCAGATCCTGGTGTGCGTCGCGAGGTCGATCACGCCGACGCGCACGTTGTGTGGGTAGGTGCTTGCATCGTGGTGACCCAGGAAGGCGACGCGTCGGCCGTCGGGGGAGACCGACGGATGCGAATGGACGCCGGCGCGTTCGGTGAGGGCACGAATGTCGCCCTCGAGGTCGACCACGAACAAGTCGGTCGAGAGATCGCGGTCCCAGTCGGCGTGGCGAGCCGACGAGACGATGAGACCGTTCGAATCGGCACACCACGCGAAGTCGCCGACCTGATGCGGGCCGGGCGTGAGGTCTGTCGGTTGGCCCGTGCCGTCGGCGGCCACGACCCACAGATGATTCGGGCGGTCGAACACGAAATCTTCGCCATTCAGACGGGTGAAGAAGGTGTCGATTCGACGCGGAGATTGCCACGATTCGTCCTCGGCCGAATAGCGCTCGTCGGGGACGCGAGAACAAAAAGCGATCCATCGTCCGTCGGGTGACCAGGTCGGCGCATCGAGGCCGTCCTGACGCACGGCGATCGTGCGCGTTTCGCCGGGGGTCGTCACCGGAATCACGTGGAGAGTTCGTTCGCCCTTCTTGGCGCCTTGTGCGCCTTCGCGCCCCGAGACGAAGGCGAGATGTCGTCCGTCAGGCGACCATGAGGGCTGTGATTCCCCGGGGTCACCCGATGTCAACGGTGCAGGAGTCTCCGATCCGTCGGTCGAGCCGAGCCATACCTGGGACACGTACTTGTTCTTGCCGTGATCGACACGTGTCACCACGAAGGCGACGAACCTTCCATCGGGTGACACGACCGGACCACCGGCTTGGACGAAGCCGTCGAGGAGAGAAGTGGCGAGGCTGCTGTGAGGAGAAGTCTGGTCGGTCACGACGGGCACGGTAGTTCCGATGACGGCGGCGGATCACAACTGGCCTAGGTTCACCGCATGGCTCTGACGAAGGACTCTCTCGGCAAACTGGGTCTGTGGACCTTCCAACTCGACATGCAGCCGATGCGCGAGGCGCAGCGACATGTGGCGCGTCTCGAAGAACTCGGCTTCCGGACGGTGTGGGTACCTGAGGCCGTCGGCCGCGAGCCGTTCGCTTCCACGTCGTTGCTCCTGTCGGCGACCGACGAGATGATTCTCGCCACCGGGATCGCAAGTCTTCACGCTCGCTCACCGATGACGATGCAGGCCGGATGGAAGACCGTGACCGAGGCATTTCCCGATCGCTTCCTGCTGGGAATCGGAGTCAGTCATCAGCCGGCGGTCGAAGGATTCCACGGCGGTACGTACGACAAACCGTTGACGACCATGAAGAAGTATCTCGATGCGATGGACAACGGGTTCTTCTTCGCGGCCCAGCCCACCACACCTCCGGCCCGTGCCCTCGCCGCGCTCGGACCGAAGATGTTGCAACTGGCCGCCGAGCGATCACTGGGTGCGCATCCGTATTTCGTTCCGGTCGAGCACACGACCGTGGCCCGTGGGGCTCTGGGCCCTGACGCTCTCCTCGCGCCGGAACAGGCCGTCGTCTTCTCGACCGACGCCGACGAGGCGCGAGCCGTGGCTCGTGGTTTCATGAAGACCTACCTCGGCCTGCCCAATTACACCAACAATCTCCGACGACTGGGGTGGACTGACGCCGATATCTCGGGTGAGAACGGCGGACCCACCGACAAAATGGTCGACGCCATCGTGGCGTGGGGAACTCTCGACGACATCGCGGCGCGCATCCAGGATCATCTGTCCCGGGGTGCCGACCACGTGTGCGTTCAGGTGCTGTCGGCGGACCCGAGCAAGGTCACCATGTCCGAGTTCGAGCAGTTGGCCACCTTGATTCCGTCGCTCTGACTGACGGGGAGGTTCAGGAGCCGACGATCGTTCGGCTGAGCAGAGTGACGAGAGTGTCGCGAATCGAGTCGCGAGATGATCCGCGCTTCGTCATTTCGTTCTGGAACGCGAGAAGTCGTTCGATCATGGCCACGAGAGCCGCACCGGTTGTGAACGGATCGAGAGTTGCGGGAAGTCGTCCGGCGGCGACTCCGTCGGCGATCATGGCCTGGATGCCGTCGATCACGAGAAGGTTGGCCTGCGAGCGCACGGCACGGAAGTTTCGGTCGCCCTCTTCGGCCTTGACGTTGCGGATGCGAAGCACGGCTGCGTGCGCGTCCCAGTAGGCCAAGTAGGAGTCCACGAAAGCTTGGGCGCGTGCCTCTGCGTCGTTGGTCGTCCATGACGGGTGCAAATGGTCCACGAGCGGGCGTTCGGCGTCGACGGCTTCTTCGGCGAGAGCGAGAATCGCAGCGTCGGCATCGTTGAAGTACTGGTAGAACGTCGCTGCCGAGGTTCCGACCTCACGGGTGATGTCGACTACACGTAGGTCGAACACTCCTTGTTCGTTGAGCAACTTCTCGGTGGCGTCGAGCAGGCGGCGCCGTGTCGCTTGGGCGCGAGAGCCGATCACCCGACCGTCGACCGATCGCACTTTGTTCGACATCAGCCCGCTCCGTACACGGCGGCCGGATCGGGAGCTCGCGACAGAAGGTCGGCGACCACTCCGCCGACCTCGGACGGCTCGTAACGAGCACCCTTGTCGGCAACCTCGCCGTGTTGCCAGCCATCGGCAACCGACAACTGTCCGCCGGCCGACTCGAACATTCGCCCGGTCACGTCGCACGAGGACGAACCGAGCCACACCACCACGGGACTCACGTTCGCCGGATCCATGGCGTCGAAGCCCGAATCGGGCCTCTTCATCATCTCGGCGAAGGCCTCTTCGGTCATGCGGCTACGAGCTGACGGAGCGATGCCGTTGATCTTCACGCCGTAACGTCCGAGTTCGACAGCTGACACGATCGTGAAAGCGGCGATGCCGGCTTTGGCCGCCGAGTAGTTGGCCTGCGACACCGATCCGAAAAGTCCGGCACCCGACGACGTCGTGACGATGCGCGCGTCGACGGATTCGCCGGCCTTGCTACGGGTACGCCAATGGTCGACCGCGTGACGAACCGGGCAGAACATGCCGCGCAGGTGGACCTTCATCACCGCGTCCCATTCGTCGACCGACATGTTGACGATCATGCGATCGCGCACGATGCCGGCGTTGCAGACGAGGGTGTCGAGGGTGCCGAAGGTGTCGATCGCCTCGGCCACCATGTGGCCGGCTCCGTCCCAGTCGCTGACGTCGTCGGCGTTGACGATCGCCCGACCGCCCATCGCCTGGATTTCCGATACCACGTCGGCGGCGGGACCGACGTCATGTCCCTCGCCGGTCAGCGATGCGCCGACGTCGTTCACGACCACATTCGCGCCCTCGGCGGCGAAGGCGAGCGCGTGGGCTCGACCGAGACCTCGACCGGCCCCGGTGACGATGACAGTACGGCCGGCACAGATGCCGTTCGGGTTGCGATGGTTGCTCATGTATTCCTCTCAGCAGGTGATGCCGCCGTCCATGACGACGATCGATCCGGTCATGTAGCGGCCCTCATCGGACGCGATGAACACGAACATGTTGGCGATCTCGTCGGGCTCGGCCTGATCCATGGGCGTCATGATCTTCGACATCAACTTATGATCGGCTCCTTCGGGGAGACTCATGAACGAGTGGATGATGTTGGTGTTGGTGCCACCGGGCGCGATGGCGTTCACCCGCACCCCCTTGCCGCGGTATTCGAAGGCGAGCGCCCGAGTGAGATTGACGACGCCGCCCTTGCTCGCGCAATACGCGGCGCTCCATGGCGCACCCATGAGACCCGACGTCGACGCCGTGTTGATCACTACACCATCACGACCGCTCTCGACGGAACGCTTCAGAAGGTGCGGTAAGGCAAAACGGCTGGCGTAGAAGGTTCCGTTGAGATTGACCGACACGATCCGATCGAACCAATCGGGGGTCTCTTCGTGCCTGTGGGCGAAGTGGCCGATGCCGGCGATGTTGCACAGCACGTCGAGTCCACCGAGTTCGGCGGCGGCAGCGTCGACGGTGCGTTCGACGGCGGCGGCGTCAGTGACGTCGAGATCGTAGGCGACTGCTCGACCGCCAGCGGCCTGAATGTCATTGGCGGTCTCGGCCGCACCTTTGAGGTCGACACAGGCGACGGCCGCGCCCTCGGCGGCAAATCGCACCGCGGTTGCACGTCCGATACCCGAGCCGGCTCCGGTCACGAAAACGCGGAGACCCGTGGCACGCGAATGGGTGGGAATGGTGTCGGTCATGTCTGTCCTCCGTAGATGGCGCGGAGATCCTTCTTCAGAACCTTGCCGCTCGGGTTGCGTGGGAGTGCATCAACGATCTCGAGGCGCTCAGGGATCTTGTGCCGTGACAATTCGGCATTCTTCAAGAAGGCGACCATGTCGTCGAAGTCGAGAGATGCGCCGTCGCTCGTCACCACGACAGCACAGGCGATCTCGCCGCTCGCCGCATCGGGAAGTCCGACGACTGCGACGTCGGCCACGGCGGGATGCGAGAAGAGGAGATCTTCGATCTCTTTGGCCGAGATGTTCTCGCCTTTGCGGATGATGATGTCCTTCAGCCGTCCGGTGATACTCACGAAACCGTCGGAGTCGACGACCCCTAGATCGCCGGTACGGAACCAGCCCCCCTCGTCGAAGGCCTCGGCATCGAGCGCCGGATCGAGGTAGCCCTGGCAGACCTGGCGGCCTTTCACTCGCAACTCGCCTTCTTCGCCCGGCGCGCATTCGTGATTGTCCATCACCACGCGAATCCGCACACCCGGACAGGGGCGGCCGTCGGTCGTGGCCTTCTTGTGATCAGGATCGTCGACGTGAACCATCGTGTTGATGGGAGCCTCGGTGAGTCCCCATCCGCCGATGAGCGGTGCGCCGAAGGCCTCCATCATCTCGGCGTGCAGAGTCTTCGGCTTGGGAGCGCCACCACCATTGAAGATGCGGACGTCAGGTAGCAGTCGTTCGCCCTTCGGTAACTGGCGTTGAGTGTTCAAATACGTGAGCCAGAACACAGTCCCGGCTCCGGCGCATGTGCAACCGTTGGCGCCGAGCCAGGTCGGCGTGGCCGACGCGTCGAACGTCTCGACCATGAGGAGTTCGACGCCGGTCTGCATGGTGTTGAACAACCAGATGAGCCCACCCACGTGGGTGATCGGGAACACGACGGCGGCCCGATCGTCGGGGCCGACTTTCATGCTCCACTGCATGCCGTCGTTGGCCGCCGACATGCTGAAGTCGCTGTGCTTGGCTCCTTGTGGATCAGCAGTGGTGCCCGAGGAATAGAAGAGCCATCGCAATCCGTGCAAGTCGGGTTCGTATCGGGACAGTCCGGCGGGATCGGCTTCGGGTAGGCCAGGATCGGCCACCAGAACCTCGACATCGTGATCGAGTTCTGTGGCGACCTCATGTGCCATCGGCGCGTAGTCGAAGCCTCGGAACACCCCCGGGACGACGAGCACTCGACACTGTGATTGCCTGGTGATGAACGACACCTCGCGATGGCGATAGATCGGCAGGATCGGGTTTTGTACTGCGCCGAGTCGCGACAGTGCTCCGGTCAAGACGAGCGACTCGAACCGCGACGGCTGGATCCATGAGACGTTCGTGCCGGCACCGACGCCCATCTGCGAAAGTCCGGCCGCCACCCGTTCGCACCATTCCTTGTAGGCGCCGAAGGTGAGCGTTCGTCCCGCCTCGTCGCGGGCCATCTGCTTGTCGGGTGTGAGAAGTGCGCGCTCGCACACCAATTGCCACAACGTCTTGCCGTCGAGATCGAGGACTCCAGAGGGGATTGTCATGACGTTCTGCCGACTCGATCTCAGAACGTGATAACTGCTCGGGCGACTGATCCGCTCTCGAGCCCGTCGACGGCGCTCTTCCAATCGGCGATCGGGAAGGTTGCACTCACCAGTTCGTCGAGGAGCACTTCACCTCGACGGTAGAGATCGATGATGTAGGGAATGTCGCGCTGCGGACTGACCGAACCGTAACGGCAGCCGATGATGCCACGGTCGACCTGGGTGAGTCGCCCGTACAGGCCATGGAACTCGGCGGTTTGGCCGGCTACTCCGATGACGACCACGGTGCCGCCCCAGTCCAGGCATTCGAGGGCGTTGTTGGTCACCACTGGGTGAGCCACGCAGTCGAAGGCCCAATTGGCGCCACCGGCGTTGAACGGCCCGCGAGGCATGTCATCGCGATAGGGGAGGATGCCGATGATCGCCTCGACGATGTCGTCGCGTCGTCCGTCGAGGAAGTGTGTGGCTCCGAACTGTCGGGCCAGTCCCTCCTTTTCGGCGAGAGTGTCGACGGCGATGATCGTCGACGCGCCCTGCACTTTGAGAGCCTGGATGCAGTTCAGTCCGACGCCGCCGACGCCGAAGACCACGGCTGACTGACCGCGCTTCACATTGGCCCGATTGAACACAGCACCCATACCGGTGACAACGCCACAGCCGACGAGAGCAGCCGACGTGAGCGGGACGTCCTTCGGAATCTTCACGCACTGGATGTCGCGCACGATCGTGCGCTCGGCAAAGGCACTGGTGGCGGCGAAGTTGTAGATCGGCTCGCCGTCGAGAGTGAACGGCTGGGTCCAGTTGCCGAGGGTCGAGCGGCAGAACGTCGGCTTGCCGTCCATACACGATGCGCAAAAGCCACACGCGGCCAGCGTGGCGATGATGACGTGATCACCCGGAGCGACGTGGGTGACAGCGTTGCCGACCGAGGCGACCACACCAGCGGCTTCGTGGCCGCAGACCCCTGGCGATGGCACCGGGTACAAGCCATGCATGTACGAAATGTCGGAATGGCAGAGGCCGGCTGCTGCGACGTCGACCCAGACTTCACGCGGACCGGGTTCGCGGACCGACAAACCGTCGACCAATGTCGCCGTGGTGCCGTCGTAGACGATGCCTTTCATCTGTTCCCCCCTTGGCTCGTGTCCAGGACCGACTGGGACTCTAGTCGGCGAGGCTCGAAAATCTGACGGCCAGTCAGATCCGCAGGGAGTGAGGCGAGATCAGGAGAGGTGCGTGATGCCGAGCATCTTGATGGCGTTGCCGCGCAACACCTTGTAGACCTGCTCGTCGGTGAGGCCGAGGGTCTGCTCGTGAGCGATCTTGGCGGTGTGCGGCCACGTCGAATCGGAGTGTGGGTAATCGCACTCGTAGGTGACGTTGTCTTCGCCGATTTCGACGAGCGAGCGCAGACCATGCGGATCGTCGAAGAAGCAGCCGTAGACGTGCTTCTTGAACAACTGCGACGGCGGCTCGAGAACCTTGTCGGCGATGCCGCCCCAACCGCGGTTGTCCTCCCACACGCGATCGGCGCGCTCGAGGATGTAGGGGATCCAGCCGATCTGGCCTTCGCTGTAGGCGATCTTCAGGTCGGGGAACTGCGTGAAGTGTCCACTCATCAACCAGTCGACCATGCTGAAGCAGCAGTTGGCGAAGGTGAGGGTGGAACCGACCGCCGCTGGCGCGTCGGGGGACGTGCTCGGCATCTTGGAACCCGAACCGATGTGCATGCAGATGACGGTGCCGGTCTCGTTGCAGGCCTCGAAGAATGGCAACCAGTAGCCGTCGGCATCATGGATGCTCGGAAGGTTCAGGTTGGGGGGAATCTCGCTGAAGGCGACGGCACGGAAGCCACGGGCGGCGTTGCGGCGGATTTCAGCTGCGGCGGCCACCGGATCCCAAAGCGGGATGAGACCGAGCGGCAACATACGTCCGCCCGACTCGCCGCACCATTCTTCGTACATCCAGTCGTTGTAGGCGTACACGCCAAGCATGGCGAGTTCTTTGTCCTGAGCTTCGTAGAAGGTCTGGCCGCAAAAGCGCGGGAAGGTGGGGAAGCAGAGCGACGCCTCGATGCCGGCGACGTCCATATCCTCCAGGCGTTCCTTCAATTTGTACGAACCCTGGCGCATTTCGTCGTACGTGATGCCAGTGACGGTGACTTCGTCACGCTCGAAGCCGACTGCGGTGTCGAGACGGGTGAGCGGACGACGCAGATCTTCGTAGAACCACCAGTCGGCGAGCGGGCCGTCCTCGCCCTTCTCACCGGGAATGGCCGTGAACTTGCCGCCGACGAAGGTCATTTCTCGGACGGGGAGACGTTCGATGCGGGGGCCAACGTCGTGGTATTTCTTGGGCAGGCGGTCGGTCCAGACGGTGGCCGGTTCGGTCACGTGATCGTCGACCGAGATGATTTTGGGCAGTTCGCGCATGTGGCCGAGGGTAGCACCGAAATCTGACGGTGTGTCAGATTCTGCGTCGTCCCAGGTGAATTGGAGAATTCGGGGATCGTGGACGAGAGTGGAGCCATGACGCGAACCCATCGCATGAACGTCGGGGTGGCCCTTCCGCAGATGGCCACCGGCCTCGACCGTGATCGCTTGGTGGCCTGGTGTCGAGGGATCGACGAGGGGCCGTTCTCGAGTGTGTCGGCCGGGGAGCGAATCACGTTCCACAACTTGGACGGATTCACCCTGTGTTCGGCGGCGGCCGCTCTCACGTCACGGGTTCGAGTTTTGGTGAACGTGGTCGTTCTGCCGTGGCACGCGCCGGCGATGGTCGCCAAAGAACTGGCCTCACTCGACGTGGTGTCGGGCGGACGGGTCGACGTCGCAGTCGGCGTCGGTGGTCGCCAACAGGATTACGCGGCACTCGGATCACCCTTCAACGGACGTCACGGACGACTTGATGCAGCTGTCGGCGAACTGCGCCGCCTCTGGAGCGGTGGTGTGGCGGCAGACGGTGAACGCATCGGGCCGGAACCCGTTCAGGCGGGCGGACCGCCGATCCTGGCCTCGGCCATGGGACCGAAGTCGCTCGCCCGCGCCGCGCAATGGGCCAGCGGGGTCAGCGGGTTCACCTTGCTCGGTGATTCGGCCGAATCGGGACGTCTGTTTCGCCAGACGGAGGCCGCCTGGAAAGAAGCTGGGCGGGTCGACTCGCCGCGTCTCGTCACCGGATCGTTCGTTGCTCTTGGCGACGGTGCTCAGCGAACATTGCACGATTTCGCCGAGGCGTATCTGCGGGTGTTCTCGCCTGATCTCGCAGCATCGCTGGCGGCGGCCATGCCTCTGCACGACGCTTCGCGACTGGTCGATCTGCTCGACGCGGTCGAAGCCGAAGGAGCTGACGAGTTCATCGTGGTGCCGGCGACGAGCGATCCGCGGATGCTCGACGCGCTCGCCGACGTGCTCGCCTCACGAAGCTGAGTGACGCCGCAGGTCGCGGAACATCTTGGCCGCGACGGCGAGCACCAGGGTGGCGAACAGCGCGTTCGACAGGTCCTCGTTCATGACGTCGGCTACGAGACCGCCCACGATCGCGGTCGGGATACCGGCGAGTCCGACGATCATCGCCACCTTGGTGTCGATGTTCTTGGCTTTCAGATTGCGCCAGGTGCCGATGATCGCAGTGGGAATGATCACGGCGGCCGAAGTTCCTTTGGCAGTGACGGCTATCTCGCTGAAGAGCACGATCATGATCGGCACCATCACCACGCCACCACCGATGCCGAGGAGGCCGGCGAGCACACCGGTCAGAAAGCCGATGATCACCAAGGCAATCGCTCCGCCGACTTCGATCACGCCTCGACCGTCGGCATTGGTCGGTACGTAGAGGCGAATGGCGGTGATCAGCAGCATTGTGGTGAACAGATAGCCGATCAAGCGACGGGGCAGGCGGTGAATCAACTTCGTTCCGTAGATGGCTCCAGCCACGGCCCCGATCGACAGCCACAAGGCCATCACCCAGTCGACGTTGTCCTGACTCCAGTACGTAGCCAGACTCGCAACCGAGATCGGGAACACCGCGCCGAGCGATGTTCCGCTCGCCAGTCGCTGGTCGAGTTTCAGGATCATGGTGAGTGCCGGCACCACGAGAATGCCGCCACCGACTCCGAACAGTCCCGACAAGATGCCGGCGCCCACACCGACCAAAAGGGTCGGGCCGAGTCGGGTCGTGTGATCCATCGCTTTCGTTTTAGCCGGTGGTGGCCTGTCGCCTACGTTTTTTTCATGCGTATCGGATCGAAAGCAGTGATGACCGTGATCGTCATGGCGACCTTGGCGTCGTGCGGTGGCGGTGGATCGAACGAGGCCGAGGCGGTGACGACGGGAGCACCGGCGGAGACGTCGGCGCCTCCCGCGACATCCGAACCGGAGAGTGACACCTCGACAACTGTCATGACGAGCGCCCCGACCACCGTGGCTGCCCCTGAGGTGTTGCGCATCCTCGTCACCAACGACGACGGGTACGACGCCGAAGGAATCGATGCCTTGGTCGAAGGCTTGCTCACCCTTCCCGACGTGGAGGTGACAGTCGTGGCGCCCCTTGCCAATCAGAGCGGTACCGGAGGCAACACCACACCAGGAGATCTGGTGTCGTCGTCGGTGAGCTTGGCGAGCGGGTATCCCGCCACTGCGATCGACGGATTCCCGGCCGACTCGATCGTCTGGGCTCTCGAACGCGGTGGAGTCGTCGAAACTCCACACCTGGTGGTCTCGGGCATCAACGAAGGTCAGAACATCGCGCTCGAGATCGCCGGATTTTCGGGAACGGTCGGAGCGGCGCGTGCGGCGGCGCTCCGGGGTGTCCCGTCGCTGGCTGTCAGCCACGGCAGTGGTGAGGTCATCGACTATTCGCCGGGTGTCGAGTTGGCACTCGACTGGATCGTCGAGCATCGAGACGAACTCGTGGCGCGCGAAGGTGGCGAGTCACTCGAGTCGTTCACGAGTATCAACGTTCCGACGTGCGCGGAGGGAACCTCGTTGCGTGGAGTCGTCGAAGTGGTGATCGAGTCGCTTGCGGCGGGTGATTACGGCATCCAGGACTGTGCGAGCAGCGTGCCCGAATCGGGCATCACTGGCGACGTGTCGGGCTTCAACAACGGATTCGCCGTCGAGACGGTACTTGCCCTGTCAGGGCCGCCCTTCACCGATTGACGGGGATCACCGGCTGAGAACGCTGGTGCTCACCCGCCGGCGATGCCATGTGGCGTCGCCATAGGAGCGCGACAGCGCCCAGGCCTTTTTCATATAGAGCTGTAAATCGGCTTCCCAGGTGTAGCCGATGCCTCCATGCACTTGCATCGAGCCTCGACTGGCCCGATACGACGCCTCACTGGCGAGTGCCTTGGCCATGCTCACGTCGCGAGATGCCGTGGGCTCTCCGTTGGCGAGGCTCCAGGCGGCTCGGTAGGAGGGTGCTTTGGCGAACTCGACCTTCAAGAGCGCGTCCGACATGAGGTGTTTGACGGCCTGGAACGATCCGATGGGCTTACCGAACTGTTCGCGTTGGCGGGCGTACTCGGCGGCGATGTCGATCATTCGCTCACCGAGTCCGATCATGTAGGCGGCGGTGGCCACCGCCATGGTGTCGAAGGCGTTTTCGACAGGAACTTCGAGAACTTCGGTGGTGCCTCCGGTGACGGTTGCGATTCGTCGACCACCGTCGATGCCGTCGACGTCAGTCGACGAGAAGTCGCTGAGAGATCCTTCTCGAGTCACGATCATGTCGGCCGCGTGGGCGTGAGCGACATAGGGGGACAAGTCGATCGAAACGGTGGCGATAGTCGATCCGTCGACGACTCCGGGGTGGGTCGACGCCAGCAGAGGAGCGGCCACTGCCATGTGTTCGAGCACCGGTCCGGGAACTGCGGCTCGGCCGAGCTCTTGGAACAAGAGCACTGCGTCGACGAGGTCGCCTCCCATTCCGCCGTGCTCTTCGGGCACGAGTAACCCGAGCACGCCCATGTCGCCGAGCTTCGCCCAGAGTTCGGGGGAGTGGCCCGAGCCGGTCTCCCACGTGTGTCGCACGAGCGACGCCGGGCATTCGTTGTCGAGCAGGTCGCGCAGTCCGTCGGCGAAGAGACGTTGATCGTCGGTGAACGAGAACTTCACGGCTCAGACTCCCTTCGGCAACTGCAGAACGCGGTCGGCGATGATGTTGCGCTGAATCTCGTTGGTCCCGGCATAGATGGGGCCGCTCAGCGAGAAGAGGAAACCGTCGACCCAGCGTTCGTTCGCTCCGCTCATGAGTTCGGCCTCGGGCCCGAGAATCTGCAGCGCGATCTCGTGGATGCGAACGTCCATCTCGCTCCAGAAGATCTTGTTGAGGCTCGCTTCGGCACCGATCGGTCGGCCCTCCAACATTCCGGTGACGGTCTGGTAGGTGTGCAAGCGGTAGCCCTCGGCCTGCATCCAGGCATCGGTCACGGCATCGGCCAAGGCCGTGTCGGACGGGTCGGCGTACGTTTGCCACAAGTGCACGAGACGATTGGCCGCTTCGGAGAAACGGGCCGGACTGCGCAGACTCACACCGCGCTCGAAGCCGGCGGTCGCCATGGCGACGCCCCAACCCTTGTCGACGTCACCGAGAGTGTTCTCGATCGGTACACGGACGTCGTCGAAGAAGATCTCGGCGAAACCGGTGTCGCCGTCGAGTTGGGCGATCGGGCGAACCGTGATTCCAGGAAGATCGAGTGGGCAGAGAATGAACGTGAGTCCGCGGTGGCGTTCGGCCGATGGGTCAGTGCGAAAGATCCCGAAACACCAATCGGCCCAGACGGCACGACTGGCCCAGATCTTCTGTCCGTTCAACACCCATTCGTCCCCGTCGCGCGTCGCCTTGCTGCGGATACCGGCCAGGTCGCTTCCCGCGTTCGGTTCGCTCCAGGCCTGGGCCCACACGATGTCGCTCGAAGCCATCGTCGGTAGGAAGAGATCCTTCTGAGAGTCGGTTCCCACTTCCATGATCGTGGGGCCGAGCAGGAAGATGCCGTTCTGGTTGACGCGCCCGGGCGCTCCGGAGCGGTAGTACTCCTCTTCGAAGATGAGCCAATGGATGTAATCGGCGCCACGGCCTCCGTATTTCTCGGGCCACGAGACGGCCGACCAACGACCTTGCGACAAACGACGTTCCCATTCCCGGTGTTGGGCGAAACCGGCCTCGGTGTCGAAGCTTTCCAGAGGTTCGGCCGGCACGTTGGCCTCGAGCCAGGCTCGGGCCTCGGCACGGAATGCTGATTGCTCGGGGGTCTCTCGCAGGTCCATGACGTCTCGAACCCTAGTCGGCGCTTCCGCAAAATCTGACGCCCCGTCACATTCGCTCGGCGAGTCGTGATGGGTGCTCGTACACTGCGGCGAGGTGAGCGAATCGACCGGTACGACCACGAGTTCACGAGGTCTTCCCTACGTCGCCGGACTCGATGGACTGCGTGGTCTCGCGGTTGTGCTCGTCGTTCTGTACCACCTGGAGTGGTCGATCGTGCCCGGCGGAATGCTCGCTGTGTCGCTCTTTTTCACATTGTCGGGCTACCTCATCACCCAACTCGTGCTCCGCGAGTTCGACCACGACGGTCGGGTCGATCTGATCGGTTTCTGGGGGCGGCGACTCCGACGTCTCATGCCGGCATCGTTGCTCGCCGTAGCGGTGCTCGCCGTTCTGTCTCTCACCACGTCGATCTTCGACGGCCCACGCCTGCGCGGCGACCTCTGGGCGGCATTGGGATACGTCGCCAACTGGAGGTTCGCTTCCACCGGCAACTCCTACGAAGAGTTGTTCACGTCGGCGGCCTCACCCGTCCAGCATTTCTGGTCGCTTGCGATCGAGGAGCAGTTGTATCTCGTCTTGCCGCTGCTCTTCGCCGGACTGTTGTACCTGGGACGGCGACGATTGCTCGGAGTCGCACTGACGGGCATGGCTCTGGCGAGTCTCGTGGTCGGATTGTCGACCGACTCGCGCCTCGCCGTTTACTACGGAACTCACGTACGTGCATTCGAATTGCTGGCGGGATCTCTGCTCGCTCTCGCGATGCCGATCGGGAAGTCGATGGGTCGAAGTTCGGCACGTGTCTTGGCGGCATCCTCGGCGGTGGCCGTGATCGTCGTTCTGCTCGCCGTCGGCTTCATCAGAACGAGTGACTCGATCGTCTACGAGGGCGGTTTGCAAATCTTCGCCCTCGTATCGGCGCTCGTGATTCTTGGAACGCTGGTCCCGGGGCCGGTGAATTCCATGCTGTCATGGCGACCGTTGGTTGCCGTCGGAAAGATCAGCTATGGCGTGTACGTGTTCCACTGGCCGATCTTCGTGGCGATGACGCCTGAGCGGATTCACGTGGAAGGCTGGCTTCTCGACGTGGTCCGACTGGTGTCGGCCGTCGCCGTCGCGGTCGTGTCGTTTCTGCTGATCGAACAGCCGGTGCGCCGACGTCGAGTTCTGCGACGACCGGTCTCGGCCGGCTGGTCCGCAGTCGCCTTCATGATTCTCGTCGCCGGCACGATCGCACTCGTTCCGCGAAGCACCCCGGTTGTTCTCGCCGGGCTCGACGCCCCCGACCGCGTCGTCGAGTTCGACTCCGAACAGGTGACGAGCGGTCCGGTCGGCGGAACCGTCGCCTCGGCGTCGCTTCGGATCGCCTTCTACGGCTCGGACGGCTCGCTCCCGAGTCTCGTCGCCGATCGATCGTCGAACGACGAACTCGTCGATCTGACTGCACCCGGCTGCTCGTTGCGAATGTCGGGCGGGACGCGGTCCGGCTGTTCATCCCTCGACGAACTTCTGGCGTCGAACGACGACGTGGACGTGCTCGTGATCGGTTTCGGGGCCGACGACCGCCGGCTGATCGACGCGATGATCGGCGATCCGACTGCTCGCCAGTCGGCGGAATTCCCCGAGCTTCTCGATCGCCGATTCACGGTTCCGCTTGAGTACGCCGAGCAGTTGAGTGCATTGATCGGGGAACGTCCGGCGTTGCTCGTCGATGCCATGCCGGGCGATGAGCTCGGGAACCGTATCGCCGACATCGGCGCGAGGCGTTCGAACGTTGCGTACGTCGATCGCGTTCGACAGTCGGATGTCCTGGCGGAGTTCGAACTCCTCGTGGACGGACTCGAAGAGCGCGACGAACGGCGGCGGGTGACAGTGATCGGCGACAGCGTTTCGTACGGCGTGGCCGAAGCACTGAACGAAACGGCACGCGACCGCTACGCGGTCGTGTGGGCCGGGGGAAGGAACTGTCCGCTGGTCGAAGCGCTCGAGGTTCGATGGTGGGAGGGGGTCGAATTCGACATGACCACCTGTCCGACGATCGACGACTGGCTACCGATGATCGAAAAGTCCGACGTGGTCATGGTCGTCGTTTCGGTGCCCGAGCAGTCGGAGCAGAGATACGAGGCCGGCGGTGAATGGTTCACCCTCGACGACGAGGCATTCGTGTCTCGGCACGAAAAGATTGTGGAGTTGTTGGTGGAGGCGGCCACTGACGCCGATGCTCGGCTCGTCTTCTTCGCCAGTCCGCTCATCCATGGAGGAGCTCTCGGTGGAGCGAAGTTCGCACTCCCCGAACGAGTCGCCGGCTGGAACGAACTCGTCATCGGTTATTCAAAACGTTGGCCGAGTCTCGAGATCTTCGATTGGGCGTCGATCGTGGATCGCTACGAGAGCGACTTCGAAGGACCAGGCAGCCTGCGAGGAGACGGCGTTCACATGGACAGTGACGATCTGACTGCAATCGTCGAGGCGGAACTGCTTCCTTTCCTCGACCTGGTCGCTGATTAGTCTGATCACGTGACGAACACCCCCCGCATCACCAGAGTTCCGGCCGTGGACGGCTGGTTCACCCTCGACGACGATGCCCATCTCATCGGCGGCAAGTGCGACGGATGTGGAACCTACGTGTTCCCCCCTCGTACCGAGAATTGCCCCAATCCCGGGTGCGACTCGAGTTCGCTGTCGCTCACACCTCTCAGTCGACGCGGGACGGTGTGGAGCTACGTCGAGAACCGCTACGCGCCACCTCCGCCCTACAAGGCGAGTGATCCGTTCGAGCCGTACGCGCTCGTCGCCGTGCAGTTGGAGAAGGAAGGCATCATCGTTCTCGGGCAGGCACCGAAGGGGGTCTTGGCCGTCGACCTGCGAGTCGGGATGCCGATGCAGCTCGAGACCGACGTCTTGTACCGCGACGACAACGAAGACGGCACCGTCACCGAGCACATGATCTACGTGTGGGCTCCGGCCGCTGAAGGGAGCGAGTGATGTCCGACCGCGATCTCGTCGTGATGGGTGTCGGGATGCACCCGTGGGGCAAATGGGGTAACGACTTCACCGAGTACGGAATGGTGGCGGCGCGCGCGGCGTTGGCCGATGCCGGACTCGAATGGCGTGACATCCAGTACGTCGCCGGCGCCGACACCATCCGAAATGGCTATCCAGGATTCATCGCCGGCTCGACCTTCGCGCAAAAGCTCGGATGGACCGGTGTCAGCGTCTCGTCCAGTTATGCGGCGTGCGCGAGTGGCGCGCAGGCTCTGCAATCGGCACGGGCCTCCATCCTCGCCGGTTTCACGGACGTCGCCCTCGTGATCGGAGCCGACACCACTCCGAAGGGCTTCTTCGCGCCAGTGGGCGGGGACCGCAAGAACGATCCCGACTGGTTGCGATTCCATCTGCTGGGTGCCACCAACCCGGTGTACTTCGCATTGTTCGCCCGTCGTCGTATGGATCTCTACGGAGCGACGGCCGAGGACTTCGCGATGGTGAAGGTGAAGAACTCCCGTCACGGGCTCCACAATCCGAACGCCCGATTCCGCAAGGAGAACACGGTCGACGACGTGGTGAACAGCCCGGTGGTTTCCGATCCGCTCCGACTCCTCGACATCTGCGCGACCTCCGACGGCGCGGCGGCAATGATCGTTGCGTCGCGCGAGTTCGCCGAGAAGCGCCTCGGGTCGCTGAAGGGAGTGCCGCGAATCCGCGCCGTGAGCACCGTCACGCCCACGTATCCGCAGACGATTCTCGAACTGCCCGACTTCGCCACCGATTCGTCAGCCGTGGTCACGCCTCCGGTACGTGGTTTCAAGGACTCGATCTGTTGGAACGCCTACGAGGAGGCGGGGATCGGTCCGTCCGACATCTCGTTGGCCGAGGTGTATGACTTGTCGACAGCACTCGAACTCGACTGGTACGAACATTTGGGGCTGTGCGCCCAGGGCGAAGCCGAGAGTCTGCTCCGGTCAGGGGCGACTGCGATCGGCGGCCGCGTCCCTGTGAATCCGAGTGGTGGTCTGTCGTGCTTCGGAGAGGCGATCCCCGCCCAGGCAATCGCCCAGGTGTGTGAGGTTGTGTGGCAATTGCGCGGACAAGCCGCCGAACGTCAGGTCGAAGGGGCCCGAGCGGGCATCACGGCCAATCAAGGTCTGTTCGGGCACGGCTCGTCGGTGATCGTCTCGGTCTGACGAGAACGCGACGTCACTCGAGTTCGAGAAGGCTCGACGATCCGGGGCCGAGTGTTCCGGCCGAGCGGTAGACGTCGAGTTTGGCGCGGCTGTCCTCGATGTCGAGATTGCGCATCGTGAGTTGGCCGATGCGATCGAGTGGTCCGAAGGCCTGATCTTCGACACGTTCCATGCTCAGTCGATCGGGAGTGTATGTGAGATGAGGTCCGCTGGTGTCGAGAATCGTGTAGTCGTCGCCACGGCGCAGGCGCAGCGTGACCTCGCCGGTGACGGCCGAACCGACCCAGCGCATGAGCGGCTCTCGCAGCATGAGACTCTGGGGGTCGAACCAGCGACCTTCGTACAGAAGGCGTCCGAGTCGACGACCCATGGTGCGGTAGTTCTCGATCGTGCCCTCGTTGTGGATGGCGGTGACCAGTCGTTCATAAGCGATATGGAAGAGGGCGAGTCCGGGTGACTCGTAAATTCCACGACTCTTGGCTTCGATGATTCGGTTCTCGATCTGATCGGACATTCCGAGTCCGTGCCGTCCGCCGATGCGATTGGCCTCATGAACCATTTCGACTTGATCGGCGAACTCCTGGCCATTGAGGGCCACCGGCCAACCTTCGTGGAAACGGACCGACACCACTTCGGATTCGATAGCGACGTCGTCACGCCAGTGTGCGACTCCCATGATCGGTTCGACGATGTCCATGGGTGTGGAGAGTTCCTCGAGAAGCTTCGCTTCGTGGGTGGCACCCCAGATGTTGGCATCGGTGCTGTAGGCCTTCTCGGTGCTGTCGCGGTAGGGGAGGTCGTTGGTCTTCAGGAACTCGCTCATCTCGGTTCGTCCACCGAGTTCGGCGACGAACGTCTCGTCGAGCCACGGCTTGTAGATACGGAGCTTCGGATTCACGAGCAGTCCGTATCGGTAGAAGCGTTCGATGTCGTTGCCCTTGTAAGTGGACCCGTCTCCCCAGATGTCGACACCGTCTGCTTGCATGGCTCGCACCAGCAGAGTGCCGGTGACCGCGCGTCCGAGCGGAGTCGTGTTGAAGTAGGTCTTGCCGGCCGTGGTCACGTGAAAGGCGCCGCACTGCAGGGCCATCAGCCCTTCACGAACGAGTTCGGCGCGGCAGTCGACCAGTCGCGCCTCTTCGGCACCGTACTGACGGGCTCGTCCGGGCACTTGGTCGAGTTCGGGTTCGTCGGGTTGCCCGAGATCGGCGGTGTAGGCGTACGGAACGGCGCCCTTGTTGCGCATCCACGCCACGGCGGCCGACGTGTCGAGACCACCGGAGAAGGCGATGCCCACGCGTTCGCCGACCGGAAGTGAAGTGAGAACGCGCTGCGACGGCTGGGAACTGGACATGCGCTGAACGCTATCGGCGTCGACGGTGAGCGATCTGTATGGTCGGGGCGTGAATCTCGACGGTGGTGTCCACCGCATCGAAATGCGACGCGACGTCGGATCCCTCTGGATCTGCGGCAAGCACGCGATTGGACCCGACCCCGATGCACTGTTCCGACGAATCGGCGTGGCGCCGTCGAACGTCGACGTGGTGTGCCTCGTCGAGGAGCACGAAATCGCCGATCGGTATCCCGACTACGTGCAGTGGCTGCGTTCCTCGCCGACTGCCTTGTGGTTCCCTATTCACGACTTGTCGTCTCCCGATATCGACCGAGCCGTCGATGTGTACTCCACAGTCTGGAAACGACTGGTACGACGACGTGACGTCGTTGTGCATTGCGGTGCAGGAATGGGTCGAGCTGGGACGCTGGCCGTTGCCATGTGTCTGCACGACGGGCGGACGCTCGACGAGTCTCTCGAACACGTCCGGCGGTCACGCCCGGGAGCCGGACCGGAAGTCGGAGCTCAGTCGATGGTGATGGCCGAACTGGCTCGTCGACTCGCCGGCCCGTCGAGATGACGACGGGCCGAGAAAGATCCGATCCCGAGGAGTACGGCGCTGGCAGCCAGCGCCGCCGTGACGACGGCACCGCCGGGCGACGAATGACGGTCGATGAACGCGCTCGCACCGAGCAATAGTCCGCCGACGATGGAGAACTGCGGGACGAAGGGTCCGCTCAGGAATGCCCAGACGGCGACGGTCGTGCACAGGGCGAACACGACGAACACGGTCGCAATCACGCCGATGGTGCCCCATCGGATGTCATCGGCCCACCAGACCGGTCGGCCGATCACCTGAGACGATGCGCCCACACTCGCCAGTCCGAGTGTGAGACCCGACCATCCGGCACCGACGACACGAGACCAGCCCGGTGACAGCCGGTGAGCGCGCCCACGATCGGCGAAAAGTGCTCGCCGCTGTCGAGGCATCTCGATGTCGGGAGGAGGAAGCATGACTCCACGCTACGTGACGTTCGTGGTGGCACCGCGTCGCGTCGACCCCCGACGAGGCCACCGATAGCGTGTCGACGTGGCTTCGGACGCACGCTCCGCTCACTTCGAGAAGCTGACTCTCTTCTTTCCGATGTGGAACGAGGAGGAGTACATCGATCGCACGCTTCAAGCAGCTCGTGAAGCCGCCGAAGCGCTGATCGCCACCGGTGAAGTGGCCGACTACGAAATCGTCGTGGTCGATGACGCGTCGACCGATGGCACCGGGCGTCTGGCCGACGAGGCGGCAGCTGTCGATCCGCGTGTGCGCGTGGTGCATCACCCGAAGAACCGCAAACTCGGCGGCTCGATCAAGACCGGATTCGCCCATGCCACCGGCGACCTCGTTCTGTACACCGATGCCGATCTTCCCTTCGACATGGACGAACTGCAGAAGGCCTGCCGCCTCATGCGTCACTACGAAGCCGACATCGTGAGCGCCTATCGCCTCGACCGCACCGGAGAGGGCTACGTCCGGACCGTCTATTCGTTCTTCTACAACGCGTTGGTGCGAATCTTCTTCGGCCTGAAGATGCGTGACGTCAACTTCGCCTTCAAGCTCTGTCGCCGCCGCATCTTCGACCATGTGGAGTTGAAGTCCGAGGGTTCCTTCATCGACGCCGAGCTCGTCATTCGAGCCCACAAGTTCGGCCACCACATCGTGCAGTTCGGTGTCGATTATTTCCCCCGAACGCGTGGGGTGTCGACGCTGTCGTCGCCTTCGGTCATCGTGAAGATCCTTCGAGAGATGTGGCAATTGAGGCGTGAACTACGGGCAATTCGGCCGGTCGCCGTCGACTGATCGAGGTGTGAGGACGAGGTGAACGGCACATCGTCCCGACCCTGGCGGTGAGAATCGCAGCGGTAGCCTCGGCGCCGTGACTCAGGGTTCCTCTCGGCGACGGTCGACCGGTCGCGCGGACCGCGCTCCGTCGGAACTCAACCGCTGGTACCCGGCTATTGGGGCAGCCGCGGTCCTGATCGGCGTAGTGGTTGTCGGTGTGGTCGCCGACGGTGGTGGAGACGAGTCCTCGGCGCGGCCGGTGGTCACGAGCTCGACCACGCCACAAGTGCTCACGGAGAGCACCGAGATTCCCGTGGTCAAATTGCCGCTCTCGCAGACGTTCGGACGCGGTGCCGCCGGTCCCGAAGTGAAATTGATCCAGGATCGACTTCTCGAGTTGAAGTTCGACCCGGGTGTCGCCGATGGTGCCTTCGGCGAACGCACTCAGCAGGCCGTGTGGGCCTTCGAGAAGCTGGTGATGGGAGTGCCTCGCGATCAAGTGACCGGTCGTGTGACCCCCGAGATGTGGAGTCGCATGCAAGATCCGATCGTGATCACCCCTCGACGTCCCGATTCGACGCCCAACCACACTGAGATCTATCTGCCAGAGCAGGTTCTGGTCGTCTTCCAGCGCGATGAAGCGGCCCTCGTCACGCACGTGTCGTCGGGTGACGACCAGGAGTGGTGTGAGGAGGTCACGATCGACCCGGGTGAACGTGGCAACGAGGACGGACTCGAGCCGATCATGGAAGGCTGGTGCGGGTTGTCCTGGACACCAGGCGGCGTGTACCGCTACGACCGATTGGTGGAGGGACGTCGCGAGAGTCAACTCGGGGGCATGTACAACCCTGTCTATTTCAATTACGGCATCGCCATCCACGGCGCCCACGAAGTGCCCTTGTCTCCGGCGTCGCACGGATGTATTCGCATTCCGATGCACATCTCCGACTACTACCAAACGCTCGTCGACCTCGGTGATCAAGTGTTCGTCTGGGACGGTGTGAAGGAACCTGAGGCCTACGGTTCGCAGCTGCCTCGTTTCAACTGGCGTGATCCGAATTACACGACCACCACATCGACCACCACATCCACTACCACGACGACCACCACCACATCGACCACCAGTACGACGTCCACCACGCTGGCACCGGCTCCTGCCCCCACGGTCGAATCGTCGACTCCGTAGGTCCGGACGAGCGATACGCCTCAGCCCAGGCAGGCCGACGCGCCGTTGAACACGCCTTGTCGGAAGGCATCCACCTTCTCGAACGGACTGCCGAGCTCGTCGAGATCGGCCGAGGCGTCGCCGATCGAGATGATCGTTCTGATCGCTTCGTCGAGGTCGCCGGGCGACAAAGAGATACGAGGTGTCTCCTCACTCGGAGGAACGACCGGTTCGATGTTGAGAGGCAAGATGTCGCCCGACCATGCGCCGGCCAAACAGTCGTTCAGAAGATGACCGATCTCGCCGTCGATATCGACGTCGAGGGCGACCTGTGCCAGTTCGCCGTAGCCGACGGCCAAGAGGTACCCGACGGCGAAGTCGCCTGGGGTGCTGTTGTACACGTCGAACATGAGATCGGAGTCGACCACCACTGCGACCGGCGAATCACAGATGGCCACGCCGAGTGTCACCGGTCGTGGATCGCGGCATGGTGACTCGCCATCGATCGAAAGGTTCGGTGTCGTCCACGCGGGAAGGAGGGCACTCCAATAGAGGTCGAGATCGCCGGTCAGCAGTTCGAACATCTCGACGTCGAAAGGAAAATCACTCGGGTTCGGTCGTGACAATTCCTCGACCGTGAATCCGAATTGCAGGGGAATCGGCTCGTTGTCCTCGTAGGAGGCGCAGGGTTCGACCCCGCCGAGAAACCCCTCCTGGAAGGCGCTCACGCGATCGAATGCCGAGCCGTGAGCGGCCGGATCGTCGGGACGGTCGCCGGGGCGATCGCCCAACTGCACGAGTCCCAGCAGCGAGGCCGTGATGTCGCTATCGGTGATCGGTCGGCCCCCGACTCCGTCGCGTCGTGCGCTCGCTGTCCAGGCGCCGGCGAAGCAATCGGCCTGCAGTTCGAGAGTGGTGTTGATGTGGCGGTCGAGAATGTCGTTTCGCATCGGCGACTGGATCACGTGGCCCCATTCGTGGGCCATGACGACGCCGACGACCACGACACCGAATTCATCGGCGAACGAGGGGAACAAGATGTCGTCGTCGAACACGATGAAATCACCGTCGTCGCAATAGAAGGCGTTCTCTTCCACGTCGGCGTAGTCGCCGTCGAACGCGCACCCCGAGGGAAGCGGATCGCGACGATTGCGACGGTGCCCGTGCACCCCGCCCACGAGCGGCAGGTAGGCGTCGTCGTACAGCTTCGGATACTCGGTCGACCAGAAGTCCTCGATGTCGGCGATGGCCGCGTCGAGAAAGGTCGCATAGTCGTTCTGGTCGCTCCAATCGTCGAAGCGAACCGCCGTCGGATCTCCGACGTCACGTCCGTCGAGCAACGTGAGGTCGGCTCCACCGCACGATGTGAGGAGGCCGACCGCAACAAGGGCGGCGAGACGTTTCAGCCGTTCAACTCCTGAAGAACGGCCGAGATCTCGGCGACCTCACCGGTCTGGCCTCGGATCATCGATTCGGCGAGAACGCTCACCGAGGGATTTCGTCCGGCGTCGCGCACGTATTCGGCCATGTGGATACCACCGAGGTGATGGTCGAGCATCAGGGTCGCAAAGGCGATCGAGGCGTCGACACCTTCGGATCGGGCGAACTCGTTCAACTCTTCCTGGCTGGCTAGTCCGTCCATGTCGTCGAGAGGAACAGGAGTGCCCATCCAGGCCATCGCCGTGCCGGTGTCGTTGGCCTCGGCTTCACCGAAACTGCGGAGCAATTCGATCATGAGACCGACCTCGAGTTGCTGGGTGTAGAGAATTTCCTTGGCGTAGAGCTCGAGACGGGGGAGCGGCTCGTCGACCGACGTGAGATAGAAGAACGCCATGTCGACGGCCTGCTCGTGGTGGTAGCGCATGTCCTGGAGGAAGCCCACGTCGGCATCGTTGTAGGAGACCGAGGCGTTGCGGTTGCCGACGAAGTAGCCGATGCCGATGCCGAAGATGAGGGCGGCGAGTCCGAGGGCCACGAAATTCAACGGGTTCTGCCACCACGGCAGGACGATCACCTCGTCGTCGAGATCGTCGGATTCATCGATCGAAATCTGGTCGTGGTCTGTCACCCTCCTAGCGTGGCACATCGAAGGCGAGCACGTCCGGGCACGAGTTGGACCCTGGGTGCTAGTTTCGAGCGACGCGGGTTCACCCGCCAAGTCACGTCATGGGGGCAAGTTTCGTGAGTTTCGTACCTGAACCGATGGTGGATCGGTTGCTCACCGTCGATGGAGTCACCGTGCGATTCGGGGGCATCGTTGCCCTCGACGGATTGTCGTTCTCCATCAATCGTGGTCAGATCTGCGGCCTGATCGGCCCGAACGGGGCCGGCAAGACCACCATGTTCAACGTCGTCAGCCGTATCTATCAGCCGACCGAAGGAAGCATCGTCTACGACGGCACCGACCTCCTCACAGTCCCGGCTCACGGGATCGCCAACCTCGGTATCGCGCGCACGTTTCAGAATCTGGCCTTGTTTCCGACCATGTCGGTGCTCGAGAACGTGATGGTGGGCGCCCATAGCCAAGGTCGAGTGGGCTTCGTCCGGTCGATACTTCGTCTCGGCGCCGCCCGTGAGAACCGAGAGATACGCAATTGGGCCGGTGACCTTCTTCAGCAGCTCGGTCTCGGCCACATCGCCTTTCGCCCCGCCATGGGTCTGCCTTTCGGCACGTTGAAGCGACTCGAGATCGCTCGTGCCCTTGCGGCTCGCCCGCGCTTTTTGCTGATGGACGAGCCGGCCGCCGGTCTCACCCATGCCGAGGTCGACGAACTGGGCGACACCGTGGCCGATATCCGCAGTCAGTTCGACCTCACGGTTCTGCTCGTCGAACACCACATGTCGATGGTGATGAAGATCTCCGATCATGTGGTGGCCATGGAATTCGGTCGAAAGATCGCCGAAGGAACGCCGCACGAGGTGCAGAACGATCCGCAGGTGATCCAGGCCTACTTGGGGGTGAGCTCGTGAGCCTTCTGACCATGCGCGACGTGCGCGCCGGTTACGGACCGCTCGAAGTGCTGCACGGCATCTCGCTCGACGTCGAACCCGGCGAGATCGTCGTCATCCTCGGCGCGAACGGGGCCGGCAAGACCACGACCATGCGGGCGGTGTCCGGAATGGTCGCCCGACAGGGCGACATCGAGTTCGAAGGCTCCGACATCTCGTCCACGAGTGCGGAAAAGATCGTGCGTCTCGGAATCGCCCAGGTTCCTCAAGGCCGCGGGACGTTCGCCGAACTCACGGTCGAGGACAACTTGCGTAGTGGTGCCTACGTGCGGCGTGACGCGATCGACGCCGACATCGACCGTTGGTACGAGGTGTTCCCACGACTCGCTGAACGTCGCGTGCAGAGGGCCGGAAGCCTGTCGGGTGGTGAGCAGCAGATGCTCGCCATCGCTCGCGCGCTCATGAGCAAACCGAAATTGCTTCTCTGCGACGAGCCGAGTCTGGGTCTGGCACCTCTCATCACCCAGGAACTCTTCGAAGTGTTGAAGACTTTGAATGCCGAGGAAGGGTTGTCGATCCTGCTCGTCGAGCAGAACGCCAATTTGGCCTTGAAGGTGGCCCATCGGGTGTACCTCCTCGAGACCGGCAACGTGGTGGCGTCGGGTACGGCGGCCCAGATCGCGTCCGACGACAGCATTCGCAAGGCGTATCTGGGGGCCTGACATGGATCGTTTCTTTCAATACGTGTTCGACGGCCTCAGTTTCGGGGCGATCTATGCGCTCTTGGCTCTCGGTCTCGTGGTGGTGTTCCGCGGCACCGGGCACCTCAACTTCGCCCAAGGTGAGATGGCCATGTTCTGCACCTTCCTCACGTGGCAGTACAACGCCTGGGGAGCACCTCTCGTCGTCGCCGTTCTGCTCGGCATGCTCACCGGTTTCGCGTTGGGGGCTGGCACCGAAGCCACCCTCATTCGTGGTGTCGCAAAGAAGTCCGAGGCCGGAGTGTTCGTGGTGTCGATCGCATTGTTCCTCGGGCTGAACTCTCTCGCCGCGATGATCTGGGGCAATCTTCCACCGGAGCAGATGCCGAGTCTCTTCCCCGATCAGCCGGCCGACTTCGCTCGCATCTTCGGCGCCGTCTGGCGCTACGAGTACATGGGAATCCTCGTGGTGGCGCTCGTCCTCATGGGGCTGCTCTTCTTGTTGTTCTCGAAGACCAAGTTCGGATTGGCCATGCGCTCGGTGGCCAGCAATCCGGAGTCGGCGCGTCTGGTTGGCATCCCGTCCGGAGTGGTGTTGGCCTCGTCGTGGGGAATTGCCGGTGCCATGGGGGCACTGGCTGGAACGATGTTCGGAGCCACGACCGGTGAGCTCACCGCCGGACTCATGTTCACCGTGTTCATCTACGCGGCCGCCTCGGCCACCCTCGGCGGATTCGACAGTCCGGGTGGCGCCGTGATCGCCGGTTTGTCGATCGGTGTCGGCGAGCAACTGGCCGCCGGTTATGCACCGGGTTGGATCGGTCAGGAATTACGTCTCGGTGTCGCGCTCGTGACGATCTTCGTGGTGTTGCTGTTCAAGCCGTCCGGTCTGTTCGGCTCCGTCAAGGTGCAAAGGGTCTGATCATGTGGAAGATCAAGGAAGGTTCGCCCCAGCACTGGGCCTTGCGCGTCCTCGGAGTGGCGGTCATTGCGTTCGCCGTGGTCTGGGTCCCCACTCAGATGTCGACCTCGCGGGTCGGTCAGTTCTCGGACGCCTTCGTACTCATCATCGCCGCCATGTCGCTCAACTTGGTGCTCGGCTTCACCGGGATGATCTCGATCGGCCATTCAGCCTTTTTCGGTATCGGTGGTTACACCGCGGCCATCCTCATCAAGGACCACGGTTGGAGTCCGGGCTACACGTTCTACGCGGCGGCCGTGGTGGCCTTCGTCGTGGGTTGCGTGATCGCTCTTCCGGCCCTACGGATCAAGGGCATCTATCTGGCGCTCGTCACCTTGGCGGTCGCGGTGTTGTTCCCGGTGCTCGTCAAGTGGAAGAAGCTCGTCTGGCTCACTG
>CBFHWN010000003.1:22702-74172 GCA_965659595.1 uncultured Ilumatobacteraceae bacterium | reverse complement strand
CGGGGACGCAACGTCCTCAACATGTTGATGATGAACTTCTACTGCCTGCTCATCGTCCCGGTCCTCTGGGTGATCGCCGGGTTCTCGCTGGCCCAGACCCCGTTCGACGCCGGGTTCATCGGCAATTTCGATTCCTTCTTTCTGAAGGACATCACCGTCGCCGGTGACGGCGGCGCTCTCGCCACCGTGGCGTTCCTCGGCATGTTCGCTGTCATCACACCGGCGCTGATCTCGGGTGCAGTAGCCGATCGCATGAAGTTCAGCGCTTGGGCACTCTTCGTACCGATTTGGCTGTTCCTTGTCTTCGTCCCCGTGTTCAAGTGGGTCTACGGAGGATGGCTCTACGACCGCGGCTCGATCGACTTCGCCGGAGGTACAGCGATCCACGTGAACGCCGGAATCGCCGCTCTGGCCGCCGTCCTGGTGCTCGGAGCCCGAAAGTCGGATCCGTCACCTCCTCACTCGCTCCCCCTGGTGATGATCGGGACCGGAATCCTGTGGTTCGGCTGGTTCGGTTTCAACGCCGGTTCGGCACTCGCCGCCAACGGCCAAGCCGCGCAGGCCTTCATGAACACGTTCCTCGCCGCTGCGGCGGCCGGGCTGGCCTGGATGATCGTCGAATGGAAGCGAGACGGTCATCCGACGACCCTCGGCGCCGCCTCAGGTGTGGTGGCCGGACTCGTCGCCATCACACCGGCTGCCGGCTACGTCTCAGGTCCGGCCCCCATCGTGATCGGACTCGTCGCCGGCATCGTGTGCTGCTACGCCGTTCGACTCAAGAAGAAGTTTGGCTACGACGACGCTCTCGACGTGGTTGGTGTGCACTTCGTCGGTGGCCTCGTCGGCTCGCTGCTCATCGGCTTCTTCGCCAATCCGTCGTTCTTCGACGGTGAGTTCGACGAAGGCATCTTTTACGGCGGTGGCGGGAAGCTGCTCCTCGAACAGCTGATCGCCAATGTCGCCGCCATCGTCTGGTCATTCGTGATCACTTATCTGATCATGGTTGCTCTGAAGAAGACCATTGGGGTTCGCGTGAGCCCTGAAGCCGAGGCCAACGGACTCGATCTGTCCGAGCACGGCGAGACCGCTTACCATTCGGGTTCGTGACCCGACGTTCGTACGAGACATGAGGGAGACACACATGAAACTCATCACCGCAGTCGTCAAGCCGTTCAAACTGGACGACGTCAAAGAATCCTTGAAGGCGGCCGGCGTCGTCGGAATCACCGTCACCGAGGTGAAGGGGTTCGGTCGTCAAGGCGGGCACACCGAGACCTACCGTGGCGCCGAATACAAGATCGACTTCCTGCCCAAGGTGAAGTTCGAGATCCTGGCCGACGAACCCGACGTCGACCGCATCGTCGACGTGATCGCCGCTGCGGCCAACACCGGCAAGATCGGCGACGGCAAGATCTGGATCTCCGACGTGGAAACCGTGATCCGGGTCCGAACCGGCGAAACCGGCGCGTCGGCCATCTAGCAGGGATTTCGTCAGACGGGTCGCCCCTACTATGATACCCCCTTGGGTATCTACACAGGGAGCGCCATGTCTGCTGTCACCACGTCCACCCGCTCGAATTGGCCGCTCGAGCGAATCTTGTTCGCCATGGCAGGAACCGTCACTCTGTTGAGTGCCCTTCTCGCCGCGGTGGTCAGCCCGTGGTTCCTCATCCTCACCGCGTTCGCCGGGGTGAATCAGTGGGCCTACGTCCTCGTGCGTGCGTGTCCGGCGTCGATGATCCTGAAGAAGTTCGGCAAGTCACCTCAATGCACGTGGTGACCGAGTAGCCGTCACTCGCCTCAGCTCGCGTCAAACGTCCAGGTCGTCACCGCACACGGAGCGGGAGGGCCCTTGTGCTCGCCTGTTCGTACGTCGAACTGCGCGCCGTGTAGCGGGCAGATGATGGTGTGATGACGAAGACGGCCTTCCGAGAGGCGCGCGTCACGATGAGTGCAGTTGTCGTCCACGGCAAACAACTCGCCTCCCACACGGCACACCACTACACCGTGATCACCCAGACCCTCGACACGTCGCATATGACCATCGGCAAGGTCGGTGAAATCAGAAGAAGCGAGCCGATCTTCACTCACCGGGAGCAAACCCTCCGGCGCGCAAGAACTCGGCGACCCTCATATGTAGGTGTCGAGCTCTGACTTCTTGATAGTTACCCAGTGTTTGGCCGCGCTTGCGACTGGACCGGAAGCCGAGGGTCTGGGCCTTCATGTTGGAGGTGTCCTGGTCGTAGACCCGTCCGAGACCTCCGAGCCCCTTCGCCAATGTGTAGCTGTCGTCGATGTCGAGTTCGATGACCTCGGGTGGCGGGGGTACGTCGCCACCGAGCGGTCGGGGTCGCAGGATCAACAGGTCGAAGTAACTGATGTCGACGTCGACTGGATCGGGCCGGAATCGGTAGATCATCGGAAGTGACAATCCGGGGAAGAAGAACGAATTCGGGAAGCAGAAGTACTCGATCGAATCGACGACGATCGACTCGCTCAGATGGTTCATGTCGCGTCCGTAACGCTTCGTCATGTCCAACTTGAACAGACGTGCGAACTCGTCGCGAGCACGTACACCGAGCGGTAGCGATCCGTCGACAGGAAAACCTCTCGTCAACCCGGCGAAAAGTTCGTCCTCGGTCTGAGGAATCGGGCGTTGGGGGCTGTTCAAGCCGCGTGTGTGGATGAATCGACTGACATTGGGCGGAAAAATGTCGTACTGCGTGGTGACCTCGTCGCCCAACTCGCCCGTCGAATGCGTCTCACGAACGTGGTACGCCTCGAGGAACGCTTCGATCGCCGCCTTCCAATTGCACGGTAGGCGCTTCCTCACGTGAGTCTCCACGTACCGATCCTCGAATCCGAATTCCGCGAAGTGCTCGGGGATCACACCCAAGTAGTCCTCGAGAGGTTCCGCATCCGGATCGAAATTCACCCAGATGAAACCGGCGAACTCTCCCACTCTCAATTCGGCCAAAGCATGGCTCTCGTCCGAAACGTGCGGGAAATCCCAGCGATCTGGGAGATCGACCAAACGTCCGTCAAGTGACCACGTCCATCCGTGGAATGGGCACTTCAGTTGCTGAGCGAAACCACAACCACCGGCTGGCTTCAGCTGAGTTCCGCGATGCATGCACGCGTTGTAATACGCCTTCACATCTCCGGACTCGGTTCGAACGACGAGAGCCGAGTGAGGACCGACGTCGTAGACGTAGAAGTCGCCCGGCTCGGCGATGTGATCGACATGACATGCCCACTGCCAGGTTCTCGACCACACGTGATCGAACTCGGCGCGGAAGTACTCCTCCGAGGTGTAGTTCGAGTACGGAACATCCGCATCACCGAGAAAGACCGGAGCTTCGACGAGCAGCGGCCACGGCGGCGGATTCGGATCGGCCAACAACTGTTCGTGAAGAGACGGCCCAGGAGCACGTGCCCCACCCGTTGCCATGTTCGAACTCTCCCCCCGAGTCGTCATGACGTCACTCTAAGCATCGACGATCTCGATACGAACCCTCTTGTTGCCCTTGCCCTTGTTTTCGACCTTCAGGACCTTCACCCGTCCGACTGCACGAGTGGAATGCACGTGAGTTCCACCGTCGGCCTGCTTGTCGAGACCCACGATGTCGACGACTCTGATCTCGGACACGCTTTCGGGAATGAGGGACACCTTGGTACGAATCAGATCGGCATCCTGCAGAGCGGTGCCTCGGGGCAGAAACTCGACGTGCACCGGTCGATCGGCGGCAATCTCGGCGTTGACGAGTTCTTCGATACGGGGCGCAAAACCTTCCGGAACCGGATCGAACTCGAAATCCATCCGACCACTCAAGGGTTCCATGTTGCCTCCGGTCACCGGGACCTTCCATTCGTTCCAGATCACACCACACAAGATGTGCATCGCAGTGTGGGTCCGCATGAGTTGGAAACGTCGGGTGTCGTCGACCTCCCCGGTCACCCTGTCGCCGACATTCGGTAACGGTCCGTCGAGTTCGTGCCAGACCCAACTGTGCGAACCATCAGGTGACGAACCCTTGCGAACGCTCACGACCACCGAACCGGCGAGAGTCCCGACATCGTGCGGTTGACCACCTCCGGTCGGATAAAACGCCGTGCGATCAAGTGCGACCGTCGATCCGTCGACACCGACGACGACAGCATGGAAAGTCCGCAGATCGATATCGCGCAGATAGACGAGGTCGGTGTCGGACGCGAATGAAGTCATGTGCCCAGTCTCCCGTCTCGACAGCCCCTCCACCAATCGAACCTCTAGCCTGCACCTGATGAAGAGCCGAGGTCGTCGCGTCGGAGGATACGTCGTCATCGCCAGCGGACTGTTCGCGATCGCCGCCTGTGGCTCAGGGACATCGGCCCCGGCCACCACTGCTGTTCCCCGCACCACGACCACCGTTCCCCGCACGAGCGATGGTGTCCTTCGACTCGGACTCCTCATTCCTCGATCGGGCTCCGGAGCCCCACTCGGAGAGGCGCTGATCCCTGCAGTCGAAGCGGCGATCACCACGATCAACGTGACCAGTGGTTTCAACGACCAGAACGTCGAGCTCGTGATCCGTGACGAAGGAAACGACACGGCGACGGCGCTGGCGGCCGTCGAACGATTCATCGAAGAGGACGGCATCGACGCCATCATCGGACCTCTGTCGTCGAACGTGGCCCTCGGAATCATGCCTTCGCTCATTCGCAGTGACATCGGCCTGTGCTCCCCCGCAGCCACATCGGCTCTCTTGAACAACTTCCCGGATCGAGATCTCTTCGTCCGTACGGCACCCAACGACACTCTCTTGGTGCAAGCCATGTCGCAGGTCATCGCTCAAACCGGTCAGAGCACCACCGCACTCGCATTCCCTGATGATCGTTACGGCCGCCGTCTGGCCAGTGAGCTTCGTCGATATCTCGGATTGCAGGGAATCTCCATCACCGACGAAATTCCCTACGCCACCGCTGACGAGTCCTACACCGATGAGTTCGAAGGAATTGCCGACGACGCTCGCGTCCTCGCACTCATCGCCAATCAGGACAGTGGCGCGCGTTTCCTGAACGCCGGACTCACGAGTGGCTCATTGCAAACGATCGTCATCAACGACGCTCTAGCGAACGCTCCCCTGCCCAGCGACTCAGCTCTCGAGCGTCTCTCCGACTACACGATCATCGGCGTCGCTCACGACGTGAACGTCGGATTTCAGAACCTGGTCGACACTCTCGGCGAACGTCGCGTGTTTCCCGGACCAGTGACGTCCGGAACCACTCGTCAACCGATTCCTTTCGCCACAGCCACACTCGACTGCGTCAATTTGCTCGTGTTGGCCGCTCTCTCGGCCTCCAGTGACGACCCACTCGTATTCATGAGTTCGGTCATTCCGGTGAGTCGAGTCGGATCGTCGTGCAACACCTTCGAGCAGTGCACATCGGTACTCGACCGAGGGTTGAACGTCGATTACAACGGGCCGACCGGGTTACTGGCCCTCACACCAAGCGGTGATCCAAGTCTGGCCTCGTTCGTCAACTACGGATTCGACGACACCGGCGTACCCGAATATCGCTCGATCATCGGTGTGGTCAGCTCGCCGTGATCAGTCGTTTGTGATCAACTGTCCGGGATCAGCCAGGGCTGTAGCGCACGGCTCGGCCATCGCGTACGAATCCGTACAGCGTGATCCCGGCTCGCTTGGCCGTCTGAACGGCCAGAGCGGTGGGCGCGCTCACCGACACCACGGTGCCAAAGCCCGCCGCCCATGCCTTTTGAACCATTTCGAAACTGGCTCTTCCCGACACGAAGAGTCCCCACTCGTAGGCGGGCAAACGACGGTCGAGCAACAGGCGACCCGCCACCTTGTCGACCGCGTTGTGACGGCCTACGTCCTCACGCACGAGTTCGATGCGACCGTCGATCGTGAACGCAGCTGCAGCGTGCACCGCGCCCGTCTCGGCGAAGAGAGGTTGTACGTCGGCCATCCGCTCGGAGATTTTGGTGATGGTTTCGACGGAGAACTCGGGAACACGGTCGGACGTGAGAGGGACAAGACGCTCCACGAGTTCGTCAAGAGCCTGGGATCCGCACAGACCGCAACTCGACGAGGTGTTGCCGAGACGCGGGGTTGGAGTCGGAGCGCGCCCACCGGTCTCGACCGTGACCACGTTGAACTCGCTGTCGACGGCCGATCCATCTGCGCAGTAACGCACTCCGGTGATCGGCACTCCGTGCAGCAGGCCGTCGGCGAAACAGAAACCGGCGGCGAGTTCGTAGTCGTGACCAGGAGTACGCATGGTGGTGGCCACCAATTCACCGTCGAGTCGGATCGACATCGGTTCTTCGACCACGAGTCGGTCGGGAGTACGCCGCGAATTCTCGCCGTCGAACTTCACGACAAGTACCGAGTCGGTCCGCTTACGAGCCACGTCACCAAGGCTACGGTTCGAAACGTGGCCAACGACGAGAGCGAGATCGACGACGATCCGTCCTGGGATCTGGTTCGTCCGCCCGGACAAGAAGCGATCAACCGTCGACAGCCGGTTCCCGACGAGCAACCGGTGCTCACTCCAGCACAACGCGACCCGATTCTCGCCGCCGATCCCGACGGCACCTCCTGGCTCATTCGTCCCGACGAGACGAAACCACGTGACGATCGCGGCACCGCACTTCTCTTCGGTGTCGTGACCTTCATCGCCATGGCCGTCGTCGGATTGATCACGACAGTGGCGCTCACCGGTTCCGATCGACCTGCCACGTCACCCGTCCCCGTCGTGAGCTTCATTCCTCGCACCAGTGCTCCCGCCTCTTCCGACACCATCCCCGACACGGCGGCCTCGGTCGACACGCCGCTCGCCGACTCCGTCGATTCGGCAACTCCCGAGAGCACGTCGACCACCATTTCGACCGAGAGTTCGGTGGGCACACCGATCGTCGTGGCAGCGAGTGATGGCGTGTACCTCGAAACGAGTGCGGGGACCACACAGATCGTCGACGGCTCCTTCGACGTCGTCTTGGCCGTCGGAGACGGGACCTATCTCGTACAAGCCGAGTCGGGCCGCGACTTCGACCCGCTCGCCACGAGTGTGCGACGCGTCTCTCCGGGCGGAGTTCCGAGTCCGATCGTCGAACCAGCTGACGGCGTCGACGAATGGTTCACACTTCACGACGTGGCGATCCGAAACGGAAGTTTCACCGCTCTGCTCTCGGTGGCCACGGGAAATGCGGATGGCGGTGCGACAGAGGAGATCGTGCTCGTCGCGCTCGACACCCGCGAACGTCGGACCGTTCTACGACGTGATGCCTCTCGCTCCACGATCTCTCATCTCTCGCTCGGCGACGACTTCCTCGTTGGTGAGGTCGTGGAGGAAGGGTCGGACGGCCGAGTCACCAATCGACCCCTCTTCCTTCGAATCACCGACAGCCCTGATGGGGTCGTCGATTCCACGGTCGTCGGCTCCACACCGTTCGGTGTGGCCGACTCGTACACCGGTTGCTTCGTCTGTCCTCGGGTCTTCACCGTCGACGAGGCAGGTGAGCGCATGGGCTGGGTCGAAGGCGACCTGCTCGTCGTGATCGACGCGGCATCGACTCAACGGCTGCTCCTCGTGTCGCTCCCCCAAGGCACCGGCGAACAGGTGATGGGAATCGAGATCGGAGAGCGAAGTGTGTTGCTCAATCGACGGCTCTCACGCGACGGCCCTCACCAAAAAGCTCTCGTCGTGAGTGGCGACGGATCGATCGGGGCGTCGAACTTCTTCGGCCGTGCGTCGTTTCCCGGAGATCTGACTCGCTGACGTCGTCAGTCGAGTGACGCCGTGATGGCGTCGGCTGCACGCAACGCTGCCTCAGGATCGGTCTGCAAGAAGAGCGACGGCTCGGTGAGTTCGAGCTCGACGATCATCGGACCGTCGAACGACGGCAACAGATCGACACGCGCGTAGAGAAGCGGGCCGAAGCGGCTAGTGAGCCACTCGATCGCTCGTCGACCGAGTTCGAGTTCATCGGATGTCGGTGTACGACTCGAGATCTGCTCACGTGCGTACAAGCCGGCTTCGAGATCACGAGCCGATGCCAGAAGCGGACCCTTCGAGAACGCATGGCTGAAACGACCGGCCAGGAACACGAGCCCGGTCTCGCTCAGGTGGTCGACGTCGGCGAGATACGGCTGCACCATCGCACCACGGCCATTCGACGTGAGGTTCACGACGTGATCGGAGGCCGCCTCGACTGAGGAATGGCGTTCGGTGTCGTTGCTGCCGGCGCTGATACAAGGCTTCACGACCACGTCCCCGTGGGTGAGCCAGTTCTCAAGTCGTGGGCGCCAGATCGTCTCGTCGTGGAAGGTGCTCGGATCGATGAATACCGTCGGTACCACCGCGAGCCCGGCCACCTCGGCTTCGCGCAAGTAGTGCTTGTCGACGTTCCAGCACATGACCTCGGCCGTGTTCTCGAGACGCGTCACCGACGACACATGATCGATCCAGCCGAGGAACTCGTCGACACGCGGAACGTAGTCCCACGTGGACCGCACCACAACGAGCGAGAAGGACGACCAATCGATCGACGGGTCGTCCCACACGACCTCGGCATGAGCCACACCGCTCTCGTCGAGAGCCTGTCGCAGAAGTGGCATGTCGGCATCGAAGCCGACCGCTGCCTCGGCCGTCACCAACGCGACAGGACCCCGGGTCGCCCCGGGGTCCTGTGCGTTCGATCGAGTCGACGTACGACTCAGAAGTCTTCCATTCCGCCACCCGGCATGGCCGGAGCCGCTTCGGGCTTGTCGGCCACGACGGCCTCAGTGGTGAGGAACAGCGCAGCGATCGAGGCTGCGTTCTGCAGAGCCGAACGGGTCACCTTGGCGGCGTCGATCACACCGAGCTTCACGAGGTCGGTGTACTCGCCGGTTGCCGCGTTGAGACCTTCGGCTCCCTTCAAGTTGCGCACCTTCTCGACGACGACTCCGCCTTCGAGGCCGGCGTTCTCGGCGATCTGCTTGAGCGGACCCTCGAGCGACTTGGCGACCATCCGAGCGCCGGTGGCCTCGTCGCCCGTCATCTTCTCGGCGGCGGCCAGAACCGCAGCCTGCGAGCGAAGCAGAGCGACGCCACCGCCGGGCACGACACCTTCTTCGATGGCGGCCTTGGTGGTGCTCACTGCGTCTTCGATGCGGTGCTTCTTCTCCTTGAGCTCGACCTCGGTGGCCGCGCCGACCTTGAGAACCGCAACACCACCCGACAACTTGGCGAGGCGCTCCTGGAGCTTCTCGCGGTCGTAGTCAGAATCGGTGTTCTCGATCTCGGCCTTGATCTGGTTGATGCGGCCCTTGATGTCGTCGTCGCTTCCGGCACCTTCGACGAGCGTGGTCTCGTCCTTGGTGATGATGATCTTCTTGGCGCGGCCAAGCAGATCGAGGGTGGCGTTCTCGAGCTTGAGACCGACCTCTTCGCTGATGACCTGACCACCGGTGAGGATGGCAATGTCTTGCAGCATCGCCTTACGACGCTCACCGAAGCCGGGGGCCTTGACGGCGACCGACTTGAAGGTGCCACGGATCTTGTTGACGACGAGTGTGGCCAGAGCCTCACCCTCGACGTCTTCGGCGATGATGACGAGCGGACGACCGCTCTGCATGACCTTTTCGAGCACGGCGAGCATGTCGCGAACGGTCGAGATCTTCGACGACACGAGAAGAATGTACGGATCGTCGAGGACGGCTTCCATGCGCTCCATGTCGGTGGCGAAGTACGGCGAAATGTAACCCTTGTCGAAGCGCATACCTTCGACGAGATCCATCTCCATACCGAACGTCTGGCTCTCCTCGACGGTGATCACACCGTCCTTGCCCACCTTGTCGATGGCGTCGGAGATCATCGAACCAATCTCGGCGTCGGCGGCCGAGATGGCGGCGACCTGAGCGATCTGATCCTTGTTGTCGACTTCCTTCGAGAGATCGCGAATCGAGGCGACAGCCGCAACCACAGCTGCTTCGATGCCCTTCTTCAGGCTCATGGGATTGGCGCCGGCGGCCACATTGCGCAGACCTTCGCGCACCATGCTCCAGGCCAGAACCGTCGCGGTGGTGGTTCCGTCACCGGCCACGTCGTCGGTCTTCTTCGCAACTTCCTTCACGAGTTCGGCGCCGATCTTCTCGTAAGGATCTTCGAGATCGATCTCCTTCGCGATCGACACACCGTCGTTGGTGATCGTGGGGGCGCCCCACTTCTTGTCGAGCACCACGTTGCGGCCCTTGGGTCCGAGCGTGACGCGCACCGCGTCGGCCAACTTGTTCATGCCAGCTTCGAGACCACGGCGAGCCTCTTCGTCGAACGCAATCATCTTCGCCATCGTGTTTCCCTTTCGTCGGAGATGTGTGAGCAGTGCAAGTGGGCCGATTCGACCGGCCGGGGGGTGGCCGGCGAACCGTTCGCACTCGACTCTCGCGAGTGCTAGCACTCTATTGAGCCGAGTGCTAAGCGACAACCGGTCAGCCGAGGTCCCGAGGGTCCGGTCCGACTCCGATCCCGAATCTCCCGCCCTCTACGCTCGGGTTTCATGAACATCGTGGTGGTGGGCGGTGGGGTCTCGGGGCTCTCGACCGCACTCAAGATGAGTCGGGCCGGACACCAGGTCACGGTCGTCGAACGGGACGACACCCCCATGCCCGACTCCCCCGACGAGGCCTTCTTCTGGGACCGTCGAGGAGCTCCCCAGGTGCGCCATAGCCATGCCTTTTTGGCCCGATTGGTGACCCTCCTGAAGGCCAATGAGCCCGATGTCGTGGCCCACCTCTACGAGGCCGGAGCGACCGAACTGCGCTTCGGTGACGATCTACCCCCCACCATGACCAACTACGAACCCGAATTGGGTGACGACGAGCTCACGATGCTCACCTGTCGGCGCACGACCTTCGAGTGGGTGCTGCGCCGGGTCGTTCTCGACGAGGGACGCGTGAAGTTCCAGGTCGGTGTCGGAGTGAACGGCCTCCTGCACGAGACCGACTCGGAGACCGGTCTCGAGCGCGTCGTCGGCGTCCGTCTTGAGGACGGCTCCGAGCGACGGGCCGATCTGGTCGTGGTCGCCGGTGGGCGCCGATCGGTCCTCCCCGAATGGCTCGCTGACATCGGCGTGGGTCCGGTCCCCGAGTTCGTCGAGGACACCGGCATCGTCTACGCATCGCGTTTCTACCGACTGAAGGCGGGGGCTGAATACCCACCGCGCAGCGGTCCGATCGGGGGCGACCTCGGCTACATCAAGTACGGCGTGTTCGTGGGTGACAACCGCACCTTCTCAATCACCCTCGCCACACCGACCGACGACTCCGAATTGCGTGGTCGCCTGGCCGACCCCCAGGTGTTCGACGAGGCGGCGCGCCAACTCGTCGCAACTGCGCCGTATCTGGACGGACGGGCCGAGCCGATCACCGACGGTGTGTTCGTGATGGCCGGGTTGCTGAACCGTCATCGTGAGTACGTAGTCGACGGCAAGCCACTGGTGCTCGGCATGTTGCCGGTGGGCGATGCGGTGATCTGTACGAATCCGCTATATGGGCGCGGTTGCTCGATCGGTTACTGGGGTGCGCACCTGATGTGCGAGTCGCTCAGGAAGGTGTCGGGGCTGTCGTCAGAGGAGCTGGTCGATCTCGCCGTCGACTACGACGCCGCGATCTCGCGTGAGATCGTGCCGTGGTATCGCTCGGGCGTCGAGCAGGACGCCGAGGCGCAACGAGTGGCGTCGGCTCTGCTGCGTGGCGACGATCCCGACGGCGACAACTCCGATCCGAAGACGATGATGCGATCGGTGATGCGCGAAGGATTGCTGCCAGCGTTGCGCAGTGATGCCGTTGTTTTGCGGGCGTTCATGCGCAATCTCAACCTGCTGAGCGCGCCCGATGCGCTGGTGAAGGATCCCGAGGTGATGAACCGGGTGTTCGCCGTGTGGCAGGACCGAGAGAACCGCCCGCCCGAGGTCCCGATGGGGCCGAGGAAGCGCGCCGAGTTCCTCACCCTCCTCCCCGCCTGACCCCCCGACGAAATTCGCGCACTCTGAAGCGCTGTGCCCGCTACGCGAGTACTGCGCTTCAGAGTGGGCGGAAGTGTGTTGGGACGTCAGCCGCCGGCGACGGCTGGGATGATGCTCACGGTCTCACCGTCGGGCACCGGGGTGTCCATTCCCTGCAGGTAGCGCACGTCGTCATCGGCCACGAACAGGTTGACGAAACGGCGCTGCTTCCCCTCGTCGTCGAACAAACGATCACGAAAACCGGGGTGAGCCGCATCGAGAGCGTCGAGGACCTCACGCAAGGTGCTGCCATCGACCTCGACGGTCGAGTTGCCGCCCGACAACGGACGAAGGGTGGTGGGGATGCGCACGGTCACGGACATGACCGAAACCCTACCGAGTGAGTCAGGTTTTCTCCACCCCGAGGGCGGTCAGCCCAAGGCGCACTTGTTGAGGGCGCCGGTGAGTTCGCGCATGTCGTCGTCACCAATGGCGGTGTACGCCGCGTCCTCTGCGTCGTAGTCATACGTCTCGTAGGCCTCGTACGCCTGCAAGAGAAGCGACGCCATCTCGTCGTCGACCTTCTTGTGCTCCTTCAGCACACAGTCGGGATTCGACGGCGAATACAGGCGAATGTAGGCCTCAGCAGCAGCCACTTGGTCGCCACTCGGTTCAGAGTCACCTCCGCCGCATGCCGACACTCCTGCCAACAGAGCCAGCGCGGCTCCGGCACCCACGACAAATCGAATGTGATCCTTCACGTCAAGCCCTCCAGCACCAGTCGCTCACGACGAAACCAGACGTAATTTATCGCACCCACGACAGACTGACGGAATGCGCGTGGTGGCCGCCGTCGACAAGTTCAAGGGGACAGCCACGGCCGCCGCCGTCGCCCAAGCGATCGGCCACGCCTGTTGGGAGCTCGGTCACGACTGCACCGAGGTTCCGCTCGCCGACGGAGGAGAAGGAACTCTCGACGCACTCGGCGGGCCCAACCGAACCTCGACGGTGACTGGACCCCTCGGCGATCCGGTGGAAGCCGAATGGCGCTTTCATCGCGGCACCGCTGTCATCGAGATGGCCCGCGCATCAGGACTCACAATCGTCGGCGGACCCGAGCACAACGATCCCGTCGCCGCGTCGACCACCGGTACCGGCGAACTGATCGACAAGGCACTCGATCTCGGAGCCGAACGCATCATCGTGTGCCTCGGCGGATCGGCCACGACCGACGGCGGACTCGGCGCCATCCGCGCCATCCACGCTCCGGCGCGACTACGGGGTGTGGAGTTTCTCGTCGCTTGCGACGTGGAAACGCGCTTTCTCGACGCACCGCGCGAGTTCGGACCACAGAAAGGTGCGACCGCGCGTCAGATCCGACTTCTCGAGTCCCGACTCGAACGACTCGTGCAGCTCTACAAGGAGACTCACAGTGTCGACGTGTCACGGATGGAGGGAGCCGGAGCCGCCGGTGGGCTCGCCGGCGGGCTACTTGCGCTCGGGGCGACCCTCATCCCGGGCTTCGACATGGTGGCCGACGAGGTCGGACTCCACGATCACCTACGTGAAGCCGAACTGGTGATCACCGGAGAGGGTCAACTCGACGTCACGAGCTTCGAAGGCAAGGTGGTGGGAGGAGTCGTCGATCTCGCGCACACCTCAGATCTTCCGGTCGGCGTGATCTGCGGACGTATCGATCCGAGTGCGAACGATGCCGAAGAATTCGCGCACATCTCGGCCGGTGTGACCTCACTCGTCGACGCATTCGGCGAAGAACGCGCCATGAACGAACCCTTGTGGTGCATCGAACAGACTGCCCTCGACCTGTTGCGAAAAGTCAGCCCGCCGTCGTCTCGGTGACGGCCGGATCGGCCGTGGGCAACGCACCCGGCAACAACTTGCCGGCCAAGTCGGTACCGAGCATCACGAGCACGGTGGCTTCGCCGAGGTCACCTGGTTCGACCGGAGGAGGAGTGGCGACGGGCTGAGAGGCCACACCGCCGAGCACCTGCGACACCGCGGCCGCACCCGATTCGAAACCGGGCACGTAATACACGACGGTCACCGTCTGCTTCCCGACGGTCTCGGCGGCGTTGGTGGCCGGCTGCTGCACGATGAATCCCTCGGCCTGCAACGCCGTGCTCATCTGACCGGCACTACCCGACACACCCGAGGCATTGGCGACGAGAACTTTGTATCCGGTACGCGGCAATGTCGTGGTCGAGACGACGACGTCGGTGGAATCGGTGGGCACCTCGTCGGTGGACGCAGGTTGCGTCTCGACCGGACCGGTGGCGACACCACCGTCACGATCGCGGTTGATGTCGCGCAGGATGAGGAATCCGAGCAGAACGGCGATGGCCGCCACGATGATGCCGAGGGTGGTCGACACACCCACGCCACCTTGACGCTGACCGGGCCGAGCCGTCCGTGATCCGGTGGGCTGTTCGTCACTCATGCCTGTACACCTCCCGACTCGGTGTTTCCATCGAGTCGCATCCGACGCCGACGTTCCCGAGCCCGCTGCAGACGACGGACCACGAGCGGGTCGTAGGCCAGGGCCTCCAAGCTGTCGAGAAGTCGGTTGAGTTCACCGTAATACTCGTCGGAGGAGCACTGGAACCGCTCCCGCAACATCTGGTCCTTGACCCCGTCTTCGGTCCACCAGCCCCTTTCGAAATCGAGGATTGCCTTCTCTCGTTCGGTCAGGGCCATTCGTCAAGCCTGCCCGTTTCGGACCCCGATGACAAGCACCCTGGACATGTCCCCTTCTTTGCCGGGCCAGTACTGTCGAGTCGATGAGCAGGCAAGACGCGGTTCGCCCCTTTTTGATCGGCGTCGCCGGGGGTACGTGTTCGGGCAAGACGACGGTCACCGAGCGCCTCGTCGAACTCGTGGGTTCCGACCACCTCGCGCTCATCAAGCAGGACGCCTACTACATCGATCGTGCGCACCAGCCCTTCGACGAGCGGACCAAGGCCAATTACGACCATCCTGATGCCTTCGACTGGAACCTCAACTTCGACCAGTTGAGCACTCTTCTGACTGGTCGCGGCGTCGACGTCCCAGTGTACGACTACCCCAATCACACACGTGCCGCCGACGTCATCAGAGTTGAACCGACGCGCATCGTCGTGTTCGAAGGAATCCTTGCTCTGTACGAAGAGCGGCTTCGTGATCTCTTCGATCTGCGAATCTTCGTCGACACCGATGCCGATGTTCGTCTGATCCGCCGTCTCGAACGCGACGTCCGTGATCGGGGTCGCACGCCCGAAAGCATCATGAGTCAATACATGACCACGGTGCGACCGAGTCATCTACAGTTCATCGAGCCCACCAAGCGACACGCGGACGTGATCATTCCCGAAGGCGGACACAACGACCGAGCGCTCGACGTGTTGGTGGCCCGCATCAACTCACTCGTGAGTTGAAGTCAACGATTGCACTGGAGCCGGGTGTGGGGATTGAACCCACGACCTACCGCTTACAAGGCGGTTGCTCTACCACTGAGCTAACCCGGCCGGAATCGGCGACAGACTAACGGCGATAGCGCGCCACTTCGTACGTGGCCAGCGCAGCAGCCGTCGACACGTTGAGCGAACTGAGTCGCCCACGCATCGGGATGCTCACGATCAGATCGCACCGTTCGCGAACGAGCCGGGACAGGCCTGGGCCTTCGGCACCGAGGACGAGACAGACGCCCTCCTTGGCCAGATCACCGAGTTCAAACAGCGATTTGTCAGCCGAGTCGTCGAGACCCACCACCCAGATACCAGCGTCACGCATCTTGGCCAACGCGGTGGGAAGTCCACCGACCAACGACATGGGAACGTGTTCGCACGCTCCAACTGCCGCTTTGGCAACGGTCGGAGTGATGTGAACCGAGCGATGTTTCGGCAGCACGACTCCATCGACACCCGATCCATCACATACGCGCAGAATCGCACCGAGGTTGCCCGGGTCGGTCACACCGTCGACCGCCACGAGAAAAGGAGCCTTGCCCGGACGGCGTTTGATCATGACGTCGAAGGGAACGGACTCGATCGAGTCGGCTCGAGCGAGTACACCTTGTGGTGCTTCGCTACGAGCGGCGAAGTCGAGCTTCTTGCGACTGACTTCGAGCACGGGAACACGATTCGCTCGCGCCAACTCGACGATGTCGTCGACGACATCACTCTTGTCGCGATCAGTGGCAATCCAGACCTCGTGCACACGACGCCGTCCGGCAATGAGCAGTTCGCGCACCGCCTGACGCCCTTCCACCTGGCCGCCACCGAGATCGTCGCGGTCGACCGAACGTTTCGGTTTGTCGAACGAATTCTTCGATCGATCGTTGGGACGAGAGCGTCGTGCGGGCGCACCACCGCGTTTTTGAGGACCACGAGCCGACGATCCTCGAGCCGGTCGACGGGGAGCCATCACATCACCTGCCGCGACAACACGGCCACCGCCCAGCAGGCGATTCCTTCTCGTCGGCCGAGCGAGCCAAGACCTTCGGCTCGTCGACCCTTCACGGTTACGGCAGCTCCGACCACCGACGACAATGCACTCTGCATGTCGTCACGTCGTGGAGCCAACTTCGGTACTTCGCAGACCACGCTGCAGTCGATGTTGCCGATCGTCCAGCGACCGGCGCGCACCAGGCGTACGACTTCGGCCAACAAATTCAGCGAATTCGCGCCCTTCCACTTCGGGTCAGTGTCGGGGAAATGCTGGCCGATGTCACCGAGTCCGGCCGCACCGAGCAGAGCATCAGCGCACGCATGAGCGATCGCATCGGCGTCGCTGTGACCGTCGAGTCCGCGCTCTCCCTCGAACACGACACCGCCCAGAACGAGAATCCGCGTCGGATCGTCACTGAATCGATGAACGTCGAATCCCTGACCGACCCTGAATTCGACGTCGCTCACGATTCGTCCCGACTCGATGATCGACGAGACAAATGATCGCGAGCCCACTCGAGATCGTCGGGATGAGTGATTTTGCGGTTGTCGACCTCGCCTGGCACGACGACGACGGTACCGCCCATCGATTCGACCAGGACGGAATCATCTGTTGCGTCGAGGTCGGATCGATACGCCTCTCGGAGAGTCGACGCACGAAATGCCTGTGGGGTCTGTACCGCAACGAGCGTCGCCCGGTCGGGTGTGTTCACTACCCGTGGAATCGCCATGTTGGTGACGCTGAACGAATCTTCCAACCCGAGAGAATTCGACTCGACCACTTCGATCGACTTCACGGTGTCGGTGACTGGAAGCCCGGGTACTGCACCGTCGGCGCCGGCGCACACGGCGTCGATCACGGACGTGAAAAGTCGAGACGTAGCGAACGGCCGCGCCGCATCGTGCACCAGGATCACGTCGGCATCATCGGGGACGGCCGCCAAGCCATTCCGGACACTCGCGGTGCGGGTCGGACCCCCGGCGACACCTCCTTCACTCTTGACATCTTCGAAGGGCACGACCAGAACGACCCCGTCGCTCACCTCACGGGCACTCTCGAGGGCGAGATCGACCACACGCCGATCACCGAGTTCGGCGTACTGCTTCAACGAACCAAATCGACGCCCTGAGCCACCTGCAACGATGATGGTCCACACGCTCACACCCGGTCGACGAGATTTTTCGGACGCCAAGTTCGCCATTCCCCGTGAGGGTAGTACCGTTCCTGGTGATGCCGTACGAAGACATCCTCGCCCGCTCCGACTTCTTCGCCGATGCTCCGGTCGAAGAACTCACTCGAATCTCGTCGATCGGCCGCAAGCGCGTGCTGTCGCGCGGAGATCATCTCTTCGAAGCCGGCGAAGACGCCGAGTCGATGTTCATCGTCATCACCGGCCGAGTGGCCATCGCCATCGCCAACGAACTCGACAAGCGCGAGAGCATGGTGGCGCTCATGGAGACCGGTGACCTGTTCGGCGAGATGGGTCTCCTCGACGGTGGTCCCCGTTCGGCTATGGCCCGGGCGATCGAACCGTGTGAGGTTCTGGAGATCCCTTACGACCCGGTGGAAGAGATGCTGCAGCAGAACCCGCGGGTTCTTCGCGGTGTCGTGCGGATGCTCGCCGATCGGCTCCGGATCATGGATGGCGCACTTGCCGACTCGGTGTTCCTCGACGTGACCGGACGCACCGCCAAGCGTCTTCTCGAACTGGCGGGCGATGCCGACGAATTCGTCCTGCCGGTCACCCAAGAAGAATTGGCCGGCATGGTCGGTGCCTCACGCGAACGCGTGAACAAGGCGATCAGCAGCTTCATTCGCCTCGGCTGGATCGAGCAGCACGAGCGTCGCTACAAGATCATCTTGCGCGACCGCCTCGAACTCCGCTCACGCTGACAGCCATTCCTTAGCTCGCCGAAATGCATCGGCGGCGTCATCGGCGCGATGCGCCGGTCGTGAGGAGTCGTGGGCGAATCCGTGTTCGGCTTCCGAGTACTCGACGACGTTCACTCCCGTCGAACACAACTCGGCGACGTCGGGATCAGGCGTCCACGTGTCGCGGTTGCCGATGATGGCAAGAACCTTTGCCGCTTCGCTCGGATCGGCCGACAACGAAGCCAAGGGTTCGCTTTGAACGTCGCTCCGCCAGGTCTCGGGCAGCCGGATCATGCCGTAGAAACTGGCGATGCGACTGAATCGCTTCATGGCCGCCGCCTTGAAGCAGTACATACCGCCCATACAGAAGCCGATCATCGCCACCGAGGAACAGCCCGTAGCGTCGGCAGCTTCGTTCAGATCGCGGAACTTGTCGACGTCGTCGAGGGTGGGCACGGCGGCGAACCGTCCATCGATGTCGGCACCGAGATCACGGCCGACGGCCGAGATCGGAAACGGCTCGATGGCGATCGTCGTCATTCCCCATTCGGAGGCGAATCGAGCGACATGATCGTCGAACAACGGACGTAGTCCGAAGATGTCGGGGAAGACCACGAGACCCCGAGAGGATCCATCGACACGTTCGATCTCGGCCGGTGTTCCGGAGGGAAGAGTGATGCGCATCCCTGAATCTTGGTGCAGCCCGATCGTCTGACTCGAGATTCCAGCGTCACCAGGAGCGACAGGTCTCACCGGGACTCTCACCGGGCGCGCCGGGTCAGCCGATCCGCACTCGCACCAACCCCTGGTGAGGTCACCCAAGTCATGTCGGGTCATGACCACACACGACAACCCACAGAGCCCGTCCACCTTTGCGGCTCGACGACTGACCAGCCTCGGCTATTCACTCGGCGTCGCCCCCGAATCCACCCGCCTGCCCACGGCGACCCGGCTGTGGCTCGAATGGGACGCGATCGCTCGATCACGCCGAGACGTCCGACGAGCCAACGGCTGGAATCTCCCGGGCGAACCGGTCCGACATCTCGACGAAGTTCTTCGCCGAGCCGGCTACGGGGAATCCATGACCGACGAGGAATGCGACCGCTACTTGTCGCGATTGACCGCCATCGCTCTCCATGACGAACTCGCATGTCGCATCGTGGTTCAACGAATTCTTCCCGGACTCATCGCCGTCGCGGTCCGCCGAGGACGGATCGTTCAAGGCGGTCAATCATTCGCTCTCGATCAGTTGGCCTCGTCGGCATGGATGGTGATCCGCAACTACCCCATCGATCGACGTCCGGCACGAGTCGCTGCCAATCTTCTTCGCGACATCGAGTACCAGGCCTTCGTTCGTGAGTCGCGCACGAAGCGGAACTCGGTGGAGGTCGCCTCGGATACTTGGACGATCGTCAACGGTGAAACTCTTCGTGCCACTCGGGGTGTTCCGATGCGCGGTGCTTCCTCGGTCGCCACCGAAGCCGATCCAGTCGGTGCGGCAGCAGAGGTATCAAATCTTCTGCACGACCTCGAACGACTCGGACTACGTGAGATCGACCGCATCGCCATCGACGAGATGCTCACCGATCGGCTCAGTCCCGAATCGGCGAAGTTGGCTGGTATCTCGGCCCGAGCCTTGCGAGATCGTCGAGTGGCCGCGATTCGTCGGTCGCAGGAGTTGCTCGGGGTAGCTCCGACCTGACTCAGCGACGAAGACGCAGGCTGTTCGACACCACGAACACGCTCGACAACGCCATCGCCAACCCGGCGAGCATGGGATTCATGAGTCCAGCGACGGCGAGTGGCAGGGCGGCAACGTTGTAGGCGAAGGCCCAGAACAGGTTGGCCTTGATGGTGCGCAATGTTCGTCGGCTGATGTGCAACGCCTCCGGAATCAAGGACAGGTCGCCGCTCACGATGGTGAGATCGCCGGCTTCCATCGCGGCATCAGTGCCGGTTCCCATGGCGATACCGAGATCGGCGGCCACGAGTGCGGCGGCGTCGTTGACGCCGTCACCAACCATGGCCACCGTGCGTCCAGCCTCCTGAAGTTCATGAACCAGTCGCAACTTGTCGTCGGGAAGGACTTCGGCGTGAACATCCGATTCATGAACTCCGGTTTGACCGGCCACGTGTCGCACAGCCGACCATGAATCGCCGGACGCAATCATGGGTGTGACCCCGATGGCGCGAAGTCGTCGAACCGTGTCGGCGGCTTCGGGGCGAGGCCGATCGCTCACCGAGAACCTCACCCGAGCTCGACCGTCGACGAGACCCTCCACGACCGTCGCGCCATCACCGTCATCTCGCGTAGTGTTCGACGCCCGACGGACCGACACCAGTCGACCGTCCACCGCACCCACGACTCCCATCCCTGGTCGGTTCTCGAAGTCGACCACTCGACTCGCGTCGGCATGAACACCCCGTTCACGGAGGCCACTCACGACGGCGCGGGCGATTGGATGCTCGCTGTTGGCCTCAAGACTGGCGAAGAGCACGAGCTCGTCCGAGGCCCCTCCGGGTGAGAGATCGACGTCGACGAGAGTCATCTCACCCGTCGTGAGAGTGCCGGTCTTGTCGAGCACCATCGTGTCGACGGCTCTGGTGGCCTCGAGTACGTGCGCGCCGCGGATGATGATCCCCGATCGGGCGGCCCGACCAGTGCCCACCAACAAGGCAACGGGAGTCGCCAGACCAAGGGCGCACGGACAGGCGATCACCAGGACCGACACCGCCGCCGAGAACGATCGATCGGTATCACCAGTGATGGCCAACCACAGAACGAGCGTCGCGAGCGCAAGTGCGATCACGATGGGAACGAACACCGAACTGATGCGGTCGGCCAGACGTTGAACCGGGGCCTTGCCTTCCTGGGCGCGCTCGACGAGACGAGCCATCTGCGCCAGCACGGTGTCGCGTCCGATACGCCTGGCTCGTACGAGTAGTCGGCCATTGGTGTTGACCGTTCCGCCCGTGACATCGTCACCCACCGCCACGTCGACCGGGACACTCTCACCAGTCACGAGACTTCGGTCGATCGCACTCCGACCATCGACGACCACACCGTCGGTTGCCACCTTCTCCCCCGGCCGCACCACGAACGTTTCGCCCACGCCAAGGGCTCCGATCGGAATCTCGGTCTCGACACCGTCACGCCACAGAACTGCGGACTTCGCGCCCATACTGGCGAGGGCACGCAGAGCGCTCCCGGCCTTTTGACGTGAGCGCAATTCGAAGAAGCGCCCGGCCAGGATGAAGGCCGTGAGGGTGGTCGCGACCTCGAGGTAGATGTCGTGATGTTCGGCCACACCATGACCGTGCGACATCGATGAACGCGGAAAGAGGCTCATGTCCATTGTCATGCCGATGGTGCCGGCGCCTCCGAACAGGAGTGCCCACAGACTCCACAGGGTCGCAGCGATCACACCGATCGACACGAGCGTGTCCATCGTCGTCGTTCGATGTCGGGCATTGCGCCAGGCCGCCCGATGGAAGGGCAACGCCGACCACGTGACCACTGGAGCGGCGAAGGCGAGCGAGACCCATTGCCATCCGTCGAACTGCAACGTCGGGATCATCGACAGAAACATGACAGGCAAGGCCCCGATGGCCGCCACCACCAGACGGTGCCGGATGTCGTCAACATGGGCGTCGGTGGCAATCTCGGTCGTTGAATGCGAACCCTCATCGGTCGACACCGGAACGGCTCCGTATCCCATGTCGTCGACGGTTCTGGTCAGAATAGAGATCGACACGACGTCGGTCTGCGTCGGATCGACGTGGATGGTGGCTTTCGACGTCGCGTAATTGACGGTGGCCATCACTCCGTCGAGACGATTGAGTTTCTTCTCGATTCGGGCGGCACACGCGGCGCACGTCATGCCCGTCACCGCCAGAACCAGCGGTTCGTCGGTCGAGATGTCAGATGGCGACGGCGTCGAATCCTGCTTCGTCGACGGCATCGACGATCACCTTCCAGTCGACCGGTGATTCACTGTCCACGATCACTTGCTTGGTGTCGAGATCGACGGCAACCGACGTGACTCCGGCAACCTTCGAGAGTTCGGTCGCGACAGCCTGTTCGCAATGGCCGCAGGTCATGCCAGGAACCGAGAACGTCATCGAGCTCATGTGGTCATTCAACCAGTCGATTCAGTCCGTCGGACGTTCGGTGAACACAGGTGAACGCTTGTCGAGGAAGGCGCTGATTCCTTCCTGAGCATCCGGAGACACGGCGGCTCGGGCCATCACCTCAGCGGCATATCCGTAGGCGCCACCTTGTTCGAGCCCGATCTGAGCGTAGAAGGCCTGTTTGCCGAGGGCCTTCGACATGACCGAGCCGCGTATCGATCGAGTGACGAGATCGAGAACCGCATCATCGAGGTCGGCATCAGAAACCACCCGGTTGACAAGGCCCCACTCGGCCGCAGTGCGGGCGTCGATCGGATCGCCGGTGAACGCCATCTCGAGAGCCCGTTTGCGTCCGATGTTGCGCGACACCGCGACGAGCGGGGTGTGGCAGAACAGCCCGCCTTTGCCGCCGGGTAGGGCGAAAGCGGCCGATTCGGCGGCCACCGCCAGATCGCACGAGGCCACCAGCTGACAGCCGGCCGCCGTGGCCAGGGCGTGCACCTTGGCCACGACCACCTGTGGAATTTCCTGCACCAGATTCATCATCTGCGTACACACGTCGAAGAGATGACGAGTTGCATCGAAATCGGCTCCGGCCATGTCCGCAAAATTGTGACCAGCCGAAAAGACGGGGCCGTTGGCGGCGATCACCAATGCATCGGCATCGCTGTCGGCCACGTTTTGTACGGCATCGATGATCTCGAGCATCGTCGGCAGTGACAACGAGTTCCTCTTCTCGGGTTTGTCAAGGACGAGTGTGGTGACCGCTCCGTCGGTGGAGATTCGAATCGCGTCGTACGTCTGTGCACTGGACATGGCTCCAGTCTTCCAGGTGTGGATCGACCACACATCTGGTCATGCGAGCAATTCGAGAGTCGATTCGGCATACTGAAGGAGACGTCCGGTGCCCGCACCGGATTCGAGTTGGCGTGTGACTCTTCCACCCCATGGTGAGAAGGAGGCTTCCTCAGTCGGGTTCGGTCGGCACCCTTTGCCGCCACCACAAGGAGTTCCCCCACATGTCCCCCAGTTTTTCCGACCTCGGCGTGCCCGAGGCCGCGGTCAGCGTGCTGAACAAGAACGGCATCACAGCACCATTCCCCATTCAGCAGGTCACCCTTCGTGACTCTCTCGCCGGCCGTGACATTCTCGGCCGTGGTCGCACCGGAAGCGGTAAGACCCTCGCCTTCGCCCTACCGGTCGTGGTTCGTCTGGCGGCGATCAAGCAGCGTCCCGGTCGCGGAGCTCCGCGTGCTCTCGTTCTCGTTCCCACCCGCGAACTCGCTCATCAAGTAGCTGCCACCTTCGAGCCCATTGCGCGAGCACTGCGTCTGTCTCACACCGTCATCCACGGTGGAGTCGGTCAGGGACCGCAAGCGAACGCACTGCAGCGCGGCGTCGACATCGTGATCGCCTGCCCGGGCCGACTCGAAGACCTGATCGAGCAACGTCTTTGCTCACTTGGCTCAATCGACATCACTGTGATCGACGAAGCCGACCACATGGCCGACCTTGGATTTCTGCCCGCCGTGAAGCGGCTCCTCGATCGAGTTCCGAAGAAGGGTCAAAAGATGCTCTTCTCGGCCACACTCGACAACGGCGTCAATGTGCTCATCGACCGCTACCTACACGATCCGGTCAGCCACTCGGTCGATTCGGCCGAATCACCCGTGCCAAAGATGGACCACCACGTGTTCCGAGTGTCGCGCGACGACAAACCGAGCATCGTGAAGGCTCTCGCCAGCGGACCCGATCGAATTCTTCTCTTCACGCGCACCAAGCACATGGCCAAGCGACTCGCCCAGCAGTTGTCGACGGCGGGAATTCCGAGTGTCGACCTGCACGGCAATCTCTCACAGAGTGTGCGCACCAAGAATCTCGAGGCGTTCAGCACCGGCGAAGTCACCGTGATGGTGGCCACCGACATCGCCGCACGCGGAATCCATGTCGACGGGGTCGAACTCGTGGTTCACGTCGATCCTCCGGCTGAGCACAAGGCGTTCCTGCATCGCTCCGGACGGACCGCCCGGGCCGGATCCGACGGCACCGTGATCACTCTGGTGATGCCCGAACAGCGTAAAGACGTTGACGATCTCGTACGTAAGGCTGGTATCCGTCCCACCTTCACCAACGTGGAGCCCGGACACGAACTGATCGAAGAACTGGCTGGTGCACCGGTTGCGAAGCGTTTCGTGAAGCGTCCGACGCCTCAGCCGACGGCCCCGCGTCGCTCGGCGAATCCTTCACGCAAGCCGCAGCAGTCGTCACGTCGAAACAACGCCGCCGCACCCTCCGGTCGACCCGGTCGTTCCAACGCCGGCAAAGCGAAACCCCGTCGCCGCGTACCGTGACCGCATGAAGCCCAAGGTCTCACTGATCACCCTCGGGGTGACCGACCTCGAGGTATCTCGCGCTTTCTACATGGCACTCGGATTCGAATGCCCGAACTACGACCCTGCGCAAGGAATCGTGTTCTTCGAACTCGACAACGGCGGTCAGGACGGCCCGTGGTTGGCGCTGTTCCCGAGGTCGGATCTGGCGAACGACGCTGGAGTCGTCGATCCAGTCGAACCCGATGCCGTCACAACCTCATTCCGGGGAGTCACCCTGGCCCACAATGAGCCGACTCGAACCGATGTCGACCGTGTGTTCGCCGAAGCGGTAGCGATGGGCGCCCGAGTGGTGAAGACACCCGAGGCCACCGAATGGGGCGGATACTCCGGCTACTTCGCCGACCCCGACGGCCATCTGTGGGAGATAGCCCACAATCCGTTCAGTGACCTGACCTAGTGCCCCCTCAGGGGCTCGAACCCTGGACCCACGGATTAAAAGTCCGCTGCTCTACCGACTGAGCTAAAGGGGCAACGACGGAGTCGTCGTCGGACGGATGTCCAGGACGACCACATGGTCGACCCAAGGCTACCGATCAGTCCCCACCGTCCACGTCGGCGAGTGACACCGCTGTTCCAGCGGGAAGCGGTGGAAGTCGTCGAGCCGCCAACCATGTTGCGACCACGAACGCAACCGATCCCCACAACGCGAGCGCCAACCCTCCCCACACGTACAGAGCACCGCTCAACAACGTCCCGACGAGACGTCCGGCGGCATTGGCCGAGTAGTAGAAGCCGACGTCGAGCGCGACATCATCGTCATCGGCGAAGGCGAGCACCAGAAACGAGTGCAGTGAGGAGTTCATCGCAAAAGCGGCACCGAACACGATCAATCCTCCGACGACAGCTGGTGTCACACCCCACTCGATGGTGACCGGAATTGCGATCGCTACGCATACGACGGCCAACACGAGAGCCCACGAGCGAGTAGCCCGACTCTCGTCGACGACTCGACCACCAGAGGTGAGCAACTTCGGCGCCGACGATTGGACGATCCCGTAACCGATCACCCAGGCCGCCAGAAATCCGCCAACTCCTTCGTGGGACCAGTTCAACTGCTCGGCCAAGAACACGGGTACGGCGACCACGAACCAGATGTCGCGCGATCCGAATAGGAAGAAGCGCGCGAAAGACAGTTTGTTGATGGCATCCGACTTCGAGAGCAGTGACGTGAGCTTGGGCTTGCGCTTCGACTTACCGATGTCCTCGTTCAACATGACGAGAAGGAGAACGACCGTCACACCGAGAGCGGCGACCATGACCCGGAGCGAGCCGTCGTAACCGAGCGTGGCGAGCAAGGCCGATCCGAGGAAGAAACCCACTCCTTTCAGAGCATTCTTCGAACCAGTGAGGATCGCCACCATCCGGAAGAGTGATCCGTCGCCAGCCACCGTCTTCACCGCACTCTTCGAACTCATCTTCGTGAGATCCTTCGCAACTCCGGATAGCGCCTGCATGGCCATCACGAAGAGAACCGACAGCCACCGCTCCCACGACGGATCTTCGAGCGTGAGCGCCGACAAGGCGACCATCTGCAGAACCAGTCCACCGACCAAGGTGCGGTTGAGACCCTTGCGCGCCCCCACCCAACCGCCCAGGAGGTTGGTGAGGATCCCCATGAACTCGTAGGCGAGGAAGAGGAAGGCGATGGCGACGGCCGAGTACCCGAGATCGTTGAAATGCAAAAGAACGAGCATCCGCAGCGCACCGTCGGTGAGGGTGAAGACCCAATAGCCAGCCGTCACCAGGACGTAGTTGCGCAACTTCACGCGTTCACCGCTCGCGCGACTTTGTCGGCCAGCTCGACCATGCGGTGGGCGTAGCCATATTCGTTGTCGTACCAGACGAGCAGTTTGAGCAAACGGCCGTCGACCACCATGGTCGACAGAGCATCGACGATGCCCGATCGGGTGTCGTTCACGTAGTCGGCCGACACCAAAGGACGAGTTTCGAAGCCGAGAATTCCGGCCAGCGAACCAGATGCTGCTCGTTCGAGCGCGGCGTTCACCTCGTCAACGGTCACGTCACGCGACATGGAGAAGGTGCAATCAGTGAGCGACGCATTGAGGAGAGGCACGCGCACCGCCGTTCCGTTGAGCTTTCCGGCGAGTTCGGGATAGATCATCGTGATCGCCGTCGCCGATCCGGTGGAGGTTGGAACCAGTGAATTGAGAGCTGAACGAGCTCGACGCAGGTCCTTGTGCGGAGCGTCGACGATCACCTGCGTATTCGTGACGTCGTGAATCGTGGTGATGGCCCCTCGTTCGATCCCGAACTCTTCGAGCAGCACCTTCACCACGGGCGCAAGCGAGTTCGTAGTGCACGAGGCAGCCGTCACGATTCGGTGGTGTTGCGGGTCGTACAGATGATCGTTGCAGCCCATCACGACGTTCAGCACGGTCGGGTCCTTCACCGGACAGGCGACCACGACCGAGCGGGCGCCGTTGGTGAGATGGGGCTCGATGTCGGTGACCGTCTTGAACGTGCCCGACGATTCGACGACCACGTCGACTCCGAGGTCGGCCCACGGGATCTCCTCAGGGCGTGAGTATTCGGAGAACCCGACTCGGCGACCGTCGACGATCATCGACTCACCTTCGATCGACACGTTGCCGTCGTATCGTCCGTGCACCGTGTCGAACTGAAGGAGATGAACGGCCGCTTCCACTCCCCCCTTGATCTCGTTCACATGGACGAGCTCGAGATCGGGATGGTGACGCAAGGCGCGAACGGCCAGACGACCCATACGTCCGAAGCCGTTGATCCCGATTCGTGTGGTCGTCATGTGATCTCCTCGATTCCTCGCAGCATCTGTACGCGTCGGACGAGTTCGCGTGCCGTGGCATCGAAGACCGACGCCCGACCCGATCTCACCGGATCCGGGATCGACCAATGAATCCACGTCGCCGGCGGTTCGATCTCTTCACGTGCTTCGTCGCACACCGTGATCACCACATCGGCGTCGACGCCGACCTCGTCGAGGTGCTTCGGAACGATGCCGTCCAAGGTGAGGCCCAGACGTCCGGCCGCCGCCACAGCGCCGGGATGAACTCGATCGGCCGGATGTGTGCCGGCCGACTCGGCGTCTCCGGCGCCGACCGACTTCCAGATCGCAGCCGCCAGCTGACTCCTCGCCGAATTACGGGTGCAGACGAACAGCGCACGGCGTCGTGACGTTCCCACAACCGCTGGTAACAGACCTTCGACGGCGCCAGGCGTCAACTGGACGTAGCGACGGCGACCGTCGCCCTGCGACTTCACTCTCCTGACGAGGCCCGACTCCTCCAAGATGCGCAGGTGATGGGCCAGCAGATTGGAGTCGCAGCCCGTGAGATCGGCCAGGTCTCCGGGTGAGTGATCGCCCGCTGCCAGTGCATCGACGATTTTCAGCCGAGACGTATCGCCCAGGGCGGCGAAGCGAGAGGCTCGGCGGTTCAGATCCACGACCCCGAGATTATGTCTCAACGTTCATTGAGGCACTTTCGGCGGAGTGAACGTTCGATGAACTCAGTGAACCCGTCGTGGTCGACCGATCCGAACACTGACCCCCGGCGAACAACGCACGTGAGTTTCCCCGTTCGGCTCGGGGAGGCCGGCCGCCGTCACCAAACTCGTGTCGGCGTGCTCCAACCGGGCCGCCCGCAGCGGCCACGGCTCGTGATCGACCGGGGCATAGCGAACCCCGCCTCTCGTTCGGGAATACAAACCCCATCGAGCAGTGAGGAAATGGTCGAGATCGTCGGGCTCGATCGCCTCTCCTGGGTGCAACACGATCTCGATCGGTTCGACCGCACGCGGCCAACGACGATGAACACGAGTGGTCCACGTCTCGCCACCGACTTCGTGGCTCGCTCGACCCCAGCAATACGGCAACCGGTAGGTGAGACGCGCGACGACAGCGGGAAGAAATCGATTCACGTCGAGCGAGAAGAACCACACACCTGGACGACCGTCCTTGATCACGTAGGTCCGAACATTGATCTCGGGAAAGGAACCGAAGTACGGAAACGATGGTCCGTGCGGCAAGCCGATGTTGCGCATCGAGAACGGAATCAAGCCGACCCACGCCGAACCATCGAAGGTGTCGACGGTGAGTTGCTCGGGTAGCAACGCCTGCACCACCGAGGGCTCGTATCGCCAGTGAACGTAGGCGAGATCTCGCCACTCCTGGCGCATGACGGCGAAGGTCACCGGGTCGGGGCATTCCGGTGACATTTGTCGATCCATGCCGTGAGGCTATGGAGAAAGTGAACGGGAAACCGACGACGAGTCGACGTCGCCTAAGGTCACCTCCGATGGAAATGTTCGCTGTCGACACTCTCATGGCGGCGCGCTACCAGATGGCGCTCTCGCTCGGATTCCACATCGTGCTCTCGTGTTTCGGGGTGGCTTTTCCTTTCCTCATCTACCTTCTGCATCGTCGTGGACTGAAGAAGAACGACGCCGATGCCCTCACACTGGCCCGTCGCTGGTCGAAGGTCGCCGCCGTTCTGTTCGCCGTAGGCGCCGTGAGTGGGACGATCCTCAGCTTCGAAATGGGACTGCTGTGGCCCGGTCTCATGTCGACGTACGGCGACGTGATCGGACTCCCGTTCGCACTCGAGGGAATCGCCTTCTTTCTCGAGGCAGTGTTCCTCGGCATCTATCTGTACGGCTGGGACCGCCTTCCACCATCGGTGCACCTGAAGACGCTGATTCCGATCATGGTGTCGGGAGCGTTCGGAACCTTCTGCATCATGGCGGTCAATGCCTGGATGAATGCACCCACCGGATTCACTCTCGAGAACGGTCAGGTCACCGACGTCGATCCGCTCGCCGCAATGTTCAACAGTGCCGTGTGGGGGATGGCCCTCCACATGTTCGTGGCCGCCTACATGGTCGTCGGCTTCGTCGTAGCCGGCGTCTATGCCTTCGCCATTCGAAAGGGACGTGACGATCGCCGACACCGCATGGGTCTTCGCTACGCGCTGGCAATCGCTGGATTGGCCGCCGTGGTTCAACCGGTCGTCGGCCACTTCTCGGGTCTGCGACTGGCCGACGAACAACCTTCCAAACTCGCTGCCATGGAACTGGCCACCGAAACCGAGACGAGAGCACCGCTGCGAATCGGCGGTGTCTTGATCGACGGAGAGGTCGTCGGGGCGATCGAGATTCCGCTACTCGGCTCGATCCTCGCCGGCAACAGTCCGAACGCCGAGATTCCCGGACTCGATCAACTCACTCCCGAAACGACTCCTCCCGTCAACATCGTGCACTTGTCGTTCCAGACCATGATCGGAATCGGAACTCTCCTCGCCGCTTTCTCGGTGTGGTTCTGGTGGCGAGAGCGACGACGACGATCACTGATCGACTCGCCACGCTCTCTCGGCTTCCTGTCGATCTCGGGTGTACTCGCCGTGATCGCCCTGCAGACGGGTTGGATCACCACCGAAGTGGGCCGGCAGCCATGGATCGCCCACGAGGTGATGACCGTCGACGAAGCAGTCACCACCAATTCCAACGTGTGGATCACGCTCACCGCCACGATCGTCGTGTACACCGCAATGGGAATCGCCGCCTTCGCCGTGATCAGATCGATGTCATCGCGCTGGCGACGCGGTGAAGGCGACGCTCTTCCCAGCCCCTATTCACCGGAAGTGGTAGCCCGATGAGCCTCGTCGATCTCGTCGCCGCCCTGATGTTCGTCGGCGTCGTCGCCTACGGGGTCTTCGGTGGTGCCGACTACGGCAGTGGCATGTGGGACCTTCTCGCCGGCGATGCCGAGCATGGTGCCGCACTTCGCACCCAGGTCGATCACAGCATCGGCCCGGTATGGGAGGCCAACCACGTGTGGCTCGTCTACGTACTGGTGTTCATGTGGAGTGCCTTCCCCACCGGCTTCACAGCCGTCATGAACACTATGTGGGTGCCATGGATGCTCGTCGGCCTCGGCATCGTGTTGCGAGGATCCGGTTTTGCCTTCCGCAAGTTCAGCGAAGATCTTCGATGGGCACGTGTGTTCGGAGCGGCGTTTGCGCTGTCGTCGTTCATCACACCGTTCTTCTTGGGCATGATCGCCGGTGCCATCGCGAGCGGGCGCGTCACCCTCGATGGCACGAGCGACGTCTCGGTCTGGACCGGACCCACGTCATGGGTCGGAGGAATCCTCGCCGTCGGTACGGCCGCTTATCTCGCCGCCGTCTATCTGGCCGCCGATGCACGTCGGGCCGGCCATGAAGAACTCGCCGACTACTGCGCGAAGCGCGGCATAGTGAGCGGCTCCATCACCGGCGTGATCGCTCTCGCCGCCGTTCCGCTCCTCACGAACGATGCCGAAACGTTGACCAATCGTCTACAAGGACGAGCCGCGCCACTGGCACTTCTCGCCGCCGTGTCCGGATTCGGTGCGATCGTTCTCTTGTACCGAAAGAACTATTCACTGGCTCGCGTCGGAGCCACCGTGGCCGTCGGAACGGTGCTTCTCGGATGGGGTGTCGCACAGTGGCCCGACTTCCTGATCGACCATGCGACTCTCGACGAGGTGGCCGGTGCGCGTCCCACTCAGATCGGATTGGTGATCGTCTTCGGCCTCGCCGCCGTCACGGCCGTTCCGGCTCTGGTCTGGTTGCTCTACTTGGTGAATCGCAGGAATCAGAGTCTCCAGAACTGAAGTTCGGTGTGGCAAAGTCCTGGAGTGGTGAGCTCCGGAACCAAGAACGTCGAACACGTGTATCGGCCCGACATCGACGGACTGCGTGCTATCGCCGTCGGCTCGGTTGTTCTGTTCCACGCCTTTCCCTGGATGGTTCCCGGGGGCTTCGTCGGAGTCGACGTCTTCTTCGTCATCTCCGGCTTCCTCATCACCACCAACATCCTCGGTGGTCTGTCGAACGACTCGTTCTCCATTCGGGGTTTCTACGATCGCCGCGTTCGGCGCATCTTCCCGGCGCTAGCGATCGTTCTCGCAGCGACGTACGCGCTCGGTTGGGTGTCGCTCTTCGACAAGGAGTTCGAACAGCTCGGCAAGCACGTGGCCGGTGGCGCCTTCTTCGTGTCGAATCTCCTCCTCTGGGCCGAGGCCGGCTACTTCGACACGGCGTCGGAAGTGAAGCCGCTCGTCCACCTGTGGTCACTCGGTATCGAAGAGCAGTTCTACATCGTGTGGCCACTTCTCCTCTGGGGAATGTTCCGATTCGGACGGCGCATCGGTGCCAATGTCGTCGTGTCGACGATCGTCCTTCTCGTCACGTCGTTCGTGCTCGGACTTCTCGCGCTCGATTCGGTGGGCGGGTACTACTCCCCCATCAGCCGGTTCTGGGAACTGCTGATCGGCGCTCTCCTCGCCGTCGTGTCGTTCGGACGATCGTCTCCGCTTCTCGCGACGTGGAGCACGGCGAGGCGAGACACACTGGCCGTCGTCGGACTCGCGTCGATCGTCGTTCCCATGTTCACGCTCGACGGCGGCAGTGCCTTCCCGGGCTGGAACGCCCTTCCGCCCACGGTCGGAGCCGCACTTCTGATCGCCAGCGGTCCGAACACCGTATGCGGGCGTCACCTGCTGTCGCGTCGCACGATGATCGGCATCGGACTCATCTCGTACCCGCTCTATCTCTGGCACTGGCCGCTCCTCGTCTACGCCCGCATCATCGCCAGTGACGTTCCCTCGACCGGGGTGCGCACCGGCGCAGTGATTCTCTCGGTGATCCTCGCCTACCTCACCTATCGGTTGATCGAACGCCCACTGAGGTTCAATCAGCATCGACGAGCAGTCGTCGCCGGCCTCGTCGCCGCCGTAGCGATCATCGGCGGTGTAGGGGCGTACACCTTCCAGCAGAATGGCATCGGTCAACGACGATTCAACGACGTCAACATCGCCATCGATCCGGGTGAAGTGCGCGACATCGACGTGATCTCGTCGTTCGGCTGCGGTCTTCCGTTCGACGTCGAGGAACTCTTCGCCGATTGCCGAACCGACGTACGCGGCTCGGCCAGCTACGCCCTCATCGGAGACAGCAAGGCAACCACGCTGATCGGCGGCTTCATGCGTACGTCGGTCGACGATCGCTACTGGACCATCCTCGGCGGAACTCTCGGCTTGGGGTCGGCAGTACCCCTCATCTCCGACGATCCAGCTCATGAGCGCTTCCAACCACTGATCGTGCCGGCCGTCGACACCGTGGTCGCCGATCCGCTCATCGAGGTCGTGGTGCTGCAAGGAGCCGTCCGGGCCATGTTCGAATTCCCGGTCGAGACCGAATTCTCATGGCTGCCCGACAGCCCGCTCTACAGCAAGGTCGAGTCGGCTCTTCGCGAAACGGTTCGACGACTCGTCGACGGTGACAAGAACGTCGTCCTCTACGTCGACAATCCGGCTCTGGCCGCCCCGCAGGACTGCTCGGAGCGACGCTCGACCATCGGATTCCTCAACTCACTTCTCGTGACCGACAACCCTGCCTGCACGACCACCCGCATTCAGTTCCTGAGCGACACCGAGAAATATCGGGCAATGCTCGACCGCATCGCCGCCGACTTCGAAGGGTCCGTCACCGTTTTCGACGCCACTGATGTGTTCTGCGACGACACGTGCGATCACATCGTGAACGACGTTCGCCTATACAGCTACACCGATCATCCGTCGGACGATGCCGCCGATCTGGTCGGGGGTCGTCTCAACGACTATCTGTCGACACTCTGATTGCACGTCGCTCCCCATCGAGCGACACGATCACGAGAAGGTGATCGGTATCAGGAATTCGTGCTCGGCTTTGATCCCACCACTGGCCGGGTACACCGCAATCGCGTAGATGCCGTCACCCTCAGGCTTCGTCACCGGTACATCCACCGAGAAGCTGCCATCCATTTCGAGGACGAAGATGTTGGGAAGGAGGCCATCCGGATCGAGAACACTGCGGGAATCGACCGGCATGGCCCACATCTGGTTCATGGGATCGGTCCGACGAGTCGATGCACCGGCACCGGTGGACGGCTGCCACACCTCGTCGAAGGTACCGACCACGACGTAGACCCCCGTCGGGAGACCATCAAGTGGCGGGCGATTTCCGATCGCCAAGTCGGTGAAGCCGGTTCCCACAACTGTCACCATCGTTTCGATGTCGGATGAGAAGTCCGTGACACCGCCCACGATCTCGACGGTTGGTCCGGCCGGAGCCATCGTGGTGGTGGAGTCGGCCACAGTGGTCGTCGGAGCCTCGATTGCCGGTACGGCCGAGGTCGGGGTGACGGTCGTGTCAACGACCGAGTTGCCGGAGGAATTGTCGGATCCTCCACACGACGCAACGAGCACGAGGGAAACCGAAGCTGCCGTTACTCGGCGAGCGAATCGATTCATGGAGCGACCTCCGGTTCAGGGGCCGGTCGGGTGATTCCGACGAGGGCGGATCTCCAGTGAACCACTGGCCGGATCGACTTTCACAGTCAGCGGATAGTCATAGACGTCACTCAACAGTTCCGACGACAGGATCTGATCGGGCCGTCCGTCGGCCACCACTCGACCGTCGTTCATCACGATCAGTCGGTCGGCGATGGCGGCGGCCGCCTCGAGGTCGTGCACCACGATGATGACGAGCGCCCCGCCCTTGGCCTTGGCTCGGAGCAGGTCGAACACCATCTCCTGATGCTTGATGTCAAGCGACGCGGTGGGTTCGTCGAGAAGCACGATGGCAGTGTCCTGGGCGAGCACACGAGCCAGAGCGACTCGGGCCGCCTCACCACCCGACAGTGTGGTGATTCGCCGACGAGCCAAGTGCGCGACGTCGGTGGCCGCCATCGATTCGGCGACGATGCGTTGATCGGTGGCCGCACTCGACTGAGCCGACCACGGAAACCTTCCCATCGTCACGACTTCGGCCACCGAGAACGGAAACGCCACCGTGTTCGACTGCGACAGAACTGCCCGCTGTCGAGCCAACTCGAGCGGCTCGACCAACGACATCTTCACTCCGTCGAGATCGACCGAGCCGCTGGCCGGATCGAGGTCGCCGGCCAATAGCGCGAGCAGACTCGACTTTCCGGCGCCGTTCGGACCCACGATGGCCACGAGCTGGCCAGCACCGAATTCGACGTCGACATCACGACACAACACCGTTCCGTCGCGTTCGAGCGACGCATTCCTTGCATGAAGACCACTCATGCCCAACCTCCGTGGCGAGTGCGGAGGCGACGCAACTGCCAGATGAAGACCGGTGCACCGAGGATCGAGGTCAGCACACCGAGAGGCAATTCGGCTGGTTCGACGATGTTGCGTGCCAACAAATCAGCCAACGCCACCACAACCGAACCGAACAACACCGACAACGGCAGCAGGTTCTTGTGCGTCGGACCCACGAACAGACGGACCACATGAGGCACCAAGAGTCCGACGAAAAGCACGATGCCTGATACCGCCACCGCCGAAGCGGCCAGAATGGCCACCACGACGAGCACACGAATTCGAGCCTTCTCGACGTCGACACCGACATGTCGAGCCGCACGATCACCGAGCGACAAGAGGTCGAGGGTGCGACGAAGGGAGAACGCCCCGATCATGCCGAGTAGTGCGGCCGGGGTGACGATCCACACCTTCTCCCACGTCGACTGAGCGAGGGATCCGAGAGTCCACGACGTGAGTGACCGCAGAGACGCATCGTCGGCAACGTAAGCGAGCAGACCGATGATCGCGCCCGCCAACGCATTGAGCGCCACGCCCATGAGGATGAGGGTGATCGTCTCGGTTCGTCCCTCATGACGAGCCGTGGCGTAGACGATCACAACGGCAGCCAGGCCTCCGAGAAACGCGGCCACCGGAAGCGTCCAGATTCCGAACGGTGCGAAACCGGTGACGATCTGCAGCGCGGCACCAGCCATGGCCCCTGATGACACGCCGACAATCCCGGGTTCAGACAACGGATTGGCGAAGGCTCCTTGCATCACGGCACCTGCCGTGGCCAAACAAGCGCCAACCAGAATTCCGAGAACGATGCGTGGAAGTCGAATGAACCAGATCAGTTCGTCAGCCACAGGATCACTTGGATCACTGGACACGATGCCGATCCGACGCGCCACCGATCCGAACACGTCACCGATCGACACCTGATACGCGCCGATGGCCGCCGAGAGAAGAACCGTGGCCAGCAGCATGACCACAAGAACGGCCGCCACCATTCGGGGATCGAACGTGGCGCCATGATCTCGACGCTGGGTCATGCCGGGACCTTCTCCATCTGCACGATCATTTCCGCTCGGAGCCCCGATACCAAGTCCGGGGTTCGGGGCCCGAAGCTGAAGAGCAACCCGTCTTCGGCCGTCATCACGCGACGAGCCTTACCGGCTGGGGTTTGCTGCACGCCGACGAGTTCAAGGAGACCACTGACTCCGTCGACCGAATCGAGGCCCGTCGTGGTGACGAGCAGTATGTCGGGGGCGGCTTCCACCAAGGCCTCGGGAGTGAGCGGGGTGAAGGGAAGATCGAGGCCGATCTCCGTTCCGGCGTCGATTCCACCGGCCGCCTCGATGATGGAGTCAGGGCCCGAACCCGGTCCACCCAGTAGGTACACACCCGCCGGACCACGGACGTACAAGAAGGCGACCCGAGGCCGACTCGACAATGAGCCATCGGCGCCGACTCGTTCGAGTTCGCTGTCGATGACGTCGGCGAGACGTTCCGCACGCTCGGGAGCGCCGAGGATCGCCGCAACCTTCTGTAGGCGTGGCACGATCTCGTCGACCCGCGTTGCATTGTCGATCATTTCGACTCGTACACCAGTCGATCGGATCTGATCGAGAGCCTCATCGGGTCCGGTGTCTTCGTCGACGATCACCAACGTGGGCCGTACTGCGAGCAGGGCCTCCACATTGACGTCGTGGGTAGTGGTGACGATCGGTCGATCGGAAGCTTCGGGAAGAGTGCTACCGAGATCACGACCCACCACAAGATCACCGAAGCCGAGCGCGTACACAGCTTCGGTGAGACCGGCCGTCATGGTGACGATGCGCTCACCGTCGGTCGCGGGTTCGGAATTCGACGAGCAGGCGACGACCGATACGAGTGAGGCCGCTACCAGGACTCGCCGCAGCGACCTCGTCACCGTCATCGCACATTCGACTTCGCGCGACGAACGACGATGACGGCCCCGACGACGCCGACCACGACGACGGCGACCAACACCACGATCAAGGTGGTGTTCCCATCGTTCTCACCAACGGCCACCTCGGCCAGGTCGGACACACCGTCGGCGACCGTGATTTCGGGTGCGGTCTCAGAAGGCGTCGACGACTCGCTCGGAGCCTCCGTCGTGGTGCTGGGCGCAACTCCAGTGAACGTGACAGGGATGATCAAATCCTGCGAACGATCGCTGATGATCGTGTGGTCGCTCTTGGTGACGATCGCACACGAAAAATCGCGACAGTCGACCACTTCATTGATCGTCGGAGACACCGCCAGTTCGATGGTGAACGAGCCTCCGGGCCCGTACGGGATGGGGAGACCAACTGCGTACGACGGAGGATTGGACGAGACCCATTCGGATGCTCCTGTCGAGCCTGAGCGATCGATACCGCCACCACACGGTGACGGCTGCTCGTCGGGCGATGTCATCACGCACAACCCGACGTAGATGCCTTTCGACTCGTCGTAGCCAGAGCCGGTGACGAGGATCGTGTCCCCATCCCCCGACAGATCGAGGCTCTTCGACACCGTCAGGGTTCGAGTGCCGTCGGTGGCCGTGTCGTCGGCTCGTGCCGTACCGCCGAGTGCCACGGCCAATCCGGCGACGCCGAAGAGACCCGCGACCCATGACGAGCGGGTGGGGCGACGAAGTCGACGGGGGGCTCGACGAGGTGACAACACCAGGTGGAAAGACTAACTCGGGCCCTGATCCTCCCCACCGGCGAGACCGGGCCAACTCACGTCACACGAGGCGTCTTTCGAGCACCGACATGTCGTGTTCGATCTCGTCGGCCTCCTCCTGAGACAGGTTGGCCTCGAGAAGAGGCACCACCAGATCGTCCTCCTTGGTGAAATGTTGGATGATGAGATCGTGAAGGCCGAGGAGGGTCTCACGAACACGCCGTTCGACGTCATCGGTCATGAGTCGATTCGACACCAGCTTCTCCCAATGACTCCGCAGGTCCTCTGCATGTCGTTCCATTTCTTCGTGATCCCATCGAAGGAGAGCCGATCCGAGACGAGCCCGCTCCAGACGATCGAGGACGGGATACAGGAACTGTTCCTCGGCTCGCGCGTGCGGAAACAAATGGTGCTGCATGAATTGCAGTGCTTCCTCACACCGTGAGACCACGACCGAATGCGGCGTATGGCCGACCAACTCGGCGGTGGTTCGCATGGCCTTCACATGCGGAAGCATCTCACGATGCTCTTCATGAATTCGGGTCAACATTGCCGTCATGTCGTCACCTCCGACGTTTGAGACGACGAACCGTAGAGGCTGGACTCGTCAGTGGAGCGCTGCGAATGTCACTCGATCACGTCGGTGACACGTGTGGTCCATCGCGGTTCACGTCGTTCGAGGAACGCCTCGACACCTTCCTTGGCATCGGGTAGTCGCATGAGAACGTGATGCAACTCGGTCTCGGTCCGCTCGATGTCGTCGGCGGTCGACGACCAGGTCTGCCACAACGCGTGCTTACTCGCCGCCGCCGATGCCGGCGACACGTTGACCGCAATGTCGCGTGCGATGTCGGTAGCGGTGGGAAGGACGGCGTCGTTCCCGACGACTCGACTACAGACTCCTAAACGAAAAGCTTCGTCGCCGTCGAAGGTCCGGCCGGTGAGAAGAACGTCGGCGGCATTGGTGAATCCGGCGATTCTCGGAAGCGTCCAGTGAGACATCCCGTCACCCATCATGCCGCGACGAGCCTGAACAATGCCGTACTTGGCATCGCGAGCGAAGACCCGAATGTCGCACTGCAGAGTGAGCGTGAATCCGATCCCGATGGCATGGCCATTGACAGCTGCGATCACCGGCTTGCGCACATTCCAGGCGCGAAACGACACTCCGGAGGCACTGAAGTCGGATTCATCGCGCGGGCGGAACGTGTCGCCACCACTCGACATGTCTGCCCCGGCACAGAACGCCGGTGGAGTGCCGGTGACGACGACCGCTCGCACTGCGTCGTCGAGGTCGGCTCGTCGGTATGCGTCGGCCAATGCCTCACCCATCCCAGCGCCGAATGCATTGCGCACTTCGGGCCGGTTGAGCGTGATGGTCGCCACGCCGTCGGCCACGTCGTAGAGAACCGTCGAAGTGCTCATGCGGCGACCACCAATCGGGCCACGAGGACGTAATGAACCACTACTGCACCGACCACGAGCGCATGGAACACCTCGTGGAATCCGAGCACCCGTGGGAACGGGTTCGGCCACTTGGCCGAATAGATGACTGCGCCGATTGTGTAGAGGCCGCCGCCGGTCACCAGAAGTGCAGTGTCAACGGCATCAAGTGATTGCACCAGCGCAGCGATTTCGACGAGGGCACTCCATCCGACCACCAGATACACGATTGCCGTGACGGATCGTGGTCCGTGGAGCCAACGCATACGAATGATCACTCCGACGACGGCCGCCGTCCAGACGAACAACAACAGAGTGAGTTGGCTACGGCCTTCCAGTGCGCCGACGGCCACCGCCGTGTAGCTACCGGTCACGGCGAGAAGGATCGTCGAGTGATCGATGCGCTTGAAGATCCGCTGGGTTCGTTCGCTCAGTCGACCCGAGTGGTAGACGGCCGACACACCGAGCATCGACAAGATGCCAAACGCGTAGATCGTGCTCGCAACACGAGCGCCCACCGATGACGACAGCACGATCAGCACTACGAAAGCCGGAAGTGCGAGGACGACTGCGATGCGATGGAACACACCGCGCAACATCGGTCGAATCGGAGCCGGTTCGACGATCGACGCGTCGGTCATCGGTCGAGCGTACCGCCAGTAGGGTGACCTCGTGAACGCGCCGCGTTGGAATCGGGTCTCGCTCGTCCTCGGAACTTTCATCACCCTCGCCGGGGTGATGCATTTCGTGAATCCGCAATTCTTCGACGACATCGTTCCGCCATGGCTCCCGCCGTCGGAGCGCTTCTGGACGTACGCCAGTGGCGTCGCCGAGCTGGTGGTCGGACCTCTCCTCTTCTTCTCCCGAACTCGGCGCATCGGAGCTCTCTCGGCGATCGTTCTGTTCGTCGGTGTGTATCCCGCCAACATCTACATGACGTGGGACTGGCGAGATCGACCGTTCAGCGAACAGATCGTGTCGTACGGTCGGCTTCCCCTTCAATTCGTGATGATCTGGCTCGCCTGGCGCGTGTTCACTTCCACGCGAACACCGGCTGTTCATAGTGATCGACCCGCTCGTTGACGCGTCCTTCGATCGCCACCCAGCGCAGTTGAGCCAATACTGCGCCAGTCGGCGCATGGATCAGATCACGACTGAGCGGCATTTGAATCACCGGACGATCACTCTCGGGAATATTCACGAATCGAGGTGAATCGGGTCGGCACAACTCGTGCAGTCCGATTCGGTAGGCGTAGGCGACTTCGTTCGGGTCGGGGTCGATCACGGCGTCACGACCCGCCCACAGAACGACCGGTGTCATGACGAATCCCGAGCGAGTGGGGTAGTCGTCGAGCAATCCGAGAACATGATCGGGACCCAACTGCAGACCGAGTTCCTCATGGAGTTCGCGCACAGCCGCTTCGATCGGTGACTCCCCGTCGTCGAGACGTCCGCCGGGCAGCGCCCACTGGCCGGCGTGGCGATTCATGCGGGCCGCTCGTCGGCACAAGAGGAATGCCGCACCACCCGCCACACCGAACATTCGTCCGTCGAGGCCGTCGACGTCACCGGGCACGTTCTTCATCTGATCGTCGCCCACCGGGCAGGGATCTTCGTGATCGTCGGGTTCGCTGTCGACCAGCACGATGGCGACAGCGGCGTGGCGGTAGCCGTCGAGGGAGAACTCGCGTCGTTCGTGGGCGGCGAGATGGCGCGTGATCGAATCCCGCAGATTGTCGTCGTAGCTGATCACGATGCGAGTTCGGCCGTTCTCTGCAGTCCGTCCCATACGTCGACGAATCGAGTCGTGAGCGGACTCATGCCGAAGCGAAGGATGTCGGGAGGTCGCATGTCGGCAATGACGCCATGATCGGCCAGACACTTCAGGCGCTCACGAGCATCGGGGACGTGAACTGCGATGTGGCAGCCACGTCGCTCGGGATCGCGCGGTGTGGACGTGACCAGTCCGAAGTGGTCACATACGTCGAGGGCGAATGCGGTGAGAGCGCGACCCTTGGCGGCGATGCTCGGCATGCCAGCACGCGCCGAGAGGGTTATCCCCTCTTCGGCTGCGACGAGGCTGAGAACGTGCGGGGTTCCGAGCAGCACACGACGAATGTCGTCGTGCGGATCGAAGCCGCGTTCCATCTCGAACTGATCCTTCTGTGCGAACCAGCCGTGGATGGGCTGATGAGCGTCCTGCTGAAGTTCCGCTCTTACGAACGTGAACGCCGGGGCACCCGGGCCTCCGTTCAGGAACTTGTAGGTGCAACCCACGGCGAGATCGACTCCGAGTGCGTGCACGTCGAACTCGACGGCACCGGCGGTGTGCGAAAGGTCCCAGAGAACCAAGGCACCTTGTCCACGAACGTGAGAGGTGAAGGCAGCCACGTCAGCCCGTTCGGCCGATCGGTAATCGATCACGCTGCGAACGATGACCGCAACCTCCGACAAATCGACGTCGGGAGTCAAGGGTCGAACTTCGAGTCCTCTGTCGGCGGCGATGCCTTCCACCACATAGCGATCCGTCGGAAACTCGTCGGCTGGAACGACGATCACTCGACGATCGGGACGAAGTCCGAGCGCGATGTGAACTCCCTGATAGAGGTTCAGAGTGGTGGAGTCGTGCACGGCGACTTCACCAAGACGACTGCCGATGATCGCCGACATCTGGTCGCCCACTCGGCGGGGCAGATCGAGCCAATGCTCCCAGCTTCGGATGAGATCCCCGGCCCACTCCGACTCGATCACATGCCGAAGGCGTTCGACCGTTGATTTCGGAGTACGCCCGAGGGAGTTGCCGTCGAGGTAGACGAGACCCGGATCCGGAATGACGAATTCGGCTCGAAACGAGGCCAAAGGATCGTCGGCATCGAGGTCGAGAGCCGTCTGCCGAGAGGTCATCGAGCGGATGACGGGAATCGAACCCGCGTTCTCAGCTTGGGAAGCTGATGTTCTGCCATTGAACTACATCCGCAGTGCCGGGCGAGCCCGGTGACGGGTCAGGTTAGCGGTGGCTCACAGGGCCGTCACCTGCAAAGTCGGTCCATCGGGGAACTACGGTTGGCGACGTGATTCTCTCCGACCGCAGCATCCGGGAAGCCTTGGCCGCCGGTCGGATCGTCATCGATCCACTCGACGAAACGATGATCCAGCCATCGTCGATCGATGTGCGCCTCTCGAATCTCTTCCGGGTGTTCCGCAATCACACGGCCGGGGTGATCGACGTGAAGCAGGACATGACCAGCCTCACCGAACTGGTCGAGATTCCCGAGGACGGGGTGTTCATGCTGCATCCCGGTGAGTTCGTGTTGGGGTCGACCCTCGAACGCGTCGGCGTTCCCGCTGACCTCGTCGCACGTATCGAGGGCAAGAGTTCGCTCGGCCGACTCGGTCTCCTCATTCATTCGACCGCCGGATTCATCGACGCCGGATTCGACGGTCACGTGACACTCGAGTTGGCCAACGTGGCGAGCCTGCCCATCACGCTGTATCCCGGTATGAAGATCGGTCAGGTGAGTTTCATGCAGATGACGACGCCTGCCGATCAGCCGTACGGCAAGGGTGCGCGTGGTTCGAAGTATCTCGGTCAACGCGGACCCACACCGAGCCGCTACTTCGAGAACTTCGAACGCTGAGCCCTCGTACACTCGACTCGTGACCGGTCCACTGCAGATCAAATTCGTGCAGTCGGCCACCGATGTCCGCGACCTTCCCGACTCCCCGGCTGAAGTCGCATTCGTCGGACGCTCCAACGTGGGAAAGTCGTCGCTGATCAACGCCCTCGCCAATCAGCGACAACTGGCACGAGTGTCGAACACGCCGGGACGCACCCAATTGATCAATGTGTTCACCGTGCCGAAGGGTGGAACGCTGGTCGATCTCCCCGGCTACGGCTACGCAGCGGTTCCTGGTCGAGTGAAGCAGGGTTGGCAGAAGATGATCGAGGGATATCTGCTCGATCGCGAGCCCCTCGTCATGGTGTTCGTCTTGGTCGACGGCGAGATCGGCCCGACCAAACTCGACGTGCAGATGCTCGACTGGCTGCGCGAGTGCGAGGTACCGCACACGGTGGTGGCGACCAAGGGTGACAAGGTCAGGTCGTCCAAGCGTCAAACCCGCAAGAAGGAACTAGCGGCCGGATGCGAACTCGATCCCGGTGACGTGGTCTGGGTGAGTACGCACAATGGAGCGAACATCGACACTCTCCGCTCACTCGTCCTCGCCCACCTCACCCCCTGAGGGGTCTCGTCACTCGCCGGCGACGGGAGTTGAAGATTCTGCGAGGAGCGGGGAACCTGGATTGGCCAACTGCCGCTCACCGTTCTCGATGGCTTCGAGCAAGTGGATCGCAACGTCGCCAACGCGGACCTGATCTTCCTCGACGCCCGCACCCTTCACGCCGTCATCGAGCATGATGTAACAGAACGGGCAGGCCGTCGCCACGCGAGATGCGCCCGTCGACAATGCCTCACGAGCTCGTTCGTCGTTCACCTTGGTACCGATGGATTCCTCCATCCACATGCGAGCACCGCCGGCGCCACAGCACATGCCTTTGGTGCCGTTACGACTCATCTCGACGACTTCGACGCCCTTGATCGACGCCACCACCTTGCGAGGGGCCATGTACACGTCGTTGTGGCGACCGAGGTAGCACGAGTCGTGATACGTGATGCGCTCCTCGAGAGTCGCGTTGCTCACGTCGAGTTGACCACTGTCGATCAACTGCTCGAGCAACTGCGTGTGATGAACGACTTCGTACTGGCCGCCCAACTGCGGATATTCGTTGGCCAGCGTGTTGAAGCAATGCGGGCACTGGGTGATGATCTTCTTCACACCCATGCCGTTCAACGTCTCGATGTTGGGCATGGCGAGCATCTGGAACAAGTACTCGTTACCCGAACGGCGAGCGGAGTCACCCGTGCACATCTCGCTCGGTCCAAGGATCGCCACGTCGATACCCGCTCGACGAAGCAGCTTGGCCATCGACTGAGTGACTTTCTTGTTCTTGTCATCGAACGAGCCAGCACAGCCGACCCAATAGAGGTATTCGTGCGAGAAGGCGTCACCCGGATCAACGATGTCGACATCGAGATCCTTGGCCCACTCGGCACGGTCGCCCTGGTTCATACCCCACGGGTTGCCCTGGTTCTCCATGGCGCGGTAGGCGTTGCCGAGCTCGGCCGGGAAATTGCTCTCCATGAGCGACAAATAACGACGCATGTCGAGGATCTTGTCGAGGATTTCGATGTTGACAGGGCAGATCTCGTCGCACGCCTTGCAGGACGTGCAGCTCCATACTTCTTCGGCCGTGATGCGCTCGAACAGCGAATTGGCCGAGATTGTGATCTCGGGATCGGTGCCGAGGGGCGGACTCACCCGTCCACCAGGTGCGTGCGACGCCGTTGCCGCCATCACTTCACCCGTCTTCAACACGATCTCGCGCGGGTCGAGCATTTTGCCGGTTGCGTGAGCCGGGCACACACTCGTACACCGGCCACACATCGTGCAGGCATCGGTGTCGAGTAACTGCTTCCACGTGAAATCCTCGACCACTGCCGCTCCGAAGGTCTCGAGCGACGTCTCGGTGAGATTCGGCATCGCCTTCATCGCACCCTTCGGACGGTCACGATCCTTGAGATACATGTTGAGCGGCGATGTGAAGATATGGCGGAGCATGGTCATCGGGAGAATCACGAGGAAGGCCACGAAAGTGAGAACGTGAGCCACCCACCATCCCTGATGCCAGAGTTCGAGGCTGCTGAGCGACCAGCCGTCCACCATCTGAGCGAGCGGATAGCCGACGAACGACCACTTCTCGTGATCCATGTTCAGACCGCTCGCCTGGTTCTCGGCGATACGGAACATCTCGGCGCCGTACCCCGACACGCCGATGGCGAGCAACACACCGAGGATGACGGCGTGCTCAGGCTTCGTCTTGATGCGGATGCGGTAAGGACGCTGCACGTATCGGCGCACAATCGCCCACACCACTCCGCCGGTGAACATGAGGCCGGCGAAATCGCCGACGAACACGTAGCCGCGATATACGTCACCGTGGAGGAACTTCAGGCTCTCGGGCAGCTGGTGGTCGACCTCGAGAACTGTCGTGACTCCGAGCAGGATCAGGAATCCAAAGTAGATGAGCGAGTGCATGAGACCGGCCGCCGAATCGCGGAGCAAGGTCTGCATGTACACACCGGCCCGGAAGTCGCGCAGGCGGTTCTTGGCGTTCTTGGCGGTAGTGCGGCGACGATCAGGCGCGCCTCGCTCCCAGTTGCGGACTCGGTCGGCGAACCGGAACGACCCCCAGAGAACGAGGGCCGGAATCACGGTGTAGAAGGCGACCTTCAGGGGCCCAGGAATGCCTCCGAACACCTCACGATGGATCGGGGAATCGTTCTCCCAGCCGGTGATGAGGGGAAGTATTCCCGAGACCGTGATGAACACAGCCATGAACGATCCGATGGCGATCGAGAGCTGATACGGCTTCAGTCGCCGCGGGCCCGTGGGCGCGGCCGGGGAGTCGGTGTGCGTAGCCATGCAGGGCGAACGCTACTCGGGCCTCACCGCAATGGGGAACCTCACCTCACACCGGGTTCCCGCAGATGAAGAGTCGATCAGCCGTAGTACTGACGGTCGAGTTCGCGGATTCGACCAGCGAGCGTGCCGAGCAGCTTGTGGGCCAGTGCCGGAATGGCGTCGATGACGCCGAGGAACTGCCGCTGACTGATCACGAGCATCGTGCAGTCGCCGTCGGCCACCACCGTGGCGGTACGAGGGCCATGATCGAGCAATGACAACTCGCCGATGACGGCACCCGGGCCGAGGGTGGCGACTTTCTTGCCATTGCGACGCACGGTGGCCGCGCCCTTCAGCAGAACGAAGGCCTCACGACCGGTTTGCCCCTGGTCGACGATGGTCGCTCCGGCCTCGACCGTGACCTCGTCACCAGCCTTGGCGATCTTCTCGAGGTCTTTGTTGGAACACGACGAGAACAACGACACCTTGCTGAGACCCGCCAAATACGCCTTTTTGCCTGCCATGAGCGTCACTATACGACGATCGTGAACATGTGCCGTTCACATACGAACGAGCCAGCCGTCACCGGGACGAGTCCAGCGACACACAGCCCGGATAGCCACTTACGGACGAATCAACCGCCGGCCTGCCGCGCCACGGCAGCCGCTGCGGCTTCGATAGCCACAGCGTCACCCAGATAGCAAACCTCGGTCACCGAAAAGTCGTCGGCGAACCGGTAGCGCCGAGGAACCCCGGTCGGGATGTTGATCTCGGGGATGTCGGATTCCGAAACGTCCTCCAGATGCATGAGGAGGGCTCGCAGCGAGTTGCCGTGGGCGGTGACCAGTACGTCGAGGCCGGCTCGCAACTGAGGGACGATCTGGTCGTACCAATATGGGAGCACCCGGGCCACTACGTCCTTCAGACACTCACTGGCCGGTAGCGAATCGGGTGCAAGCAATCGATACCGCGAATCGTTCACCGGGTGTTCGGGGCTGGAGATATCGACCGGCGGCGGAGGAATGTCGAAACTGCGGCGCCACAGATTGGTCTGCTCCTGTCCGTGCCGTTCGGCGGTGGCCAATTTGTCGAGACCCTGTAGTGCGCCGTAGTGCCGTTCGTTCAGTCGCCACGAACGTTGCAGCGGCAACCACACCTGTCCCATCGCGTCCAGCGCCAAATGGCACGTGACGACGGCTCGTTCGAGAACCGAGGTGTGCGCCACGTCGAAGCGCAGACCTTCGTCGGACATGGTGCGCCCGGCGCCCGCCGCTTCGATACGACCTTTGTCGGACAGTGGAACGTCATGCCAGCCGGTGAACAGGTTCTGCTGATTCCACGTGCTCTCGCCGTGGCGCAGAATGACGAGTGTTCCGACTGCGTGTCCGCCCATGGAAACGTTCTACTTCACGAACAGTTCGGCGATCTGGACCGCGTTGAGTGCGGCACCTTTGCGCAGGTTGTCGTTGCTGACGAAAAGCACGAGCCCACGACTGCCGTCGACCGTCGAGTCCTGCCGGATACGTCCGACGTAGCTCGGATCGTTACCGGCAGCCTCGAGTGGTGTGGGGACATCGAGCACCACCACACCCGGCGCCGATGACAACAGCGTCGTCGCCCGCTCGACCGAAATGGGGTGAGCGAACTCGGCATTGATGCTGAGCGAGTGACCAGTGAACACCGGCACGCGCACGCAGGTTCCCGACACCCTGAGACCGGGAATGTCGAGGATCTTGCGACTCTCGTTGCGGAGCTTCTGCTCTTCGTCGGTCTCGAGCGTTCCGTCGTCGACGTACTTGCCCGCATAAGGAAGAACGTTGAATGCGATGGGCTTGGTGAATTTCGCCGGTTCGGGGAATGGAACCGAGGCGCCGTCGAAGGTGAGATCCCTCGCCCGGTCGACTGTGTCGCGGGACTGCTTGTCGAGTTCGTCGACACCAGCGAGACCGCCGCCCGACACTGCCTGGTAAGTGCTGACGATCATCTTCTGCAGAGACGCTTCGTCATGCAGCACCTTCAACACCGGCATGGCCGCCATCGTGGTGCAGTTGGGGTTGGCAATGATGCCCTTCTTCGTCGAATGCACCAGGTTGCCGTTCACCTCGCTCACGACGAGAGGAACGTCAGGGTCCATACGCCAAGCCGAGGAGTTGTCGATCACGATCACGCCAGCCGCCGCGAACTTGGGGGCAAGTTCGCGTGACGAGGTGGCTCCAGCCGAGAAAAGAGCGATGTCGAGGCCCGACGGATCAGCCGTAGTCGCGTCCTCGACCACGATGGGCTGGCCCTTCCACGGCAGGGTCGACCCGGCCGAACGCGCCGAGGCGAAGTACCTGATCTCGTCGATCGGAAAGTTGCGCTCTTCGAGGAGCGCTCGCATCACACTTCCGACCTGACCTGTCGCTCCGACCACACCGACTCGCATGGCTCCAAAGGCTAACGGTCACCTCAGTCGGGTCGACGGGTGATTAACCACCAGTGGCTCGGATCGATTCCCTCGAAGGTGCGGATCGAGAAACCGCTCACTCCTCCCTTGGAGGCCACGCGACGGTGACCGGTTCGAAACCAGAGCTCGGGAGACGCCACCTTGACCCCAGTCGAGACCAGGTGTCGAACGACCGCACGTGGTGTGAGCCGATTGGCCTGCCAGCCAAGTCGAGTCGACCATCGCTGACGAGACAGCCACGTCCCGAGAAGCGGGACTCGCCACAGCAGACGAGTGATCACACCGGCCGGAAAGAGCACGGTGTCTCGTCCGATCCAAGTGCGGTAGTTGAGCACCACGCGACCGCCGGGCTTGACCACGCGGAAGGCCTCCGAGGTGAGACGAAGAGCATCGTCGGCATTGCAGTGTTGCAATGTGATGTAACTGAACACCACGTCGGCCGATGCTGACTCGATGGCCAGTGAACGACCATCCGACACGTATGACGTCCGCAGTCGATCGGGCACACCGAACGCCGTTACGGTCTCACGACAACGATCGAGGAACGACGCGTCGAGGTCGCACGCGACGACTGATGCGAATCGACGCGTGAAGCTGGCGGTCATGCGTCCGATCCCCGAACCGATCTCGACGATCGAAAGTTGTTCGTTCTCGGCTGGATCGAACCCGAAACACTGCAAGTAGGCCCCGACTTCTTGCTCACCCGAATCCACGAACTGCTCGAGAGTCAACTGATCACCAGTTGCGTTGTTGAACACCCATCCGGTGTCACGAACCACGCTGTCGGGATCGTCATGGCGTTCCGAGGCTCGGCCGGCAGCCTTCCACGGAACGTGCTGATGTCGATGTTCGTCGGCCACTCGACGGGGCTCCGTCACTTCCGCTCGGGAAGCGGAGCGCTATAGGCCTGACCGCTGTCGAGGCCGAATGCGGTATGGAGCGCACCTGCAGCACGTTCGAGATCGGCCGACGCTACGACCACCGATATACGAATCGTCGAGGTCGAGATCATCTCGATGTTGACACCTTCGTCGGCGAGGATGCGGAACATCTTGGCCGCAATACCGGGGCTCGTCTTCATGCCGGCGCCCACCAGCGAGATCTTGGCAATCGCGTCGTCGTGAGCGATGCCGGTCGCGCCGATCTGCTTCGCCACATCGGCGACGATCGACTCGGCGACCTTCATGTCGGCCTTGGGCACCGTGAAACTGATGTCGGTCGTTCCGTCGGACGACGTGTTTTGAACGATCATGTCGACGTTCACGTTCGACTGGGCAAGTGGTTCGAACAACGACGCCGAGATCCCAGGACGATCGGGAACGCTGCGCACGGTGACCTTGGCTTCGCTGACGTCGGTGACGACACCGGAGATGACGGGATCTTCCATCGAAGGCTCCTGACTCGTGACCCAGGTACCGGGTTCCCAGGTGAAGCTGGAACGAACCTGGATCGGAACGTTGTGATTGCGGGCGAACTCGACCGAGCGGAGGGCGAGCACCTTGCTGCCAGCTCCGGCCATCTCGAGCATCTCATCGAAGTTGATGTGAGTGAGTTTGCGCGCCTGCGGCACAATGCGCGGATCGGCCGAGAACACGCCGGTGACGTCGGTGTAGATCTCGCAGCTGTCGGCGTCGAGAGCAGCGGCCAGGGCCACGGCCGTCGTGTCGGAACCGCCACGTCCGAGGGTCGTGATCTCGCGATCGGTACTCACACCCTGGAACCCGGCGACGACACAAACCTTGCCCAGTGCGAGGGCGTCGCGGATCCGGTCACCACGAACCTCGAGAATCTTGGCCTTGGTGTGCGTGGTGTCGGTGATGATGCCCACCTGGCTGCCGGTGAAACTCACGGCGTCGACTCCGAGATCGGCGAGGGCCATGGCCACGAGAGACATGGAGATCCGCTCGCCAGTGGTGAGGAGCATGTCGAGCTCGCGTCCCGGATGCACCGACGACACGTCGTTGGCCAACTTGAGAAGGTTGTCGGTGGACTTGCCCATGGCCGACACCACCACGACCACGTCAGCCCCGTGCTTTTTGGTGAACGCCACGTGCTCGGCCACGGCGCGGATGCGCTCGGGATCGGCCACCGAGGTGCCACCGAACTTTTGCACGATGAGTGTCACGAAAATCGCAGGCTACTAGCCTCCTCTGCTCATGGGCACCGCCAAAAGAGAACGCAAGAAGCAGAACCGCGAGATGGGCCGTCAGGCCGCCGTCGCCTCCGAGAAACGCCGAGCAACCATCCGCCGAACCACTCGCATCGTCGGTGTCGTGGTCGTCCTCATCGCCCTGTTCTTCCTGATCGCGGTCCTCACCAACGACGACAGCAGCGATACCCCTTCCACGCAGACCAACACCGAGCCCTCCGGAGCCACCACCACTCTCGTCGGCGGGGCCACGACCACGATTCCGCAGGGACCCACCACCACGTTGCCGAGCGGACCGGTCGAGTTCGCGTACGGCAGCGGTGAATGCGCTCCGAGCGACGGATCCGCCTCCCAGACCCGTGAGTTCTCCGACGCGCCGCAGCTCTGCATCGATCCATCGAAGACCTACACCGCCGAGGTCGAGACCAACGAAGGATCGTTCACCATCGAACTCGACCCGACTCGTGCTCCCGGTACGGTCAACAACTTCGTCAATCTGGCTCGCTACAAGTACTTCGACGACACCGAGTGCCATCGAGCGATCCCCAACTTCGTCGTGCAATGCGGTGATCCCACCGCGACCGGCACCGGTGGACCCGGCTACTCGTTCACCGACGAACTCCCCGACACCGGCGAGTACGAGATCGGCTCCATCGCCATGGCCAACTCGGGACCCAACACCAACGGAAGCCAGTTCTTCGTGATCACCGGGTCCGACGGAGCCGCCCTTCCGCCCAACTACACCCTCTTTGGTCAGGTGACCGACGGACTCGACGTCGTCGCCGTGCTCGATTCGCTCGGCAACCCGAACAACAACGGTGTTCCGCCTCTCGGCGACATCCGGATCGTCTCGGTCACCATCACCGAAAGCTGATCGAGTCGGCCACTCGAGCCGAACTCACAGCCCGAGTTCACTCATCTCGATCGGTCGCCCTTCATCGATCGATCGGTGAGCCGCCACACCGATCGCCACCGACGCCAAACCGGCGTGCACATCGACCTCGGGCATCGTGCCGTTCCGAACGGCATCACAGAACCGCGCGACCTCGACGAAACTCGCGCCGAAGTGGAATCCCACATGGGTGACCGACGGATCCATCACGACGGGTGATGCCGCAACCATTCGATCGTCTCGCTGTCCGACGTACACCGAACCGTCACCAGGTACGGCCGCCTCGACTTTTCCGAGATCGCCTACCACGCTTATCTCCTGCTCGTTACGTGACCCCTCGGCGAACATGCACAGGTCGAGATGGGCA
>CBFHWN010000003.1:0-22692 GCA_965659595.1 uncultured Ilumatobacteraceae bacterium | reverse complement strand
GTAGTCGACGATCACGAATGCGTTGTCGAGAATGTCGGATCTCTCACCGTCGTACACCTCGTCGAGATGGTTCACGTCCTGGCCGCCGCTCGCGTACACACGCCGCGGTGCTGCATCGACGATCAGATTCATGAGATCGAAGAAATGACAGCACTTCTCGACGAGCGTTCCACCAGTGTTTCGCGTGAATCGATTCCAGTTGTCGACCTTCACCAGGAAGGGAAAACGATGTTCGCGAATCGACACCATGCGAGTGGTTCCGATCCGACCCAATCCGACCACTTCCACCAGGGCCGCAATGGGTGCCATGTACCGATACTCCAGTCCGACCCACGTGATCGCATCGCGACGGCCCGCCCATTCGACCACGTCCTTGCAGTCGTCGATAGTTGTGCACATCGGCTTCTCCACCAAAACCGGAACGTCCGATGCCAACACGTCGCGCAGGACGTCGACGTGAGTGAAGTTGGGCGAAGCCACGATCACTGCGTCCACCGCGGCCGCATCGAGTAGATCGCGATGATCACGAAACTCCGAAACTCGACGGCCTCCGAGTTCGCGTCGCGCCCACCCCAACGGCACATCGTTCGGATCGCTGATGGCCGTCACCTCGGCACCAGGCAGCGCCTGAACGTTGCGAATGTGCTCGCAACCCATCATGCCGGTGCCGATCACACCGATGCGCAAATCGGCCGACACGGTCGGACTCAACTCGGCAGTTCGCCGACGACTTCGAGCGGACCGATGCTTTCCCAACCAGCCTCGGTTCGTAAGAGCGACGAGGTGGATGGCAAGAACACCAATGGCACGTCGGTGAGCGTTCGAACGCGAGCCTGCCGATCGTGAGTGAGCATCTCCGATTGAGGAACCACCGTCATACCGCTCAACAGTCCGAGACCGAGGGCCAACGCACCACCGCGCGGATCGAGCATCGGATCACAGAGCGCCGACGCCGATGCCGCGCATCCGACGACCACACCACCCGACCGAAGCACGTCCTGCAAGGCGTCCCAGATGGGGGTGTCTTTCACAACACTGCGTAGATGAATCGGATTGTCGCCGACCAACCACACAGCACGTGCCGAGCGCACCACGTCGGCGGCGCCTTCGTCCATTGCTTCCGGACGGCTCATCACCATGAGCGCTTCCACATCGACGCCGAGTCTCTCGGCCCACGACATCGCGGCGGCGACCAGAACCTCCGGACGTTCGAAGGCATCGGCCGTAGGCAGCACCACCACCCGATCGGCTTTCACCTCCGCGAGGAGGCGGCGATCGAGTTCGTCGTGGAGGCTGAATGGTCCTCCACCCTGCAGAACGACGGTTCCCGGCATGACGCCGACCTTAGGCGGTGTTCTCCTCCCCCTCTTGCCCCTGTTACCAGCGGGTAATTATGGTGACGACCACATATGGCCTCCGTTCTCCGTCGGACGGCCCTGCGGAAAGGACATCGGATGGCCATTCACACCGTCGGCATCGTGGGCTCAGGAATCATGGGGTCGGGACTCGCCGAAGTCGTCGCCCGAGCTGGACTCACCGCCATCGTCCGTTCGCGTACACAAGCCACCGCCGACGCCATGGTGGCTTCGGTGGCCAAGGGTCTGGCCAAGCAAGTCGAGAAGGGTCGCCTTGCCGAGGAGGAATCGGCAGCGATTCTCGGACGGATCACACCAGTCTCCGATCTCGGTGCACTGGCCGACTGCGATCTCGTGATCGAGAGCATCGTCGAGGACCTCGACACCAAGAAGGCTCTCTTCGCCGAACTCGATCGAACTGTGAAGGTCGGAGCCATTCTCGCCACCAACACGTCTACCTTGCCGGTCATCGAGTTGGCAATGGTCACCTCACGACCCGAAGCGGTGTGTGGTGTGCACTTCTTCAACCCGGCCCCGGCCATGCCGCTCGTCGAGATCGTTCGACCCCTGTCGGCATCCGATACGACGATCGACGCCGCCACTGCGTTCGCCGAGACTTGTGGCAAACAGCCGGTTCAGGTGAAGGATCGAGCAGGCTTCATCGTGAACGCGCTTCTCTTCCCCTACCTCAACAATGCGATCCGCATGCTCGAACAGGGAACAGCCGCCATGGCCGACATCGACACTGCCATGAAGGGTGGCTGCAACTTCCCGATGGGCCCGTTCGCTCTCCTCGACCTGGTCGGTCTCGACACGTCGCTTTCGATTCTTGATGCTCTCTACGCGGAATTTCGAGATCCCAACTACGCCGCCATGCCCACGCTGCGTCGCATGGTTGCGGCCGGCCGACTCGGTCGCAAGACCAAAGGCGGCTTCTACGACTACTGATCGGCGCGACTGCTGATCAACTGGTGTCATGACGTCCTCACTGCTCGGATCGGACGATCTCGATCGCTTCGCGGCTGAACCGGCACCACTTCCGCCGAGCGACTGGGACTTCGCCCAGATTCCCCTCCCGGACGTGGCGAAGGATCACGACGACTCCGATCTCGTTTGCGTCGGGGCGGATCTGCAGCCGGCCACTCTTGTCTCCGCATACTCGAACGGATTCTTCCCGATGTACGTCGGTTCTCGTCGCAAGAAGATCGGCTGGTTCTCACCTGATCCCCGCGGCGTGATCCCGATCGACGGACTTCATGTATCGCGATCACTGCGCAAACACATCCGACGATTCCATTGCAGCGTCGACCTCGTTTTCGACCGCGTGATGCGCGAATGCGGTGACGAGCAAAGGCCCCACGGCTGGATCGACGACGACTTCGTCGATGCCTACACCGCACTGCATCGTCTCGGCCGAGCTCACTCGGTCGAAGTGTGGCAGGACGACGTATTGGTGGGTGGTCTGTACGGGGTACGAATCGGACGACTCTTCGCCGGAGAGAGCATGTTCCATCGGGTGACCGACGCATCCAAGGTCGCGCTCGTGGCCACCGTAGAAGCCTTGACCGCTCTCGACATGATGGTGTTCGACGTGCAGTGGACCACTCCCCACCTCCGGTCGATGGGCGCGATCGACATCCCACGTACGCAGTACCTCGAGTCGGTTCATCGGGCCGTGGAGCCCCTCCGGCGAGGGAATTCGCCGCCACCCCCGACAGACTGACGAGATGACCGCCAACTCCTCGGCCCCGTCGCCGGACGCCCCACGTCGCGATGCACCCTGGTTGATGCGCACGTACTCGGGCCATTCCACGGCCCAGGCGTCCAACGAGCTCTACCGAACGAACTTGGCCAAAGGCCAAACCGGTCTGTCGATCGCCTTCGACCTGCCGACCCAGACGGGTTACGACCCCGACTCGTCGATGGCCGCCGGCGAAGTCGGCAAGGTCGGCGTCCCGGTCGCCCATCTCGGGCACATGCGCACTCTTCTCGACGGCATCCCGCCTGGGCAGATGAACACCTCGATGACGATCAACGCCACCGCCGCCTGGTTGCTCGCTCTCTACGTGGCGAATGCCGAAGAGCAGGGGGTCGCGCGCTCGGAACTCCGTGGCACGACACAGAACGACATCGTCAAGGAATACCTCTCGCGCGGCACCCATATCTTCCCGCCCGTGCCTTCACGGCGACTGATCGTCGACATGGTGGCGTGGTGTGCAGACAACGCACCCAAGTGGAATCCCATGAACGTCTGCTCGTACCACTTGCAGGAGGCCGGTGCCACACCGGTTCAGGAGATCGCCTATTCACTCGCCACTGCGGTCGGTGTTCTCGACGCCGTTCGTGATTCGGGGCAGGTACCGTCCGAACAGTTCCCACAGGTCTTTGCGTCGATCTCGTTCTTCGTGAACGCCGGCATCCGATTCGTGGAAGAGGTGTGCAAGATGCGCGCCTTCACCGAACTCTGGGAAAGAATCGGACGCGATCGCTACGGCGTCACCGATGACAAAGCACTCCGTTTCCGTTATGGAGTCCAGGTCAACTCTCTCGGTCTCACCGAGGCCCAACCCGAGAACAACGTGCAGCGCATCGTCCTCGAGATGCTTGCTGTATCGCTGTCGAAGAAAGCCCGCGCTCGGTCGATCCAGTTGCCGGCTTGGAACGAGGCGCTCGGTCTGCCCACACCGTGGGATCAGCAATGGAGTCTGCGTATGCAGCAGGTGTTGGCCTTCGAGACCGATCTCCTCGAGTACGGAGACATCTTCGACGGATCACACGTGATCGAGTCGCGTACCGTGGAAATTCGCGACGCCGCCTGGGCTGAGTTCGAAGAGGTACTACAACTCGGCGGTGCCTTCGAGGCAGTCGATCATCTGAAGGGTCGTCTCGTGAAGTCGATGGCCGAGCGCACTCGACGCATCGAGTCCGGTGAACAGACCGTGGTCGGCGTGAACAGCTACCGAGAGACCGAGGAGTCACCCCTCGGAGGTGCCGACAAGATCGTGAAAGTCGATCCGGCCGTCGAGCGCACGACTATTGCCGAAGTCGACGCATGGCGATCCGCTCGTGATCAGGGGGCAGTTGATGGTGCCCTCGTCGAACTCCGTCGAGCCGCCATCGAGGGCGACAACTTGATGGAACCCTCGATCGTGCTCGCCAAGGCCGGTGGCACCACCGGCGAATGGGCCGGTGTCCTTCGCGAAGTGTTCGGCGAATACCGCGCACCGACGGGTGTGGCAGCGGCGGTCGGAAAGCGACCGGGCGAACTCGCCGATGTCGCCGACTTCGTGCGAAACATCCCAGGGGGTCCACCCAAACTGCTCGTCGCCAAGCCAGGTCTCGACGGACACTCCAACGGTGCCGAACAGATCGCCGTGGCGGCTCGAGACGCCGGTATGGAAGTCATCTACTCGGGTATTCGCCTCACTCCCGAACAGATCGCCGCCAGCGCACGCGACGAGGATCCTGATGTGATCGGTCTGTCGATCCTTTCCGGTTCGCACTTGTCGCTCGTACCGGCCGTCATCGAATGCCTGAAGCGTGATGGTGTCGACATTCCGGTTGTCGTCGGTGGAATCATCCCCGAAGAAGATCGCCCACGACTGCTCGCAGGTGGGGTCACTGCGGTCTACACGCCGAAGGATTTCGAACTCGGTCGCATCATGCGCGACATCGCCGAGATTGCAGCAGCGACGCGAGTCTGACGTTCAGACCGAGACGACGCGCTGGGAGTCGATCCACTCCCCGAGTCGGGGGCTGCTCTCGAAGCTGGTGATCAACGCGTAGCGAGGGAGATCGGCATTGTGCACGACGACGTGCCACAAACGCTGAGTGTCAACCACGAACCTTGCACCTTTGGGAAGTGGCACCCGTCGTTCGGTCGCCGGATCGGGAAGACCGTCGGCATCGTTGTCCATGAGCAGCATGTAACTGTCGGGCTGGTCGGTGAGCTCGACCCACGAACGCACGACCCAACCCTCGTCGTCGGGGTTGAAACGGTTGTTGTCGTCGCGATGAATCGATCGAAGCGCAGTGGTGTGGTCTTGCGGCTCGAGTTTGATGATGCGGACGCGCCCGAAATTGGCGCCAACTGAATCGACATAACGGCGAAGGATCGGAGCCTTCTCGGCGTTGACCGTCCAGAGCGCGTCCTTGTCGGTCTTACCCTTGTCCCAGAAGCCACGGCAGTCGAGTTCACCATCGGCCGACGCAAGTGGAGCGAAGTTGGTGTCACCACCACTCTTCCAGTCCATGTATTCGAGAGACTCCCATTCCTCGCTCGGAACGTCGAGCGGCATCGGACTGAGGGCCACGAACCCTGTCTCATCGAGCGCCGGAAGGCGGCGATGGGGTGTGTGAAGGGGAATCTTCACCGACCAGTGGTCCTGAGTCGGCCAGAACGATGCGCCATCGGCCATGGATGCAGTGTACGAAGTTCGTTCAGGGAGTGGCGGTCGTCGACTCGACGACTGGAATCGTCGTCGTAGTGCCCGCCGTCGGCGGAATCTTGAGACGCTGGCCGGCCTGAATGGCGTCAGGGTCGGCAATGGCGTTGTACGAGATGAGATCGGACATCGACACACCGAAAGACTGCGCGATTCCGAAGAGCGTGTCACCCTGCTGAATCGTGTAGAACTCCTCGGCCACCGGGGCGAGAGTCGTGGGAGCGATCGTCGTCGCCGGCACGGTAGGTGCAGCCGTCAACAATGGAAGCGTGTCGACCGACTCGTCGTCACCACCGCATCCGACCAACGACACCGGAACCAGCACTGCGAACATGAAAGCGACGGATTTCACGCTTCGCATCGTAGGGGGTCGCACCGAACGATCCTCGGCGATCAGTCCTGGCGACGGGTCACGTAATCGGCCAGGGCGATCAACTCCGAACGAGCCGAACCTGCCAACTCGATCGAATCGAGGGCCGCCACAGCTTCCGTGGCGAGGCGTTCGATCGTCGCCTCCATTTCGGCCAGGGCCCCGCACGCGACGATGACATCCTGGACCGCTTCGACATCACGATCGTCGAGCACGGATCGACCCACCCGGTCAAGGATGGCTCGCTGAGCCGGGTCGGCTCGCTCGACGGCGATGGCGAGCAATGGGGTCGGCTTTCCTTCTCGCAAATCATCGCCGACCGGCTTACCGGTCACCGCCGGATCACCGAAAGCTCCCATGACGTCGTCGCGCATCTGAAACGCATCACCGAGTGGAAGGCCGTACGAACTCAAGGCGGGCAGAAGAGTGGACACCGAATCGGAGGCGGCGATCGCTGCACCGAGATGCAACGGTCGTTCGACGGTGTACTTGCCGCTCTTGTAGCGGCAGATGCGCTCGGCCTTGTCACGGCGCCGATCGTGATGAGCAGAACCCATCAGGTCGAGAAGTTGGCCGACGTTCAACTCGATGCGGAGTTCGTGCCAGATCACACGAGCCTCGGACGACACGCCGTCGAGCAGACGATCACTGAACACGAACGTCAGATCACCCACCAGAATCGCCATGCCGTCGCCGTACCGACGCGACTCACCACTCCCCCCATGTTCACGATGCCGTTCGGCGAAGACCTCATGAGTCACCGGTTCGCCGCGGCGGGTGGATGCACCGTCCATGACGTCGTCGTGGAACAGAGCGAATGCGTGGAGAAGTTCGAGCGCTGCGCCGGCGTCGACAATTCGCGGATCGTCGATCGCGCCTCCGGCTCCCACGAATCCCCACTGACAAAAAGCCGGACGCAGTCGCTTCCCGCCGGCACCGATCAATCGGCGTATCTCGGCGACCGGAGACGCGAGATCGAGATCGAAGGCCGACCAACGATCCTCTTCGTCACGGAGTACCGCATCGAGGCGAGATTCCACACGACGCGCGATGTCGATGAGAGACGGCGGGGGGACCGATGCCACCTCGTCAGGCTAGGGGGACTCCGACGACGAAGAACATCAGTCCTCGAGGCCGGCCACCACCTTTTCGATCTGCATCTTGGCGTTCCCAATGCGCTCACGACACACGCGAATGAGTTCGGAGGCACGGGCGACTCGCTCGGCCAAGACGTCGACGTCGACGTCGCTCTCCTCGAGTTCAGCGAGGATGTTCTCGAGTTCTTCCAAGGCAGCCGCGTACCCGATGTCGTCGACGGAGTCCCCAGAGGCCGCGGTCTTCTTGCTCATCGGGATCTCCCCTCGTCGGTCGGTGCTTCCGACACGGTACTCGTGAACGATCCGTCGACGATCTGGGTCACGATTTCGTCACCCGGATGCACATCGCCCGACGACCGGATCACCCGGCCGGAGGCGGATCGCGTCACCGACCAACCACGCCTCATGAGCTCTCGGGGGTCGAGGAGACGAGTTCTCGTCTCGAATTCTCCGAGTCGTCGAAGATGCTCCGTCACTACCGCAGGAGCACGACGACGAAGGGTGTCGCCATGGGCCATGAGAACCGTTGCCGCCGTCGTGACCGAGCCACGGGACGACGACACGAGGCGAAGGCGTCGCTGAACCAGCCGATCATCAGCCCGTACCAGGGCATTCCTGGTGCGACCGGCGATGAGATGGGTGAGTTCGGTGAGCGAACTCGCGCTGTCGTCGAGATGATCAGACGACGAGCGCGCGATCTCCCGCCACGTCTCTTCGGTTCGATCGACGAAAGCCTGAACCCTTTCAACCAGTCCGGCCGCACACGCCGTCGGAGTCTTGTAGCGACGATGCGCAACTTCATCGGCGACGCTGGTGTCGATTTCGTGGCCGATACCAGTCACCACCGGAATCGAAGAGCGGGCGATGGCGACTGCAATCGCTTCGGCGTCGAAGGTCGACAATTCGGCTCGACTTCCTCCGCCACGGATCACGGCGATCACGTCGATGTCGAATCGACGGCCCAGGGCTTCGATCGCCCTGCTCACCTGCGACACTGCGTTGTCACCTTGTACGGTCACGTCGGCCAGTCGAAGGTCGAAACCGAGTTGGCTGCGTTCGATCTCGTGCGTGAAATCGGCCCAAGCAGCACTGCTTCCACTCGTCACCACACCCACTCGCAACGGCACCGGACTCCAGTCGAGTCCCCTGTTGCGGTCGTAATCGCCGGACTCCCGCAATTTGCGAATCAACTCGTCGCGTTGCATTGCGATGTCGCCGAGGGTGAATCGGGGATCGATACCGCGCATGACGAGCGAAAGCTTCCCGAATGGCGCATAGAAATCGAGCTCGCCGTAGACACGCACCCTCAATCCGTTCTCGAGGGTGACTCCGCTCTTCATGAGAATCGGCCGGATCTTGTTGAACTCGCCACGCCAGAGATTGACGTTCAGTTGCGCGCGCTTGCCGTCCTTCAATTGTTCGACGAGCGTGAAGTAAGCATGACCGCCTTTGTTGCTGAGGCCGGTGATCTCACCCCACACCCAGACGCCCTCGTCGAAGGATTCTTCCAATACGTCGTTGATGGTTCCGGCTAATTCCGAAACCGAGTAGGTGCTGCTCTCCGTCGACGTGTCATCGAAATCGTCGTCGACGAAATCGTCGTCGTCATCGACGAAATCGTCTTCGAATTCGTCGACCGGCACGACGATCAGCCTTCCAACACCACACGGCCAGTCGTTCGACCGGCACGCGCATGCCGCACGTCGACTTCGACTTCGGTCCCGGCCGCCGCCGACACGATCCATTCGTGGCGAACTCGGTCGGGTGTTCCGTCGGACATGGCCCCACCGTTGAGTCGGAATGCGGCACGTCCTTCCAGTTGTCCGAGTTTCACACGAGCCGGTGCACCGACCACCTGGCCGTTCGGTACTCGGATCTCGGCCGTCGTCGGTAGAACCAACGCGCTCTTGCGGGCCAGCGCACTCACATCGGTCGGCAACCAACCCGTGTTGGCCACACCAAGGCCTACGCGCCACGTATTGGCTCCGAGAGACTCGACCGACAGCTCGCCGATAGCGAGGCAAGGGGATGCGAGCGCCTGATGCACGGCAAACTCGGCATGCGGCATGACTTCTGTCTTCAACCACGACAGAGGTGGGTTGGTCCACGTGTGGAAGACGTCGCAGCCTCCGATCTCGACCGAGCCGAGATCGGGGTGATCGAACGTTCGCCACGAAACGTACGAACCTGGTGCGTGGATGTCGGTCCAGCGAGCGACCGCAAGTTCTTGCTCGGGAGTCGGCCCTTCGTACCAAATGAAGGTGTGAGCACGCTCTCCTGTCGCGTGATGGATCACGTCCCAGAACTCGGTCGTCCATGAAAAGACACCAAGATGCTCGTAGGCCCAGTCGTCACCAGCACCACTCATCACATCGGACTTGTCCCACGTGAAGTCCTCGTACACCGAGTGCACCTTGTAGCCCGTCAGTTCGGTTCCACGTTTTCCGAACTCGTTCCACGTCCAGACGTCGACCGGTGGTAACGATGAGTCGGCCTTCGTGCTCGACGGGCGAAGTAGTACACCACCGAAGGTGTGGTAGGCGTTGTAGCCGCACACGTTGGTCCGTGCTCGCACGGCGCGAACGAGTGCGTCGATCTCGGGTTCCGACATCGGATGGTCGCCCGAGCCGGTGACGGTGGTCGACCAGCCGGCCGGGAAATTGCGATTGAGATCGAGTCCCGAAGGATCACGGGGTGTGGGGATCGTGAAACCATCGAAGTCGACCACGCGACCCTCGGTGAGCAATCGATACCGCGGACGATCGGTGAGCCCGTCGAGCGGAACCGAAATCATCACTCGCGGGTCGTCGGGATGTTCGACCCAGGCACCGTTCGGATCGGCGATGCGCATCGTGAGGATGCGACCGTCGCCATCCACGTCTTCGGCATGAAGTCCTGGCCAACGGTGGCCGTCGGTCCAGGGCCACGAACGGACGCTGGAGCGATGGAACCGCGGGCGGTCGGCCAAGGCGGCTTCCACGCCGTCGGGGTTGACCCGTGGCGCGACATAGAAAGTTCGCGTGCGAAGTGCTTCGGTCACCAGAGGATCGCCGGCTTCGGCGCCACGCACCAGATGGTGAATCAGATGCAGAGCCGCCACTCCACCGGTCACCTCGACGGCATGGATGTTGGCGTCGACCCAGTGAGCGGGTTTCGAATCGTGAGATCCGGTCGACGAATCGGTGATCGAAACCACCCATAGCTTGCGCCCTTCGTACGAGTGACCGTAAGTCTCGAGAGTGACGAGATCAGGCCGTCGAGACGCAATGTCGTGCAGCCAGGCGACCATGTCGTCGTAGCGGAGGAAACGATCGAAGTCGTAGGTCACCGGATCGAAGGACATCGCCGTGACCCTACTCGTGGGCTGTGAACGGCTCGGCCGTCACGCACACGCGCACGGGCGCGATGCACACCGCGGGCAGCCCTCGGCGTAGCGGGAGGCCGCTTCGGACAAGTCGACTCCCATCTGGTTGGCGAGTGACGCCACCCAGGCGATCACGTCGCCGAATTCGTGCACCCGATCATCGTGCGAACCCTTGCGCACCGCCTGCGCCAGTTCGCCCACTTCTTCGGTCAACCAGGCAACGGTCGACGGAACTCCACGAGCTCGATCGCGTTCCCCAAAGGTTTCTCCGATGATCCGCTGGAGTTCGCCAAGGTCCACGAGGCCACCGTAGGCGACGGTCAGCCGAGGGTCGATGTGACCCAGCCGTCGAGGGACTCGAGTCCCTTCTCACCGGAGGTCCGACCCTTCACGGTTCCGTCGGCACCCACCAAAACCATGAATGGATAACCGCTCACGCCGTAGGCCGCTGCAGCCTGATCGACCGAGTCGGCCATGACCGGCCACGTCCAACCCTTACTCACTATCCAGTTGGATGGCGGATAGTTGGGGCGATCGGCGCTCACCGCGGTGCTGATTCCGACCACCGACAATCCCTCGGGCATCAACCCACTTGCCTGCCAGTCCAGCAAGACGGGAATCTCGGCATTGCAGTGTGGACACCAATGAGCGAGGAAGACGAGCAGGACGTCACCATCTTGACCAGGTGTGACCGAAAGCGAGCTGCCGTCGAAGGAGGCTCCCGACAGCGCTGGGGGTGTCGTTCCGACTGCTGGATCGGCGTTCTCGTCGGCGAGTGGAACGAGAGCGGTTCCGTCCACCACCACCGGCTGGCTCTCGGCGGCCCCACCCGGAACGACCGGGATCGGCGACGTCGTCGCGGGAGCAACGTCGTCGTCGGACGAACCACCTCCTGCAACGACGGCCACCACGAGCGCCACCACGATGGCCAGGACCACCGCGCCCACCACGAGCCGGGTGTTGTTCGAGTTCTTCTTCTGATTCTTTGCTGACTTGGTCGTCATCGTCGTCTCCTGGAGGAACGGGCACTCTCTTGTTTACCCACTCAGTCGGTGATCGCAGGGGTCAGGTTCCCGTCTTCATGGTCGTCGACCGAGGTCGACGTTGCAGGTGTGACGAACAACAAAGTGAGCATCACGGCGAATCCGGCCCACGCCATGAAGGCCAGGGTCACGAAACCCAACTCCCGGAACCAGATGTCGGTACATGACGGTCCGACCGAACAGGCTCCGTCACCAAGAGATGGCTTCCATTCGATGACGTAGTGATATGTCGACACTGCGAGACCAGCCACCGCCAACGGCAGCGCGTACCACTTCACGCTTCGATCTCGCCGGAAAGCGCCGACCAACAAGATGCCGGCGAGCGGATACATGCAGATGCGTTGGAACCAGCACAACCGACATGGCACGTAGTCGGCCACTTCGCTGAAGTAGAGACTCCCAGCCGTGGAAGCCGCGGCTACCAACCAGGCCAGCCACGTGGATACTCCGTGGAGACCTGCGCTCAACTGACGGGCGAAAGCCCACACCGGGGTCAGGACTCGAGCGCCGATGACCACGACGATTCCAGCGGCCGCCACGATCGCCAGCATCGACGAGAAGAGCTCCATCGACTGGACGTCCATCACTTCCAGTATGCCGTCGGCCGGTGCGAAGATGGGGTTCTTGAGCGCGTACGACGAGGTGACGATTCCACCATTCGTGTCGATCGACGACGTCGACCGTCTGCTCGCCGAACCCTCGATCCATGTCGTCGTCGCCGACGTCCGTTGGTACCTCGACGGCCGTGATGCTCGACGGGTCTACCAAGACGGTCACGTGCCCGGCGCAGTGTTCGTCGACGTCGACACCGATCTGTCGACACACGATCTCGAGATGACTGGCGAGGCGATCGACGGACGTCACCCGCTTCCCTCGCCCGCGAAGTTCGCCCAGGCGATGGAGCGTCTCGGAATCGGTGACGACACCTGGGTCGTGGCCTACGACGACACCGGTGGCATGACAGCCGGTCGCCTCGTCGTCATGTTGCGCATGATCGGACGACGAGCAGCTCTTCTGGACGGTGGTTTGTCGGCCTGGACAGAGAAGTACGGCCATCACTTGCAGACCGGAGTCGTGTCACCGCCTCGATCGTCGTTCACGGTCGCACCCTGGCCCACCGAACGCCTCGCGACGATCACCGAACTCGACCAGTTCGCCGCCTACTCGACGACCGACCGCACGGTGGTGCTCGATGCTCGTGCTGCACCCCGTTTCCGCGGCGAGGTCGCCGCCGTCGATCCGAGACCCGGACACGTACCGGGTGCCTACAACTCACCTTGGGACTCACTGCTGCAAGACGGCCATCTGCGGGCCAAAGAAGATCTCGTCGCCCACTACCGCGGGCTCTGCGTCGACCTCGCCGACGACGTCATCGCGTCGTGCGGCTCGGGTGTGTCGGCCTGCCTGAACGTACTGGCCATGGAATACGCGGGGTTCCCGCCACCTCGTCTCTTCGTCGCCTCCTGGTCGGGTTGGTCCTCCGATCCCGATCGACCGGCCGAACTCGGAGAATCGCCACCAGACCGTCAACGATTTGTCATGGCGACGCGGCATCGGACCGCTCACGACAGATCACTCGGAGGGTCGGCATTGCGTGACCTGAGACGTACCCGTCGGGGCAAGAGACTCGCCCAACTCGAATGGTTCGAGGCGATGTATCGGGTGTACCTCGCGGCGTTCGTCTTCGGAGGTTCGTTTCTGTTCATCTCCGGTTTGATCGACGACGGCGAATTCGCTGCCGACACCACGCGTCGAATCCTGAACGAGGCGCCAGGGTGGCTCGGCGTCGTTGCCGTCATCGTGTTCGCTCTCGGTCTTCGGTCGGGAAGTCTCGGTGGCCCGATCGCTCTCGAGGAAGCCGACATCCGCCACGTCCTCAGCGCGCCGATCGATCGTCGGCGCGTTCTCCTCGCGCCTGCTTTGCAGCGAACGCGCTCCCTAGCGTTCGCCGCCGGCCTCACCGGAGCGGCAGCCGGGCAACTCGTCGGTCGCCGCCTCCCCGGCACCGAACTCACGTGGGCGGTCGCCGGGGCCGGTTTCGGTGCGTCGCTAGCCGTTCTCTTCGTCGCAGCCGCACTCGTGGCCCACGCCTCACGACAGCCAGGTTGGCTCGCCACGATTTTTGGATCTCTTCTCGTCGCCTGGCAGACAGTGTCGGCGTTACCCGAGAACGTGAACGTTGTCGGACCAGCTGACGGCTTCGGCGGACTCGCATTCTGGGAGATCCATGTCGAATGGATCGACCTCACGGCCCCGGTGTTCAGCCTCGTGCTCCTCGGGATCGGGCTCGTCGCCCTCGAGCGAATCTCACTCGAAGCTCTCGCGCGACGGGCCGCTCTCGTCACACAGATGCGCTTCGCCGTGACGTTGCAGGATCTCCGAACCGTGATGCTCCTCCGTCGTCAATTGAGCCATGAACGGAGTCGATCTCGGCCGTGGATCGTTCGCCGACGCAACAGCGGACGTCGCACCGAATGGCAACGGGCATGGCACGGACTGCTGCGGTTCCCCGGAACCCGACTGATCCGAATCGTCGTTCTGACGCTGATCGTGGGTGCGGCGGGCGCGCTCGCCTACGACGGCACGGCCCCACTCGCCGTGGTGGCCGGATTCGTGTCGTTCGTGATCGGGCTCGAACTCACCGAACCACTGGCACAAGAAATCGACCACGGTGATCTCACCGACCGGTGGCCGATCGAACGTGGGCAGGTCTACCTCGGCCTTCTCGCGGCACCCGTCGTTGCCTCGCTTTCTCTGGCCCTCGTGGTCGCCACGTTGTTCGGTGTCGTGGCTGACGGTGCTTGGAGTGTGGCGGTCATCGTGAGTATCCCCGCCGTAGTCGCCGGCGTGGCGGGAGCCGCCATCAGCGTGGTGTCGGGGGCACCCGATCCGGTCACGTCGGTCGCTCGAGATGCGACACTTCCGCCCGAGATCGCCGGAACGGCCAACGTCGTGAAGGCAATTTGGCCAATTGCCATCGCGGTCACGGGACAAGTTCCGATCCTGATCGCCGAAACCGCGCGGGAATCCGGATCCGGACCCGAGGCAGCCGCACTTCGCGCCGCGATCTTCACAGTGCTGGTGATCGGACTCGTGGGTGGCTGGATCCACCGTCGCGACGCCATTCGCGAATGGATAGATCGCGCACGCCAAGAGAGTCGAGGAGTTCGAACGTGACCACACCTGCACTGTCCGCTATCGACCTCACCAAGGATTACGGGGACGGACCGGCCCTGAACGCCGTCACCCTCACGATCGAAGCCGGAGAACGTGTCGCTCTCGTCGGACACAACGGTTCCGGCAAGACCACTCTCTTGCGCATAGCCGCCGGACTTCTCGACGCCACATCGGGTCGCCTCGAAGTCTTCGGCTTCGGCCCGACCGACATCGACGCCCGTCGCCGTCTCAGCTACCTCTCCGACACGCCCGTCTTCTACGACGACTTGTCGGTCTGGGAACACCTCGAGTACACGGCCCGTCTCCATGGTGTGGCCGAATGGATCGATCGTGCCTCCGAATTGCTCGTGAATCTCGGCATCGACACACGTGCCGACGATCTCCCCAGTCGCTTCAGCCGGGGTTTGAAGCAGAAAGCAGCCATCGCCAACGCGTTCATCAGACCCTTTGATCTCCTTCTCGTCGACGAACCCTTCGTCGGACTCGACACCATGGGGAAGAAGGCTCTCCTCGAGTCGTTCGACGTCGCATCCGAGCATGGCGCAACTCTCGTCGTCGCGACCCACGAACCGTCGTTTCTCGATCGAGTGTCCCGGGTGGTGATCCTGCGCGACGGCGACATCATCCACGATGGTTCCCCGACGGACGAGTTCGTCAGGTCATGGATACACTCGCCGTCATGAAAGAGTTCGTCTCGATCAAGGTGTCGTCGTTCGATCACGATGCACTCGCCACGAGCCTCACGGCCAAGTCAGCCGATGGATGGAGTGTCGTCAGCATCGTGTCGGTGAATTCCGACATCGTGGCCTACCTGTCGCGTGATTCGAACGTTCGACCGACACCTGCAACCGTCGACACGTCCTCGGTGTCGTCCGAACCAGCCGGCTGGGGCGCGACACGCACCGGCGGCGCCTCCGCGTCGGCACCCACCCAAATGGTTGCAGCCGCACCTTCGAGCGACACTCCCTCCACCGAAGCGCCGGCCACCGTCTCACAATCCTCGACATCGGCTCCCTCGGGGACCCCATCGGTTCCTGCCGACTGGTACAAAGATCCGTCGGGTCGCTACGACTATCGCTACTGGGACGGGCAGAAATGGACCGAGCACGTCTCGCGTGGTGGCACCGTGCACAAGGATCCGCCCACTCCCTGATGCCTCGATCGACCGTCAGGTAGGTTCGTTCCGTGCGCGCCACATCGATCGGACACGCCGGAATCCTGATCGAAACCGCACAGGGTTCGATCGTCTGCGACCCGTGGTTCGAACCAGCCTTCTTCGGTTCGTGGTTTCCGTTTCCGCGTAACGACCGTCTGTCTCCCCGTGTGGCCGACGCCATTCGTCGACCATCCTTCCTCTACATCTCTCACCTCCATGGCGACCATCTCGACGAGGCATGGTTGGTCGAGAACATGCCTCGTCTCACTCCAGTGCTTCTGCCCGAGTACCCGACCCAAGAACTCGAACGTCGTCTCCGCGGACTCGGATTCACCGAATTCGTACGTACGTCCAACGGCGACGAGGTCGACCTCGGCGACGGGTTGAAGATCGCAATCCACGTCGAGACGGCAATCGCCGACGGACCCGGCGGCGACTCCGCGCTCGTCGTGTCCGACGGAGTGCATCGACTCGTCAACCAGAACGATTGCCGCACGAGCGATCTCGGTGCTCTCGCCGCCCACGGTCCGGTCGATCTGCATTGGCTGCAGTTCTCAGGAGCGATCTGGTATCCGATGGTCTACGAGATGCCCGACGACGAGAAGCGTCGTCTTATTCGCGACAAAGTCGACAGCCAGTTCGCGCGTGCGCTTCGCTATGTCGAGGCGATCGACGCCCGCCATGTGGTCCCTTCTGCTGGACCTCCGGCTTTCCTCGATCCCGATCTCTTCGGATTCAACGTGATCACAGGTGACGAAATGTCGATCTTCCCCGATCAGACAGAGTTCCTGCATCGACTGACAAATGACGGACGATCTGGTCTACTCAACATTCCTGGTACCACCTTCGAATTGGTCGACCATGAAGTAACGACCGTTCATCCACTACCCGACCACGACGTGACGGCGATCTTCTCCGACAAGGAGTCGTACCTTCGTGAGTATCAGGCCGACAATCTCGACCACCTGGCCCGCATCAAGAACGAGTGGGCTCGTCCATCCACCGACCTGATCGAGACCCTTCGCCTCTGGTGGGAGCCACTCCTCGCCATGGCGCCCACACTTCGATCGGCGATCGGCGGACGATGCCTTCTGCGTGCCGGAGATCTCGGCATCATCGTCGACTTTCCGAACGGGCGCGTTCTCCCCGACGACGGTGGCGATCACGACTTCCGTTTCGAGATCGATCGGCGATTGGTCGAGACGGTGGTCGCCAACGGATCGGTCGACTGGAGCGACAAGTTGTTCTTGTCGTGTCGATTCCGTGCCTGGCGTCGTGGCGAGTACAACGAGTTCCTCTACAACTTCTTCAAGTCGTTGTCGGTCGAACGAATGCAGCGCGCCGAAGCCGAGGCCGTTCGACGTCTCGGTGATCAATCACCGTCGGAAGAGATCGTTGTCGGTGACTACGTCGTCGAGCGATACTGTCCACACCGCAAGGCCGATCTCTCGGTGTTCGGAGAATGCGACGGCAACGTTCTCGTGTGCACCCTGCATGGATGGAAGTTCGACCTCGAAACGGGGCGTTGCCTCACCGCCGCCGATCGCGCCTTGAAGGTGCGGCGGGTCGACCCAGAACCTTCAGCCGGTAGCTGAACGTCCACGTGCCACCCGGCACGCGGAACTCCGGATCGACATCGGGTCCGCAACTCGCAGTGCCGACTCCGCGATGAGCGACGTCGACGTGCACCACCAGGTTCGGACATCGAGTCAGTTCAGTGGTGTCGCGCGCGGCGAAGAGGTCGGAGTCGCGATGACGAATCGCCGACATGTGCAGGGCGACGGGGTCGATCGCCTCTATCCGCAGCGTCGTCGACGCGTCGAACACGATCTCCATCCACCGACAGTCGGTTCGAAGTCCGTAATCCTGGGGCAGCAGATACGGAAGATGGTCGGGCTCGGCTTCCCACACGTCGAGGAGAGCACCGGAATTGCGATCGGGAACGTTCTCGAGTGGACCTCGTCCGAACCAACGAATTCGGTCGGCCATCGGAACCTCGAATACGGCGCCTACACGGGGAAGGTCTGTGATCGACTGCGGAACGTCGACCGTGTGAGTGAACGTGGTCCAGCCCTCTTGCGAATGGACGACATCGGTACGCCATGGAACCCCGGCCGCATCGAGCCCCCGATCGAGACCTTGCGCGAGCCAACGAGCGAGAGCGGGACCACCGATACCCATGCGCTCCAGTAGATCGGGCATGAGTTTGAATCCATCGTTGTCGACGGGAGCGCGCCACAGTGTTGGAACGGGGTCGGAGCAAAGAACTCGTTCCAGGGAAGCGTTGACGACTCGAGTTCCGACGACAGGCGGAACGATCGCGCACTCACGTCGACGAAGAACTACCTCGTCCCAGGCGACGAGATGCCCAGCGTCGCACCACGAGGTCGCTCGCCGAACTCGCCACGTGAAGGTGAGCGTCAGATCGGAATCGGTCGAATCGGCGTCGGCGACCGCGTCGGCGATCGCCACCGGAGCCTCGACAAGGAGCGACTCTCCGGCCTCGACGACTGGAGACCACGAACCCGACGCAACGGTCTCGCCATCGCGACACAACTTCCAGTCACCGCGCAATCTCGAAAGATCTCCGAATGACTGACGATTGCTGATTCGCAACTTCCATCCCGCCGCCACGACCGACACCGGACGATGCACCCAGGCCACTTCCTGCATGGCCGGGTGGGGCATGCCAACAGCCGACACGAGTCCGTCGGCCACGAAGTTTCCATCGTTGGGTTCGTCGCCGAACTGACCTCCATAGGCGAACCTCTCACCACTGGGGGTGATCTGACGAAGTCCGTGATCCTTCCATTCCCAGACGAATCCACCCTGGAAACGCGGATGGCGGTCGACCAGTTTCCAGTACTCGGCGAGTCCTCCGTTCGAGTTGCCCATGGCATGGCTGTACTCGCACATCACGACCGGTCGATCCCCTCGACCGGATTCGAGATACTTCTCGATCGCTTCGGGACCGGCGTACATGGGACACACCACATCGGTGACGTCACGTCCTCCATCGTTCCATCCGGCGTGGAAGATCGCTCCTTCGTAATGAAGAAGCCGACTGGGGTCGAGTGAGCGGACCAAGGACGCGCACGCATGGTGGATCTCTCCGAATCCGGATTCGTTTCCGAGGCTCCACATCACGATCGACGGATGATTGCGATCGCGTTCGACCATACGTCCGACTCGCTCGAGCCAAGTGCTGCGATACGACCGATCGTGACACAGGCTCGTGTTGAACGCATGGCTCTCGACATTCGCCTCGTCGATCACGTACAAGCCGTATTCGTCGCACAGATCGTAGAAACGATGGTCGTTCGGATAATGCGATGTGCGAACGGCATTGATGTTGTGGGCTTTCATCGTGACGATGTCGGCCCGCATGTCGTCGACCGTGACCGCCTTGCCGCGATCCGGATGATGATCGTGTCGATTGACCCCCATGAACGTGACCGGCCGTCCGTTCACGCAGACGAGACCGTCGAGCATCTCGACCCGTCGGAAGCCCACGTTCTGTGCGACTACCTCGCTCACCTCACCCGACGGGTCGACCAGTTCGCACACGACGCGATACAGCATTGGCGACTCGGCCGACCACGGCTTCACCACCTTCACATCCGACGACACCGATGCTCGATGACCCGTGAACACGTACGGGGATCGGTACTTCCAGGCCACCTTGCCCGTGAGAACTCGGCCACGACGAGAACCGTCCAGGGTCTCGACCCAGACTCTGGTGGTCCAGCCTGGTTCGAGATCACTGTTGCCGGCGTCGACGTGAACGTCGGCCGTGAGCGAAGCCGTCGACGTCCGGTGATCCCAGTCGGCGATGGTGAGAAGTCGATCGATATGGACTCGCCCGCGAAGTTCGAGGAACACTTCGCGATGAAGGCCGGCCATCCACCACTGATCCTGGTCCTCCACGTACGACTGGGCGCTGTAGCGAACCACGACGATCGCCAATTCGTTCGCACCGACGACCACGTGATCGGTCACGTCGTACTCGCTGGGTAGGCGGCTGTCGGTTCCGTAGCCGACGAAAGCACCGTTCACGTAAACGATGTGGACGCTTTCGGCACCGCCGACATGAAGAATGGTGCGACGACCGCGACCGACTCGAGTGAGTCGGAACGATCGTCGATACACACCGGTGGGAACTCGATCCGGGAGGGACGGAGGTCGGCCTGGCCAAGGCATGTCGATGTTCGTGTAGTGAGGTGAATCACCGACATCCTGCAGAGTCCAATTGCCCGGGACGTCGACGGCCCGCCAACCTCGAGACATCGACCCGGTGACAGCGGAGGCTGGAACCACATCGGGGTGATCGAAGAGCCGGAACTGCCACGACCCGTTCAGGTCGAGATGCCACGGCGAAGCCTCACGCCCCTGACGGACGGTGTCGACATCGGGGCCCGCCGTGAGAGTGGGGCGCATCGGACGTCGTCCGATCGACACCATCGCCGGGTCGGTCCACGGTCCGAGATCTCCGACAACAGGTAGCACTCACCAAGCGTGGCACAGCGCCGCCCCTTCTTCGAACGGATCAGTCGATCGAGTGGACCCACACGGTCGAGCCCCTCGGCATGAGATCTTCAGACCATACGAAGTCCATTGCTGGGGTGGAGACCCTCACGCATCCATGCGACGCCGGATGGGCCGGAATCTGATACGCACCATGTACGGCGATCCCACCATTGAAGTACTTGGGTCGGTAGATCTCTCCCAGATCACCCGGACGCCAACCCTTCGTGAACTCGCGATCGACGAGAAAGATCCCATCGGGGGTCTGAGAATCTCCACGCACCCACTTTCCCCATTCGGTGGCATCTCGTTCGACGTACGGGACGCCACTTCCGGTCGAAACGTTGATGGCCCACTCGGTTCGACCGTCCATGACGACGAACATCACTTGGCGGGTCTTGTCGACTTCGATCACCGAACCAGTGTCGGCATGGCCTCGTACTCGATTCTGGGCCTCGGACAACGCGGCCGCTGTTGCGTCGTCGACCGACTCGGTCGGATCGAGGCCACGATACTTCTGAAAGGCCATGACGGCCTGTCGAGTGGTGACTCCGTAGTCGCCGTTGGCCGACTGCAACCAGAAGCCGAGTTCGAGGAGGCGCTCCTGAACACGGCGGGCGCCCTCACCCGACCGTCTCCCGATCACGTCGATGGGAACCTCCAACGCCTCGATCGGCTCCGGAGGAACAGCCGGAGGTGGCGGGGGCGAAGTGGTCGTGACGACCGGTTCAGCGAGGGTGGAAGGAACGGTGGTGTCCTGAGCGATCAGAGGCGGAAGGTCGACGGTGACAACCGATGGAGCAGCCGCAATTGCGCCCGATCCGGACGTCGAGCACGACGACAGCAGCGGTGTGAGTGTCAGAGCGAGCAGCGCAACGACTGCCACTGCTAGGCCGGACGCACTACTCGATTGTGAAATCGTCCGATGGTGCACCACAGCGACCATGAACGTAGTGACGGGTTGGCTACCTTTCGCGGATACTCATGTCATTGCGATGGCCAGCGACGCCAAGAGGTTCAGCTGTACTGACCGGGCAGTTCGAACCAGACGGTCAACCCGTACTTGACACCCGACCGCAATGGCTCGGACAGATGCGGATGAGTCACGAGTGACGGCCAGACCAGAAGCGATCCCACCGGAACGTCGGTGTTGGTGACGCCTTGTCGCGGGAAGACGAGTTCGGCACCTTCGTAATCGTCGTTCAATTTCACCGATGCCGACACCTGGGCCACGTCGTGATGGATGCGCAACTCGGTCTGGGCATCTGTCGAGTACTTGATGACGAAGACATCTCGTAGACCGCAGTAATCGATGAGAGGCCAGACCTCCTGAAGTTGTGGCCAGACGCGACGACCCAGATCGTTCTGTACGTGTTCGAAAAGGCGCGGGCTGACGACGGCCAGACTCACTTCGTGACCCGGAACCGGATCGTCGGGTTGGGGTTCGAATCCACCCACCGCCTCGGCGGCCCGAACGATCGCCGTACACATCGACGACGTCCAGAAGGGCACGACGTAGAGCTCGGGTCCGACCTCGGTGACCGACTGCCGCGTATCGATTGCGTCGTCGTAGGCCAGGATCCGTCGTAGGTCGTCGGGCCGTTCCGTCGTCATGGACGAGGAGTCTGCCAGCGTTCCAGGATCGTCCACGATTCCTTCGACAGCGCACTCCAACGGAACACCGAACGCGCTTCGTCGAGGTTTCCCGGAAGTCCGAGGCTCTCGAGCAACGCTGCCACGACGTCGTCGACCGGACATCCCGCGGCGGCAAGATCGTCGAGGGTCACTGCCCCGTGCCGTTTGGCCAGGCGGTCGCCGTCCTCGCCCACCACCAATGGGACGTGCGCATAGCGCGGAGAAGAAACACCCAAAAGGCGCTGAAGATGAAGATGCCGTGGCGTCGACGACGCCAGGTCGGCGCCGCGCACGACTTGTGTGATTCCCTGCTGAGAATCGTCGACCACGACAGCGAGGTTGTAGGCCGGTACACCATCGTTGCGACGAAGAACGAAATCGTCGACTGAACCGACGATCTCTCCCAGAACCAAGTCCTCGAACGAATACTCCTCGGCATCGGTTCGCAGACGAATCGATGCCGGGCGACCCCCGGCGATCCGACTGGCGATCTCTTCGTCGGACAATCCTCGACAGGTTCCTGGAT
>CBFHWN010000002.1:0-82753 GCA_965659595.1 uncultured Ilumatobacteraceae bacterium | reverse complement strand
CGGTGGTGGGCGTCGACGTGGTGGAGGTCGCTCCGGCCTACGACGTGAGTGAACTCACCGTCAATGTGGCGCATCGCCTTGCGTTCGAGTGTCTGGCCGGCCTCGCCGCCCGCCGCCGCGATCTTCGGTCGTAGCCGCTCACTCGGCGAGTTCGCACCAGGAGCGGTACTTGGCTTCCTCGCCGCGCACCACCCGTCCGTAGAGCTGACCGATCTGAGCGGTGACCGGACCAGGACACGGAATGTCTCGATCGTCCACCGAACGTACGGCACTCACTTCGGCAGCCGTTCCACACACGAAGAGTTCGTCGGCGATGTACAGATCGCTGCGAGCAATGTTGTCGACGCGCATGTCGATACCGAGATCGGCGGCCAGTGTCATGACGGTGTTCTGGGTGATGCCTTCCAACGCGCCGGCCGACAAGGGTGGTGTGAGCACGACCCCGTTACGACTGCAGAAGATGTTCTCTCCGGTGCACTCGGCCACGAGTCCGTTGGGCGCAAGCATGATCGCTTCGTCATATCCGGCGTTGAGAGCCTCGACCTTGGCGAGAGACGAGTTCACGTAATTGCCAACGGTCTTGGCGGCCGGTGGCATGGTGTTGTGGTCGTGACGAGTCCACGACGAGATCTTCATGCGCACACCTTTGGTGAGGGCGTCGTCACCGAGGTAAGCACCCCACGGCCAACACGCAATGGCGACGTCAACCTTGCACGGCAACGTGTTGAGGCCCATTTCGCCGTATCCGAAGTAGGCGAGCGGTCGCACGTAACACGATGCCAGTCCGGTGGACGCGACCGTGTCCTTGGTGGCCTGGATGATCTCGTCGACCGTGTACGGAATCTTCATACCGAGGATGTGCGCGCTGCGGAAAAGACGCTCGATGTGTTCGGTGAGTCGGAAGATGGCCGGACCCTGGTCGGTCTCGTAGGCGCGGATTCCCTCGAAAACTCCGGTTCCGTAATGAAGGGTGTGGGTAAGCACGTGAACCTGTGCCTTGTCCCAATCGACGAGTTCACCGTTCATCCAGATCTTCGGTGTCGGGATCAGCGTGGGCATCTTGGTCTCCGTTTCGCGGGCGTGAAGGCGAGATTAGTTGAACGGACTTCGCGGTCAGGCCGAGATACGGGCCGCGATGGCGCGACCGATCTCGGTCGTGGAACCCGACACCGGTTCGGCGCAAGCGGACCGAATTCGTTCGGCAGCCGACGACTCACCGAGAAAATCGAGCATCAGTGCCGCCGAAAGGATGGCCGCCGTGGGGTTGGCCTGACCGGTCCCGACGATGTCGGGTGCCGAACCATGCACGGGTTCGAACATGCTCGGACCCGTTCGGGCCGGATTGAGATTGGCCGACGATGCCAGCCCGATTCCACCCGACACCGCTCCTCCGAGGTCGGTCAGGATGTCGCCGAACAAGTTGTCGGTGACGATCACGTCGTAACGATGCGGATCCTGCACGAAGTAGATGCAGGCGGCATCGACATGGTTGTACGCCGTTCCGACGTTCGGGTATTCGGCGGCCACCTCGTTGAACGTCCGTTCCCAGAGATTGCCGGCGAACGTGAGCACGTTGGTCTTGTGCACGAGGGTGACGTGCTTGCGTTCACGAGTGGATGCCAGTTCGAACGCGTAGCGGATGCAGCGTTCGACACCCATACGAGTGTTGACACTTCCCTGAGTGGCCACTTCGTGCGCCGTACCGCGACGCAGAACCCCACCTTCACCCACGTATGGACCTTCGGTGTTCTCACGGATCACGACGAAATCGTGCGTTGCGGTATGACCTGGTGCCGTTCCGACGAACGGACGCTGGTTCACGTAGAGATCGAGTTCGAAGCGCATCTTCAACAGCAGGCCACGCTCGATCACGCCCGGGGGCACGTCGGGTGTTCCGACGGCACCGAGAAGGATGGCATCGAAGGCGCGCAGTCCGTTCAACGTCTCGTCGGAGAGGATCTCACCGTCGCGCAGGTAGCGCGCTCCTCCGAGGTCGTAGTCAGTGGTCGCCACGTCGACTCCGGCGGCGCGCACCACGTCGAGAGCAACTGCCGTCACCTCGGGTCCGATGCCGTCGCCACCGATCACGGCGATCTTGTGAGTCCTTACGTCTTGGCGTTTCACGGCTCCCCAGCGTAGGGCGAAGCCCATGACATTCGTCGGGTTCCGCCATCTCGGGCCTACGAAACCACCGTTACCCTGTTCGATATGGCCAAGGTCCACCACCTCACACGTACGGCACTCGAGCGGCTTCAGGCCGAACATGCTGATCTCACCACACGTGGTCGGATCGAAGTCGCCGAGAAGATCGAACGGGCTCGCGAACTCGGTGATCTCTCCGAGAACGGCGACTACCACGCCGCCAAGGACGAGCAAGGTCACATGGAAGGCCGTATCCGCCACCTCGAGTCGATTCTCGAGAACTTCGAGATCGTCGAAGCCGACGACGGCGACGTTGCCGGTCCGGGAAAGCTCGTGACCCTCTCGATCGACGGCGACGAGCCCGAGACCTACTACTTCGGATCGCACGAAGAGCAGTACGAAGGAGCCGCCACCATGACACCCGAGTCGGCTCTCGGCAAGGCGATCACCGGCAAGGCCGTGAACGAGACGTGTAGTTATACGACGCCGAATGGGCACGAACTGTCGGTGGTCGTCGTCAGCGTCGAGCTCCCGTGAACGAGTGGTGACCACATCGTGAGCGACATGCTCGGCATCCCCCCTCTTCCCCCCGGACGCACCGTCGAACTACCAGGCCGCGGAACCACTTTCATTCGAGAGCTCCCTGGTCCTGCTCCCGATGCACCCACCGTTCTGTTGTTGCACGGTTGGACTGCGACCGCCGACCTCAACTGGTTCGGCGTCTACGAGACCCTCGGACGACATTTCCGAGTGGTGGCCATGGACCATCGCGGACACGGTCTCGGAATCCGCTCCCGTAAACCGTTCCGTCTGGCCGACTGTGCCGACGACGCCGCAAGCTTGGTCGAATCGCTCGGGCTCGAATCGGTCATTCCGGTCGGTTACTCGATGGGTGGACCGATCGCGCTCCTCATGTGGCGACGTCACCGGCCGATCGTCGACGGCCTGGTGTTGTGCGCCACCGCCGGGAGTTTTGCTCACAGTCGCGCCGAACGTATGAGCTTCCTCGGACTCACCGGCCTCGGTGCGTTGGCCCGTCTCACACCCGAGAGCACCAAAGAGTGGCTCACCGAGCGAGTGTTTCTGCGCCGCAAAGCCGAGAAGTGGGGTCCGTGGGCCATGAGTCAGGTCGAACTGCACGACTGGCGCATGGTGCTCGAAGCCGGTCACGCAATCGGCTCGTTCTCGGCCGGCGACTGGTTGCACGAGATCGACGTCCCCACCTCGCACGTGGTCACGTTGAGCGATCCCGTCATCCCGACGTACCGCCAGCTCGATCTCTTCACCCGAATCCCCGACGCCGAAGCGGTGCGCATCGACGCCCAACACGACGCCATCGTCGCCCATGCCGACCGTATGGGCCAGTTCATCATCGATGGAGTTCACTCGGTGCGCCGCCGAGTCGGGTCGACCGACAACCTGTCGACCTCGGCATGAAGACGATTCGTCGTCTGCTCGTCGCGGCCGCCGGAACCGCGCTGCTCGCGGCCGGGCTTCGCACGTTGCTTCGAAGTCGCTCATCCGTCACGACGTCGACCACGTCGGCCATCCACCGAGGGTCGTTCGCCGCCCGCAACGGCGACCTCGCCCGACTCGGCGTGAAGGTCGGAGCCACCTACGCCACGGCATCGGCCCGCAAGGTTTTCGCGTCGGCCGAACGGCGGGTCGAGATCGATCGTGAGACCGAAATGAAGTCGGCGCAGCAAGTCAGCGAGCGCCTCGGTGACATGAAGGGTGCTCTCATGAAGCTCGGCCAGATGGCGAGCTACCTCGACGAAGGTCTTCCCGCTCCGGTCCGAGCCGCCCTGTCACAACTCCAGTCGAGTGCGCCACCCATGGCACCGGAGTTGGCGGCCGAGGTCGTCGAACGCGAACTCGGTGGTTCACCCGACCAGCTTTTCGTCGAATGGGATCCCGATCCGATCGCCGCCGCGTCGATCGGCCAGGTGCATCGGGCCGTGGTGCTCGTCGACGGTGTCGAGCGCGCCGTCGCCGTGAAGGTGCAGTATCCCGGTGTCGATCAAGCCATCGAGTCCGACCTGAGGAATGCCGACCTTCTCGGGTTCCTCCTGCAGCAAGGATTCAGCGGCCTCGATCCTTCCGAGATGGTCGACGAAGTGAAGTCGCGCATCCGCGAGGAACTCGACTACACACGCGAAGCGCGTAATCAGACGATTTTTGCCGATTGGTTCGCCAACCATCCCTTCATCAAAGTTCCGCGCGTTTACTCCGACCTCTCGACGAGCCGAATCCTCACCACCGAACTGGTGGCCGGTCACCCGTGGTCGTGGGTGAAAGAACAGGATCAGGAGTTCCGTGACCGAGTCGGCGAAACGCTCTTTCGGTTCGTGTTCCGCAGCCTCTACGGCATGGGCAAATTCAACGGCGATCCCCATCCGGGCAACTATCTGTTCCACGACGACGGATCGGTTACGTTTCTCGACTTCGGTCTGGTCAAGCACTTCACCGACGAAGAAATGAGAACGTTCATCGCCATGGTGAGTTCGGCTGCCTACGAGCGTGACATTCCCAAGTTCCGCACGGTCCTCGAGGACTCGGGCATGTTGAAACTCGACGCGCCCGTAGCGACCGACGAGGTCGGCACCTATTTCGGTCGTTTCTACGAACCAGTCTCGACCGACCGCGACATCGTCTGGACTCCGTCGTATGCGAGCGGCATCGTTCGTCACACGTTCGATCGTTCGAGCCCCATCGCTCAATACGCCACGGTACCGAAAGCTTTCGTGTTCATTCAGCGCATCAATCTGGGCTTGTACGCGATCCTCGGTGAGCTCGGAGCTCGTGGTAATTACCGACGTATCGCCGAGGAACTCTGGCCCTTCGTGGCGGCTGCTCCGTCGACCGAACTCGGTGAAGCCGAAGCCCACTGGCTCTCGACCCACCACTAGTGTCGACGGAATGTCGTTTCGTCGTTCCTTTGCAGTCCTGGCCGCCCTCGCCTTCGTCGTCACCGCCTGTGGTGGCGACGACTCGTCGTCCGGCGCCGGTGCAAGCGAAGGCGACGAACTGACACTCGTCCCGGATCCGAGCATGGATGCCGAGGAACCCGCGGTCGAGTTGCCATCGGAGATTCCCACCGCCTTGGTGACCACCGACATCACAGTCGGCGAAGGTGAGGCGGCCGCGTCGGGTGACACCGTGTTCGTCAACTACGTCGGTGTGTTGAGCGCCGATGGCAGTCGATTCGACGGCAACTACGGCAGCGACCCGTTCGTCGTGACTCTCGGTATGGGAATGGTGATCGAGGGCTGGGACCAGGGCCTCGTCGGTATGCAGGCCGGTGGCCGTCGTCAACTCGACATCCCAGCCGATCTCGCCTACGGCGATCGTGAGATGGGAACAGCGATCCCACCCAACTCGGCTCTCTCGTTCGTCGTCGACATGATCGCGGTGGTACCGGCTACTGATGCCGCCGGTGAACCAGCCGTCGACATCGCACCCGCTGACAACGTGAGCGAACTCGTGATCACCGACCTGATCGTCGGAGACGGAGCGCAGGCCGAAGCGGGAGCCAAGGCAGTGCTGCATCTCGTGGCGTTCCGCGCCGACACTGCGGCTCAAGTCACGAGCACATGGGCGTCACCGCAACCGCTCAGTTTCGAACTGACCGAAGGTGGAACTCTGCCCGGGCTCGTGGAAGGCATCCAGGGCATGAAGGTCGGCGGACGTCGCCAATTGCAGGTGCCGTTCGAAGACGCCTGGGGTGCCGAGGGTCAGTCCGAGATCGGACTTCCGGCCGAAATCGATCTCATCGTCGTGATCGATCTTCTCGCGACCTTCTGACCTCGTCGATCTCCGACCACCACGTCCGTAGCGCGTCGGGAAACGCTCCTTCACCACCGTCGGCGAAGGAGTCGGACCACTCGCCACCTTCCCATCGGCGCACCACGACGGCCACTCCCTCATCCGATACCGCCGCCGTGAGCCGCACTCGAAACTTCAACGGCTCGTCGCCGACATCGTCGACATCGTCGGCATCGTCGGCATCGTCGGCATCGTCATCGTCGCCAGCATCGTCGTCGTCGAGTGGGGTCATCCAGCCAGTCATCACGAGACACGCGGCATCGAAGTCGACGGTCGGTGGCAGTCGAGTGATCAAGGCGTACGGATCGGCGTCGCAATCGACGAGTTCACGGACGAAGCCGTGTTGGACATCGTGGACTGCGAACACTCGCGAGGCTCGATAACGAAGGGTTTCGTCGAGAGTCTCGTCGAGGTCGGCATCGACCCACTGGGCGACGCGCAACGACAACGGTGGCGAAGATGAAGATTGGGAATTCGGACTCATGCCCGAATGTGGAATCGGTCGATGCGGTTGGGCGACGCGTCAGGCGAGAGCGTGTTCGAGTTCGGCCGCCGCGCTCACGACGTCGGCGCCGAAGCGTCGACCAGGTTGGGTCGACAAGCGCTCGATCGGGCCGCTCACACTCACTGCTGCACCAACGGTTCCTGATGAGTCCCGCACGGGGGCGCTCACCGAGGCGACCCCGGCTTCTCGTTCACCGACCGACTGGACCCAACCGTTGCGTCCGACTTTCTCGCCGAGGAGAACATGGCCAGCCGATCCGGCACCCAGAGGTAGCAACGATCCTTCAGGAACGATCCAGCGCAACCCGTGTGGCGACTGCAACGACAGAACGCAACGACGAACGTCCCCTTCACGCACATACAACTGCACGCTCTCACCGGTGTGCGTTCGCAGGCGCTCGAGAATTGGACGGGCCCGCTCCACGAAGGAGTCGGATTCGGTGGCGGCGCGACCAAGTGTGGTGAGCCAACGACCGAGTGCGTAGCGACCGTCGTCGGTTCGACGAACGAGCCCGTGCACTTCCAAGGCGGCCGCCAACCGGTGCGTAGTCGCACGTGGGAGACCCGTCCGCGCGGTCAGATCGGTCAATCCGAGCGGACCGTGGTCGAGAAGGGCTCGCCAGACCACGACGGCCTTGTCGAGAACTCCGACGCCCGATACGCTGTCCATACGGCGAGATTATCGTCTCAATATATGAGACAACATCTTTTCCAAGTCCGACGAGGAGAGTTCTCATGACCCAACCCACCACCCTCCCGCAGAAGGTCTGGGACCAGCACGTGGTGCACTCGGCACCTGGTGAGCCCGACCTCCTATACATCGATCTCCATCTCGTCCACGAAGTCACGAGCCCTCAAGCCTTCGACGGCCTGCGTATGTCGGGTCGCCCCGTGCGGCGTCCCGACCTGACCGTGGCCACCGAAGACCACAACGTCCCTACCGAGAACATCCACCTCCCGATCGCCGATCCGGTGTCGGCGCGTCAGGTCGAGGTCATGCGCACCAACGCACGTGAGTTCGGTGTCGACTTGTTCTCGATGGGCGACGCCCGTCAGGGCATCGTGCATGTGATCGGACCCGAGCAAGGTCGCACTCTGCCCGGGATGACGATCGTGTGCGGCGACAGCCACACGGCGACGCACGGTGCATTCGGTGCCCTCGCCTTCGGTATCGGCACGAGCGAAGTCGAACACGTTCTCGCCACGCAGACGCTTCCGCAGAGTCGACCGAAGTGGATGTCGATCGATGTCGACGGCGTTCTGCCCGACGGCGTCACGGCCAAAGACGTCATCCTCGCGATCATCGGCCACATCGGCACCGGCGGAGGTATCGGACACGTCATCGAGTACCGCGGTTCGGCCATCCGGTCGCTCTCGATGGAAGGTCGCATGACCATCTGCAACATGAGCATCGAAGCCGGTGCCAAGGCCGGACTCATCGCCCCCGACGACACCACCTTCGCCTACCTCGAAGGCCGTGAGTTCGCCCCCAAAGGTGCGGCGTGGGAAGAAGCCCTCGACGCCTGGCGCGGACTCGTGTCCGACCCGGGTGCCGCGTGGGACAAAGAAGTTCGACTCGACGCGGCATCACTCGTGCCCCACGTCAGTTGGGGTACCAACCCGGCCCAGGTGGCCGGCATCGAAAGTTCGATCCCCTCTCCCGACGATTACGCCGACCCGACCACGCGCGAAACCGTCGCCCGTGCGCTCGAGTACATGGGTCTGACCCCCGGTCAGAGGATTCGCGACATCTCGCTCGACACCGTGTTCATCGGTTCGTGCACCAACAGTCGTATCGAAGACCTCCGTGCCGCGGCCAAGGTGATGGAGGGACGAACAGTCACGGTGCCGCGCGTGATGGTGGTGCCGGGCAGTCACGCCGTGAAGGCCCAAGCCGAAGCGGAAGGACTCGACAAGGTGTTCCGGGCCGCCGGCGCCGACTGGCGTGAACCGGGTTGTTCGATGTGCCTCGCCATGAACCCCGACAAGCTCGCCCCCGGCGAACGAGCGGCCAGCACGAGCAACCGCAACTTCGAAGGTCGTCAGGGTCGCGGTGGACGCACCCATCTCGTGTCACCGGCCGTTGCCGCCGCCACCGCCGTGGCCGGACACTTCGCCACCCCAACCGATCTGGTCTGAGTCACAGGAACGAAACGGAGACATCACATGAAGAGCGTTCGAGTCCTCACTGGTCGCGGTATCCCACTACGACGTAGCGACGTCGACACCGACCAGATCATTCCGGCCGACTGGCTGAAGCGCGTCGAGCGAACCGGTTTCGAAGCCGGGCTGTTCTCAACCTGGCGTGACGACCGCGACTTCGTCCTGAACGATCAGCGGTACGCCGGTGCGTCGATCCTCGTCGCCGGTCCGTCGTTCGGCGTGGGTTCGAGCCGCGAGCATGCTGTGTGGGCGATTCAGCAATACGGATTCGACGCCGTGATCGCGCCCAGTTTCTCGGACATCTTCCGCAACAACTGCACCAAGAACGGACTCGTTCCCGTGGCTCTCCCCCTGTCGGTGGTCGAACAGATCTGGGCGGCGATCGAAGCCGATCAATCCACCGAAATCGTGGTCGACGTGGAGCGACTCGTCGTGGAAATACCGTCGATCGGTGTGACCGAGTCGTTCCCCATGGAACCACAGAACCAACACCGCTTCCTGAACGGGCTCGACGACATCGGTATCACGCTCACGCACGCCGACGACATCGCTGCTTTCGAAGCCAAGCGTCCGGCCTGGCTCGCTCGTTGATCAGTCGTTTTCGAACTCGACGAGGTTCAGCAGTTTCGGATTGTTGCTGAAGACCTCGATCGGCTTGGTAATCGGCATGCGCATGGTGCGTTGCAGCAATGTGACTTGAGTGTGCTGGTTGTACTCGACGAGCGTGACGGCCCAACCGTCACGACCGGCTCTGGCCGTCCGTCCCGAACGATGTAGATAGTCCTTGTTGTCCTTGGCCGGCTCGTAGTGGACGACGGCTGCGATGTCGTCGATATCGATACCGCGGGCGGCCACGTCGGTGGCAACCAGAACGTGCAAGTCTCCTTCGGCGAATCGTCGAAGAGCCTTTTCACGAGTGGGCTGGGCGAGATCGCCGTGGATTGCCGACGCGTTCACACCGAGTGACTGCAAGTTGTCGGCCACCCGATCGCACACTCTCTTCGTCTGGCAGAACACGACAGTCTTGCCAGCTCCGCGCGAGATCGATGACACCACCTTGTCCTTGTCGAGATGGTGAACGGCAAGCCAGAGGTGGTGCATCGTGCCGACGGTGTCGGTTGCGGCATCGATCGCCACTTCGACCGGATCCTTCAGATACGCACGAATCAGGTGTCCGACGTCGCCGTCGAGAGTGGCCGAGAACAACATGGTCTGATTTCGTCCCGTGCAACGGCGAAGGATCCACTCGACCTGCGGTGTGAAGCCATCGTCGGCCATTCGGTCGGCTTCATCGAGCACGACGATCTCCACCCCGGAGACATCGATTTCGTCGGACTTGAGCAGGTCGATCAGACGAAGCGGTGTTGCCACGACGAGTTCGATGCCCTTGGCCAGTTCGTCGATCTGATGATGACGACTCGATCCGCCGTACACCGGAAGCACGCGACGACCCGAATGACGAGCAACAGGTTCGAGGACTTCGGCCACCTGAATGGCGAGTTCGCGAGTGGGTACGAGAACGAGCCCGAGCGGACGCTTCGGTTCCGCACGCTCCGACATCCGCGAGAGCATGGGCACGCCGAATGCGAGGGTCTTGCCGGAACCGGTCTTGGCCCGTCCACACACGTCGTGGCCCTTCAGCGCAACCGGAATGGCTTCCTTCTGGATGGCGAAGGGTTGCGCAAAACCAGCCGCCGCCAAACCGGCGTCGATCCCGTCGGGAACCCCGAGGTCGGCGAATCCGGTGGGAGTGGGAACCGGAGGAAGCGAGTTGGTGGAAGTGAGGGGTTGGGACGTGTCGCGGGCCGGCTGATCGGATTGGGGAGGTCGGCGGCGACGACGCGGTGATCCCTGTCGTCGGGATGGTTCTGTCATGTCCCCTGCAGGGTACCTGGTGTGTCGGGCCACCATCGTTGCCTCGCCCGCGAATCGGGCGGGCTCACAGACCTACTCTGTTCTCATGAAAGTGCCCTTGAGCGTGGTCGACTTCCTACGACGAGCCGAACTTCTGTATCCCGATCGCATCGGAGTGGTCGACGAACCCGATCAACCGGCCGACTCGTGGGGAACGCTCACGTATCGAGAGGTCGCCGAGAGAGCACGGGCCCAGGCGGCCGGTCTCGACGCCCTCGGAATCAGTGTCGGAGAGCGGGTCGCCGTCCTCAGTCACAATTCGGCCCGGCTCTACACGAGCTTCTTCGGCGTGTCGGGATCGGGTCGCATTCTCGTTCCGATCAACTTCCGACTGGTCGCCGAAGAGGTGAAGTACATCGTCGAACATTGTGGTGCTCGAGTGCTTCTCGTCGATCCCGAACTCGCCGAATCGATGTCGTCCGTCGAATGCGAGCACAAGTTCGTGATCGGCCCCGAGGCCGACGACGCACTCCTCCGTTTCGGAGTCGAACCCCGACCGTGGTCACCCGATGAGGACGCAACGGCCACCGTCAACTACACGAGTGGAACGACAGCGCGACCGAAAGGCGTTCAGCTCACCCATCGCAACCTCTGGTTGAACGCCACCACGTTTGGCTGGCATCTCGGCGTCAGTGATCGCGACGTGTACCTGCACACGCTTCCGCAGTTCCACTGCAACGGCTGGGGCATGGTCTACGCCATGACCGGCATGGGAGCCACCAATGTCGTTCTTCGCAAAGTCGACGGAGCCGAAATCCTCCGCCGAATCGACCAGCACGGGGTCACAGCGCTGTGCGGTGCACCGGCTGTCGTCAACGCGATCCTGGACGCGGCGACCACGTGGGACGGACCGATTCCCGGACGTGATCGAGTACGCATGGTGGTAGCCGGCGCTCCCCCGCCCACGCGCACGATCGAACGAATGGAAACCGAACTCGGCTGGGAGTTCATCCAGTTGTACGGACTCACCGAGACGTCGCCCTTCATCACGATGAACCGCACGCGCGCCGAATTCGACTCATTGTCGCCAACGGAGCGTGCGCAGAAATTGTCGCGTGCTGGTGCACCGGCGATCGGAGTCGAGATGCGAGTGTCCGAACAAGGTGAGGTTCTCGCACGCGGCAACGTCGTCATGGCCGGCTACTGGGAGCAACCCGACGCCACGCGCGACGCGATCCACAGCGCCTCTGACGACCCCGACGGTCCGGAGTGGTTCCACACCGGAGACGGGGGGAGCATCGACGCCAACGGCTACATCACGATCAGCGACCGCAAGAAGGACGTCATCATCTCGGGTGGCGAGAACGTCTCGTCGATCGAAGTCGAAGACGCCATCTTCAGCCACCCCGACGTCTCGGAGGTCGCGGTGATCGGTGTTCCCGACGAGAAGTGGGGCGAGTTGGTGCTGGCCCTCGTGGTGACGTCACCCGGATCGGCACTCACCGAAGGCGAGGTGATCGCCTACGCCAAGACCAAGCTGGCCGGCTACAAGTGTCCGAAGAAAGTCGAGTTCCGCGACGCACTAGCCCGCACAGCCACCGGAAAACTTCAGAAGTTCAAGCTGCGCGAGCCCTACTGGGACGGCCTCACCAAACAGGTCAACTAGAGCATTTTGCGTCAGTCGATCCCGCGCAAAGCGGTGTTCGACGTCTGCTGCTGGAGGAACCACTCGTAGGTGGTACGGATTCCTCGGTCGAGGTCGTAACTCGGCGACCAACCGAGGTCGCGAAGCCGCCGGACGTCGAGAACTTTGCGAGGAGTTCCGTCAGGCTTCGACGTGTCGAAATCGAGAATCGCTTCGGGGTGCACGACATCACGGATCTTCTGAGCGAGTTCGCGAATACTGAGATCGACTCCCGTGCCCACATTGATGTGCATGTCGTCGCTGTAGTTCTCCATGAGGAACACGCATGCGTCGGCCAGATCGTCGACGTGCAGAAATTCTCGCATGGGACTCCCGGTCCCCCAGATCTCGACGTGCGGACTGCCCGACGTCTTCGCGTCGTGGAACTTGCGGATGAGCGCCGGCAACACATGACTCGACGCCAGATCGAAGTTGTCGTTCGGACCGTAGAGATTGGTGGGCATAGCCGAGATGAAATCGGCTCCGTACTGACGGCGGTAAGCCTGACACAACTTGATGCCAGCGATCTTGGCGATCGCATACCACTCGTTCGTGGGTTCGAGCGGGCCGGTGAGCAACTGCTCTTCAGTGATCGGTTGGGTGGCGTGGCGCGGATAGATGCACGAACTCCCGAGGTATAGAAGCTTCGTGACTCCGGTGGCCTGGCTGGCATGCACCACCGTGCCGTGAATCATGAGGTTGTCGTAGATGAACTCGGCCGGGCGAGTGCTGTTGGCCAAGATGCCACCGACGGTTCCGGCCACCAGGAATACGTATTCGGGACGGTGAGCGGCGAACCACTCGTCGACCGCACCCTGATCGCGCAGATCGAGTTCGTCACGGGTCGCAGTCACGACGTTTGCGAATCCGGCATTCTCGAGCCGACGCACGATGGCGCTTCCGACGAGACCGCGATGTCCGGCCACGAAAATCTTGGCGTCGTAGGGCATCGGTTGGTGCATGTTGTCTCCTGGGTTCGTCGACTCCGTCAGGGTATCGCTCAGTCGACGAGGGCTTGATGCACCATCTGCTTCAACTGGCTGCGCAATGGATGCGTGCTGGACGGCATGAGCTGCGTCATGAAGGTCAGCGTCAGATCCTCGACCGGATCGACCATGAACCAGGTGCTGGCCGCCCCACCCCATCCGAAGTCGCCCACCGATCCCGGAACCTTGGCGGCCACCGGATCAAGGGTGACGCTCATGCCGAGTCCGAATCCGACGCCGTCGTAACTGGTTTCGGCGAAGAGCGGTCGGCCGAAGGCCGTGAGATCGACGTTTCCCGGAAGGTGATTGCTGGCCATGTACTCGACCGTGCGCGGCGACAAGACGCGGCGACCGTCGAGTTCACCGCGGTTGCGGAGCATCTCGGCAAAACGCACGTAATCACCGGTGGTCGACACGAGTCCACCGCCGCCGCCATCGAGGCTCGGCTGGTGGTACACGCCACGGTCGGCGGCATCGGCGCGCGTCGCGGCGAGTGTTCCGGGCGCAGCCATGTACAGAGCCGACATTCGGTCGGCCCGATCTTCGGTGCACCAGAACGCGGTGTCGGTCATCCCGAGTGGCTCGAAGATTCGCTCACGCATGAAATCACCGAGACGTTGTCCGCTGACCACTTCGATCACACGGCCGAGCACATCGAGTGACACCGAGTAGTTCCATTCGGATCCCGGTTGGAAGAGAAGGGGCTGACGAGCGAGTAGAGCGCAAAGACCGGCCAGATCGAGGTCACGCGGAAAGCCCCACTCCATTCCGGCTTTGCGATACAACTCGTCGACCGGGTGCTGATACATGAAGCCGTAGGTGAGACCGGCCGTGTGTGTGAAGAGATGCCACATCTCCATCGACTCCGACATCGGCTCGAGCACCGGCTTGACCCACGTGCCGCCCCGCCACACCTTCGTGTCAGCGAACTCAGGAATGAACTTCGACACCGGGTCGTGAAGTTCGAAGCGACCTTCTTCCCAAAGAATCATGGCCGCCGCGGCGGTGATCGGTTTGGTCATCGAGAAGATGCGCCACATCGTGTCGTCGGCGACCGGACGCTTCGCTTCACGATCGGCGAGCCCCTGCGACGACGTGAAAGCGACTTTGCCGTCTCGGGCGATCACCAACTGATATCCAGAGAGGAGGCCCTTGTCGATGTACTGGGTGAAGTGACGGTCGATCCGGCCGAGCCGGTCGGCACAGAGGCCGACCTCTCGTGGTTCGACCAGCGGACGTCCGTGGTTCATGCGCCCACAGTAGGTCGGTGGCTGGTCAGCCCTGACCGTCCTGCTGGGCGGCGATCTCGGCACGGACGGCATCCATGTCGAGCTCGCGAGCCTTGCCGACCAAATCTTCGAGAGACCGCTGCGGAAGCGCTCCGGCCTGGTTGTAGAGGAGGACGCCGTCCCGGAAGATCATGAGGGTCGGGATCGACTGGATCCCGAAGGCCGCCGCCAGATCCTGCTCAGCCTCGGTGTCGACCTTGCCGAACACGGCGTCGGGGTTGGACTCGGCCACCGTCTCGAAGATCGGGGCGAACTGGCGACACGGGCCGCACCAGGCCGCCCAGAAGTCGACGAGCACCATGCCGCCGCCCTCGATGGTGGATTCGAAATTGTCTCGGGTGAGTTCGACTGCTGTGCTCATGTCAGGTGTAACCCGATCCGCCCCTCCCGTATTCCCCACCCCGAAAAGTGCCCACCCTGATGCGTGAGCCACCGCCGGCGGTCATCTGCGCAACAGGGTGTGCGAATTTCTTCGGTTTCCGTTGTTGTGTGGAGGGTCCGCGTTGCGTAGTGTTCGCCCGCTTGTCCGTCCACGAGAACACCTGGGGAGGTTTGGACCAATGAACAACAGCAATGTCAACACGACGTCACCCATGGATCTGACCGAACCTGGGTTTCCGGGCAAAGGGGTCGGGTACGACTGGCAGTCGGTCGTGGCCGAAGCGGCCGCCTCCGACCTCGACACCGAGCTGGCGATCGCTCTGATCGCCGAACTCGCCGTCGAACCCACCCCCTCCTGACCGACGCTTTTCGCCCACCCTGTTGCGTGAGCCGCCGCCGGCGGTCACTTGCGCAACAGGGTGTGCGGATTTGCATAGTTGCCGGGGGCGGGGGATATGGGTATCGTCCCTCTCGTGTCGACTCTGTTGGGCCTCCTCCTTATGTAGGGCGAGCGCCCCATATCGCGTTCGCCGAACCCCGTGCGCCCCGAGCGCCGGGGTTTTTTGTTTGCCCAACGAGCCGTCACCCGACCAGGAGAATCCATGAGCACCACCCGCCATCCGCAGTTCGTCAACAAGGGCATCGGATCGATGCCCCACGACAAGTACGCGCCGTTCATCCCCCTCGTCCTTCACGACCGCACTTGGCCGAACAACGTCATCACCAAGGCCCCCCTCTGGTGCTCGGTCGACCTCCGCGACGGCAACCAGGCACTCATCGACCCCATGGATCCCGAACGCAAGCGCCGCATGTTCGACGAACTCGTGAAGATGGGCTTCACCGAGATCGAGGTCGGCTTCCCATCGGCCAGCCAGCCCGACTTCGACTTCGTCCGGCAGTTGATCGAGGAGAAGATCTGCCCCGACGACGTCTGGATCCAGGTGCTCGTCCAGAGTCGTGACGAACTGATCGAACGCACCTACGATTCGCTGCGCGGCGCGACGAGGGCGATCGTCCACTTCTACAACTCGACCAACCCGCTGCAGCGAGAAGTCGTGTTCGATCTCGACAAGGCCGGCATCGTCGACATCGCCGTGAACGCAGCTCGAAAGTGCAAGTCGCTCGAGCCGACTCTGGCCGGCACCGAAGTTCGCTACGAGTACTCCCCCGAGAGCTTCACCCTCACCGAACCCGAGTTCGCCATCGAGGTGTGCGAAGCGGTGATGGACGTGATCCAACCCACTCCCGAACGACCGCTCATTCTCAACCTTCCGGCCACGGTCGAGTGCTACAGCCCCAACGTGTACGGCGACGTCATCGAGTGGTTCGGCCGCACCATCAAGAACCGTGACTCGGTCGTCATCAGTCTCCATCCGCACAACGATCGTGGATGCGCGGTGGCCGCCGCCGAGTTCGGTGTGATGGCGGGTGCCGATCGCGTGGAAGGCACATTGTTTGGCAACGGTGAACGAACTGGCAACGTCGACATCGTCAATCTGGCCATGAATCTCTTCGTGAACGGCGTCGACCCCGAACTCGACATTTCCGACATCGACGCACTGCGCCGAACCGCCGAATACTGCAATCGACTCCCGGTGCACCCACGCCATCCCTACGTCGGCGATCTCGTGTACACCGCCTTCAGTGGCAGTCATCAGGACGCCATCAAAAAGGGATTCGAGGCGATCGACAGCAAGGCAGCCGCCGCCGGACGTGCACCAGGCGAATACGACCAGTGGGGAGTTCCGTATCTACCCCTCGATCCCAAGCATCTCGGCCGCAGCTACGAAGCAGTGATTCGCGTCAACAGCCAAAGCGGCAAGGGCGGCGTGGCCTACGTGATGAAGACCGAACACGGTTTCGATCTCCCCCGTCGTCTGCAGATCGAATTCTCGAAGAGCATCCAGCACATCACCGAGGATCTGGGCACCGAGATCAGCCCGCTCACGATGTGGGACGCGTTCAAGTCGGAGTACTTCCCCGTCGAGCCTCGTTTCGTCCTCGAGAGCCACGAGATGCGTAGCCAATCGAGCAACGGAGGACGAACGTCGATCACCGCTCAACTGGTCGTGGATGGCAAGCACCTCACGGTCACCGGCGAAGGAAACGGACCCATCGATGCATTCGTCATGGCCATGCGGTCCGGATTGGGGGCGTCACTCGACGTGGTCGACTACAGCGAACACGCGATCGGCAAGGGATCCGAAGCCGAGGCCGTCGCCTACGTCGAGACCGTCTCCGAGACGGGTGACGTCCTCTGGGGCGTCGGGACCGACGAGAACACGGTGACGGCGTCGCTTCGAGCGGTCCTGTCGGCGCACGAGCGCCACCAGAGTCGGCACTGAGCACTAACGTCGCGAGAGACGTCCGAATCGACAAAAGGAGCGAGACATGCGAGTGACGGTCGACTACGACATGTGTGCATCGACGGGTTCGTGCATGCAGGTCTGCCCTGAAGTATTCGAAGTCCGAAGCGACGGCTATCTCTACGTGCTGCTCGAGGAGCCGGGTGAGGAGCTCCGTGAAAAGGTCGAACAGGCCGCCGACCTCTGCCCCACCGCCGCGATCACCGTCGAGGACTGATCTGTCCTTTTACGACAAACTTCGATCGGCATGGATGCGTGCCGACTCCATGCTCTGTGTCGGACTCGATCCGGATCCGACGCGATTTCCCGACGACGTCGATCGCGACGCGCGAGGTGTCCTCGAGTTCTGTCGCACGATCGTCGATGCCACAGCGCACACGGTGTGTGCGTTCAAACCCCAGATCGCCTATTTCGCGGCCCTCGCAGCCGAACGCGAACTCGAATTGCTGTGTGCTCACATCCGCTCGTCCGCACCACAGGCGGTTCTGGTTCTCGACGCCAAACGCGGCGACATCGGCTCCACGGCGGAGCGTTACGCCGTCGAGGCCTTCGATCGCTACGGGGCCGATGCCGTGACCGTCAATCCGTATCTCGGCACCGACTCGATCGAGCCATTCCTTGCCCATCCAGGCAAGGGCACCGTCGTCTTGTGTCGCACCTCGAACCCGGGTGGAGCCGATCTCCAAAATCTGCGGGTGGGTGGGACGCCTCTTTACGAACACATCGCGCGGCTGGCCGTCGACGACTGGTCGACGAAAGGTGAAATCGCACTCGTGGTCGGCGCCACTGTTCCCGACGAACTTCGCCGCGTCCGGACCATTGTCGGAGATCTGCCTCTGCTCGTTCCCGGCATCGGGGCGCAAGGCGGTGACGTCGCTGCGACGGTCGCCGCTGGAGTCGATTCATCCGGCTACGGCATGATGATCAACTCGTCACGGGCCGTGCTCTACGCCAGTTCCGGTTCCGACTGGATCGCCGCCACCACACGGGCCGCCGAGTCGACTCGCGACGAGATCCGCGCCGCTCGCTGACCTACGACGCGTTCAGGCGTGAAGGGTGTGGACTGAGACGATGCCAGGCGACGACCGCAGTCCACCGAGCACTTCGTCGGGCACCGTACCCGACGTGGCGATCACCATCAGGGCCGAGCCGGGCTGCGGGCTTCGTCCCACGTCCATGTCGTTGATGTTGACTCCGGCATCGCCGAGGATCGTTCCGACCACACCGATCACACCAGGTCGGTCGTCGTTGCGAACCACGAGCATGGTCTCAGCGGGTGGAATATCGGTCGTGTGATCCTCGATCATCACCAGACGGTGCTCCCCCCGACGACCGGTGAGAGTCCCGGCGATGCTGTGTCCGCCACCGCGCAAGGTGAGCAGATTCACGAATTCCTGTGATTCGCGAGACGCCAACTCGCGCACCTCGACCCCGGACGCCTGGGCCATTTGTGGGGCGTTCACGTAGGTCACGGGCTCGTCGTGAATCGCCCCGAAGAAGCCTTTCAACACGCTGAGGGTCAGGATGCGGTTGTCGTATTGGGCGATCTCGCCTTCGGTGCTGATGTCGAGTTGTGTGGGCACCTGGTCGACTAGACGGGCGAAGAGTCGCCCGAGTCGTTCGGCGAGCGGAAGGAATGGTCGCAGCGTCTCATTCGCCTCGGCCGCCGAGACGTTGACGGCGAACGGAACGAAATCTCCGGCCAGCGCAAGCTGAACCATGTCGGCGATGGTGTCGCCAGCTTTGTCCTGAGCCTCCCGGGTGCTGGCGCCGAGATGAGGGGTGACGACCACGGAGTCGAGTTCGAACAGCGGGCTCTCGGTGCAGGGCTCGACGTCGAACACGTCGAGAGCCGCGCCGGCGATCTGCCCCGATCGGATCGCCTCGGCCAGCGCCTCCTCGTCGACGATGCCACCACGAGCCACGTTGATCACTCGGAGATCGGGTTTGGCCTTGGCCAACAGGTCTCGCCCGATGATCCCCTTCGTCTCCTTCGTCTTCGGCAGGTGGACCGTGACGAAGTCGCTCTCAGCGATCACGTCGTCGAGAGACAACAGATCGACGTTCATCTGACGAGCACGATCAGCAGTGACGAACGGGTCGTACGCCACGAGTCGCATTCCGAAGCCGGACGCCCGCTGGGCCACCAATTTTCCGATGCGTCCGAGACCGACGATGCCGAGAGTCTTGTCGGCCAGTTCGACACCCTCCCAGCGGCTGCGTTCCCACCGACCCGCTTTCAAGGCCGAATGCGCCTGAGCGACGTTGCGCGCCGATGCCAGCAGCAACGCCATGGTGTGTTCGGCGGCCGACACGATGTTGCTCTGCGGCGCGTTGACGACCATGACTCCGCGCGTCGTGGCCGCTTCGACGTCGACATTGTCGAGACCGATGCCAGCCCGACCCACCACCATGAGGTCGGAGGCGGCCGCCAACACCTCGGCGGTCACCTGAGTCGCTGATCGGATGATGAGGGCGTGAACGCCAGCCAAAGCGGCCGGAAGGGCCTCGGCAGAGACGTTGGTGTCGACGATCACGTCGTGCCCGGCTGCCCGGAGACGATCGAGGCCTCCTTCGGCGATCTCTTCAGTGACCAGGATGCGAGCCATAGACAAGTTCCTATCGTGGCCGGTCGACCATGGCCACGAAGAACCGGTTTGACATTTCGTTCACTTGACGTGACGGGTGACCGGCCCGACCCGCCGTGCGCCGACTGCTACAACAAGAAGCGATGGCATCCGACGACCTCGTGATCCGCACCCTCGACGAATTGGGCGACATGGACGAACTCCTCCGTGTGGCCGACCGAATCTGGGGAACCGAGCCGGGTGCCTTCGTCAGTTCGTCGTTCCTCATGGCCCTCGCCCACGCCGGTGGTTACGTAGCTGGCGCCTTTGTGGAAAACGACATGGTGGGGGTCTCGTTCGGCATGCTCGCCCGCCACCATCACGGGGACGCACAGCAATGGTGTCTGCATTCGCACATCACCGGCATCGAACCCGCCTTCCAGCACACAGGTCTCGGACGTCTCGTGAAACGGCACCAACGCCATTGGAGTCGCGAACGTGAACTGTCGGCCGTGACCTGGACGTTCGACCCACTCGTTCGGCGAAATGCCTGGTTCAACCTCCACGTCCTCGGTGCGGTGGCGATCAGTTATCACGTCGACTTCTACGGGGCTCTCGGCGATCACATCAACGGCATCGATGACAGCGACCGCATCCTCGCCTACTGGAGCGTCGACGCACCACGCTCCCTCGCAGCCGATACTGGGGTGCTTGCACCGATCGTTGCCGACGAGACCGACGAATTGGTCACGATTCCTCACGACATCGTCGAGATTCGTCGGACCGAGCCCTCCGACGCCCACCACTGGCGTCGAGACATCAGGTCGCAACTCGGGCCCCTGCTCGAGGCCGGTCACATCATGGGGGTCACCGCCGACGCCGAGTACGTGGTGTCACGACGCCCGATCGAGGAGACTCTTGCCCATGGTTCGTGAATCTCTCCCCCCGATCCACGTCGACCGGATCGAACTTCGTCGAATCTCCTTGCCACTCGTGACACCGTTTCGCACCTCGTTCGGGACCGAAACCGCGCGAGACATTCTGCTCGTGCGCGTCGAAGCCGAAGGGGTCGAGGGGTGGGGTGAATGCGTCGCCGGCAACGAACCTCTGTACTCGAGCGAATACGTCGAGGCGTGCCAACACGTCAGCGTGCAACACCTGATTCCGCGTCTGCTCGAGCACGACGACGGTCGGCTCGATGCCGACGGAGTCGCCTCGATTCTCGAACCGGTGAAAGACCATCGCATGTCGAAGGGGGCGCTCGAGGCAGCAGTGATCGATGCCCAGCTTCGGTGCCACGGCGTGTCGATGGCGGAGCGATTCGGTGCGACACGCGACCGCGTTCCCTCGGGAGTCTCGGTCGGGATCATGGATTCGATCGATCAACTGGTGACTGCCGTCGGTCGCTATCTCGACGACGGTTACGTGCGTATCAAGTTGAAGATCGAACCGGGATGGGATCTCGAGCCGGTCGCCGAAATCCGTCGAACTTTCGGCGACTCGATCCCTCTTCAAGTCGATGCCAACACTGCCTACACCCGCAACGACGGAGCCCACCTGGCGCGTCTCGACGAATTCGGTCTCCTGCTCATCGAACAGCCACTGCCCGAGGACGACGTGACTGGCCACGCCATCATCGCACGTCAGGTCGCGACACCGATCTGCCTCGACGAGTCGATCACCTCGGCCGCTGCCGCCATCGATGCCATCGAGCGTGGTGCCTGCTCCATCGTCAACATCAAGGCAGGCAGAGTCGGCGGATACCTCGAAGCCGTACGCGTGCACGACGTGTGCGCCGAGCGCGGTGTTCCCGTGTGGTGCGGCGGGATGCTCGAAACCGGGATCGGTCGCGCGATGAATCTCGCTCTCGCCGCCCTGCCAAACTTCACCCTCACGGGCGACGTCTCGGCATCGGAGCGCTTCTGGGCTCGCGACATCGTCGACGAGCCGGTTCGCCTTCACGATGGTCACGTCGTCGTTCCGACCCGACCCGGTAGCGGAATCGACATCGACGGCGAATTCCTCGACTCGGTCACCACTTCGACGGTGGAGGTCGGCCGGTGATCCGAGTATGGTCCCGAGCATGAGTCACGAATTCCTCTCCGACGAATGGATGGACGCCGCTCGCGCGATCCGGGCCAAGTACGAAGGCGAGACGCCCAAGATCACGGCCGTCATCCGCATCAATCAGGTGATCACCGACGTGCCGTTCGGAAATGGCGAGATCAAGAGCTACGTCGACACGTCGTCGGGAGACATGCAGATGGAACTCGGTGAACTCGAAGGTCCCGATGCCACGGTCACCACCGACTGGGCCACTGCACGCGCCATGTTTGCCTTGGGCGACCAAGCCGTCGCCATGCAGGCGTTCATGACCGGCAAGATCAAGGTCGAAGGCGACATGATGAAGATCATGTCGATGCAGACCGCGGTTCCTCAGAGCGACATCACGTTGAAGATCGCCGAAGAGATCAAAGCCATCACGAACTGAGCTTCGTGGTCGCCACTCGTTCGGTCGACACGACGAACGACGACGCAGCGAACGACACCAACGCCACACCGAAGGCGACGGCGAACGCGACGTGGTACGACGATGCCACTCCACCCGAGACCGTCGCCTGCTGAACAGTCGTCATGACGACAGCCCCAAGCACCGCCCCGATCTGATTCATCAACTGTTGCATAGCACCGGCGACGCCGAGTTCCCGGTCGTCGACGGCATTGGCGACGAGCGAGGTGAGGGCCGGGTTGGCGATACCGATCCCAGCGCCCGAGAGAGCCAATGCGATCACCACGAACCACAGTGCGGTGTCGGGTGAGACGAAGGCGAACAGGGCCATCGACGTCGCCACACTGACCGCCCCGAACATTCCGGTCGCCCGCTCGCCGATGCGCAGTGTCACGAGACTCGCAAGTGGAGCGATGAGCGCGAAGACCAGCGGTCGAGCGATCACCACGAGAGAAATCCGGGACGTGCTGTAACCGAGAACGTCGCTCATGATCAACGGCGCCATGAGGAAGCCGCCCATATAGGCGAAGTTGCTCAGTGATTGCGACAAGATCGGTAGCGCGATGTTGCGGGTTCGAACCCACTGAAGTGGCAAAAGAGGATGGGTCGTCGTTCGTTCCACCGATACGAACCAACGCAAGGAGAGCGCCCCGACGACGAGCAGTCCGATGATGATCGGATTGGTCCAGCCCCAACGGGGCCCTTGATTCACACCGGCGAGGATGGCGGTGGCTGCCAGGCCGAGAGACACCGAGCCCCGCACGTCGAACTTCACATCACGTGCTCGCTCGGTGTCGGGAAGAAGCCACAGGGCAATCACCACACCGACCACACACAAGGGGGCCTGCACGGCGAAAATGACTCGCCACCCGAATGCTTCGACGATCGGCGCTCCGGCCACCACGCCGAGCACAGGCGCAATGGCGTTCACGAAGGCCCAATAACTCAGAGGTCGCACTCGTTGGTCGGCTGGGAACAGTCGATTGATGTAGGCCATGGTCGCCGGCCCGGTGGCCGCGCCGAGTGTGGCTGACAGCGTGCGAAACACGATCATCGAGCCGGCACCCCATGCGAGAGCAGTGAACGCCGCGAAGATTCCGGCTCCGAGCAGACCACCGACGAAGACTCGCTTGTGCCCCCACAGGTCGCCGGCCTTGCCGTAGGCCGGGCCCACCACACCGAACGCAAGCATGGGTCCGGTGATGCTCCATGACACGACCGACACCGACGAGCCGAACTCGTCGGCGATCGACTGCAGCGAAACGACGAGGATCGTGATGGTGAAACCGACTGTGAAGAGCGCAGTCAACACCACGAGAAGAAGGGCCCATTCACGTTCGATCGGAACCCGGCGGCCGAGCCAGCGACGAAAGAGATTCGGCCAGGGAACGACGCCGATCTCGTCGACTCCGGCCGAGTCGACGTTGAGGGTCTGGCGATCAGGAGTGCGGGCCTCGGAGCCCACGGTTCACGACTTGGGAACGAGAGCCGACATCGCGGAGGTGAGTCCGGCGACCGTCCAACGATCGTTCTGCTTGATCTCCTCAGCGTTGGTCCACGACTGCACCCGTGTGACCTGACCACCCTGCACGAAGAACGTCTCACCCGAGAATTCACAGCCTTCCGACGACAGGTACGCCACGAGCGGGCTCACGTTGGCCGGATCCCACGCATCGAAGGCTCCATCCTTGGCTGCCATCACGTCTTCGAGACCTGGGGTGGCGAGCGTCAGTCGCGTACGTGCCGCGGGTGCGATCGCGTTGCTCTTCACGTTGTAACGCGACAGCTCCTTGGCGCAGATCTGGCTGAAGGTGGCGATACCTGACTTGGCCGCGCCGTAGTTGCCCTGTCCGGGATTGGAGAACAGGCCAGAAGTGCTGGAGGTGTGCACGATGTTGCGAACCTTCGTCGAACCGTTCTTCGACTGCTCGCGCCAGTACGCCGCCGCATGACGGGTGGGGGCGAAGTGCCCCTTCAAGTGAACGGTGATCACGGCATCCCATTCGGCTTCCGACATGTTCACGAGAACTCGGTCACGAAGGATGCCGGCGTTGTTCACGAGGATGTCGAGGTCGCCGAACGTCTCGACGGCCTGGTCGATCATGTGCTTTGCGCCGTCCCAATCGGCGACGTTGTCGGTGTTGACGATCGCTTCGCCACCCATGGCCCGAATGTCGGCGACTGTCTGCTCGGCTGGGGTCTGATCGGTACCCGAGCCGTCGTTCGCTCCACCGAGATCATTGACCACGACCTTGGCGCCTTCGGCGGCGAACAAGAGAGCGTGTTCACGGCCGAGGCCCCGGCCGGCTCCGGTGATGATGGCGACTCGACCCTGCAGAGCACTCATGTTTCGACTCCTCACGAACAGGCACTCGAACCCTTCCGAGTGCGCCGGGGAACCTTAGGTTCAGGAGCCGAAGTACGCCAGTTCGACGACCGTGCCACGGGCCACGACCTGACCCGACGTGACCGGCCGGCCGTCGACCAGGATCGCCACCAGTATTCCCCCGGTGTTGCCGGTGATCGTCCCCACCACGAGGCCGGCATCGGCGAGCGCCTGCACGACCTGATCGTGATTCATGCGCTCGAGAACCGGGACCGTCACCACATCGGGGCCCTTCGACACGACGATCGTGACCTCGGTGTCGCGGTCGGTCAGTTCACCTGGTGGCGGAACCTGGAAACCGATCGCACCGGCCGGAACGTCGGTGAAGTACTGATCCTCGACCCTTCGTAGACGCAACATCAGTTCGGCGAGAACTTCTTCGGCGGCTTCGGCCGTCTGCCCGCGCAGTTCGGGCACGACACGCGGTTCGGGGCCTGTCGACACGATCACGTCGACGACAGTTCCCTTCACGACTTCGTCACCGGCGACCAGATTGGGCTGGCTCGTCACTGACCATCGAGCGACCGACCCGGCCGGAACCTCTTCGCTGTAGCCGTCCTGTCGGCGAACGTCGAGTCCGAGATTCGCCAATCGAGTGACGGCGTCGTCTGCCGCGACTCCGACGATGTCGGGAAGCGGAACCGGAGGAGGCCCACTCGACAACACGAGTACCAGCACTCCGTCACGCGACAACGACGACCCCGATTCGGGCTCCGTGCGCACCACCTTTCCGACGGCGATGATGTCGTCGAATTCCTCGGTGGTTTCGACACGCCATCCGTACTCGGTCACGGCGTTGGTGGCCTCACCTTCGTCGAGTCCGACGAGGATCGGGATACGTTCGGCGTCGTCACTCACACTGCTGTAGACGAAGAAGCCGCCCACGACGACGGCGAGCACCGCGATCGCAGCAATCATCCAACGGCCCACTCGTGGCTGGGCGATCGGAGTCGACGGATCGACCGGGACGTCGTCGGCGGTCTCGGGTCTGATGATCATGTCGCCACCCATGACCGACGGGACCGACGGATCGGAAGCGACACCAGTGAATGCGGTCGGTCGCGACAAATCGGCGGTCGGAGTCGGCTCGCTGGTGGGACGCGTGATGTCACCCGTGGCATCGGCGAACACAACTGGAGGGGGTGTCGGACGCGGCAAGGAGCCCGCTGCTTGTACGAGTGCTCGTCCGAGGTCGGCGGCGCCGAACCTCTGCTCGGGGTCGAATCGGCCGGCCCGTTCGAGAACGCTGGCCAAGGGTCCGAGATCGGCCGACACCGGAAACAGCCGATCGCGACGGGCCGACAGTGTCGCCACCACCGAATCGGCGAGAAAGGGAACCACACCAGTGATCGCCTCCGCCAAAACCAGTGCCAGCGCGTACACATCGGTCTTGGCGTCGACCGTTCCTTCCCCCGCCTGTTCGGGAGATGCGTAGCGAGCACGCTCGATCGACACGTCATTCGGCGTCTCCCACGCTCGCTCAGCGATCGCCGCGACGGTGCCCACATCGTTCAATGACGCCTCGCGATCGGCGTCGAAGGCGATGGCACTCGGTCGGAGATCGAGATGGACGAGGCCCGCTCGGTGGGCCCGATCGAGTGCTCGACACATCGCCACCCCGACCACCACTGCTTGTGACGGCGAGAGCAGACGGCCACGATCGAGCATGTCCTGCAAAGTGCCCCCTGCCGGACGGGCGAAAGCCACGTAGAGGCGCACACTGCCGTCGATGTCGGCCTCGCCGACGGCGATCACCGGTGTGATCGACCGGTGATCGAGGGAGGCCGCCGTTTCGGCCCGTTCGGTGATGACCCGACCCGAGGTTCGCGTTGCGTCGACCGTAAACAATCGCAGGTTCACCGACGTCGACGTGGAGTCGTCGGTCGCCACGTAGAGCGTCGACGCGGACGACTGCGACACCACTCGATCGAGTCGGAAGCGACCGCCGACCGTCCGGCCGAGAAAAGCGTCGAGATCGTCGGAGAAACCCTCGCTTTCCCGGTTGTTCATAGAGGGTCGACCCTAGTGCTCACCACCGGGATGTGACCGTCGGCGACCGCTAAAACGTCGGTCGAGCGTGCGTTCGACCCGGTGACGGGCGACAATGAGGGCGTGTCGGACATCGTTGAAATCCCAGAGGCGAGCCCCATTCCGAGCCCACGTCGTCGCATCAACAAAGAACTGCTGTTCCTGAGCGCCGCAGTCGGACTCGGACTCACTCTCGTCGTCCTCGGATTCCTGGCCGGAACCACCGGACGTGAAGCACTCGGTTATCCCGATGCCATCGTCGACATCTCTCCGGCGCCGAACGATCGGCAGGTGTTGTCGCAGACCGAGATCTCGGTCGACCTGCAAGACGGCTACGAGGCAGTCCTCGTTCTCGACGGGGTCGAGGTTCCAACGACACCACTGTCGGAGGTCTCCGGCCGGCTCGCCGAACCCGGACAGCAGATCGAACTCCCGGCGACGGCCATTTACGATCAGGGCAACTCGCTCATCCGTTTCACTCCGTCCGACGGCGCCGTCTTCGAGTCGTATTCGGTCGGCCGCCACGACGTGACGGTGATCTTCTGGGAGATCGAGAAAGGTCGAGGCGCGGCGCGTAGTTACTCGTGGTCGTTCGAGGTGCTCTGACGTTGTCGTCGTCTTTCTCGGCGTCAGCCGGGTAGCTCACCTGTGTCGAGCAGATGGCGAAAACCCGTTTCGTCGAGCATCGGCACACCGAGACTCTCGGCCTTGGTGACCTTGCTCGCACCCGGATCGCGTCCGACCACCACGGCGAAGGTCTTGGCCGACACCGAGCCCGGACTCTTGCCTCCTCGTTCCTTGATCGCGCGCTCGGCCGACTCTCGATCGAAGTCGTCGAGTGTCCCGGTGACGACGACCGCTCTACCCACCAAAGTTTGCGGTGCCGCCGACGTCTCGACACGACCGAAGTCGACTCCGGCGACGCGCAACTTCTCGACGAAGGCTCGATTGGCCGGCTGCGCGAACCACGACGTGATCGACCGAGCGATCACGTCACCCACTCCGTCGACGGTCGCCAGTGCATCGTCATCGGACGACATGATCGCGTCGAGAGTCCCGAAATGAGCGGCCAGAGCTTCAGCGGCCGACGGCCCGAGATGCTTGATCCCGAGAGCAGTGAGGATCCTCGGTAGTGGTCGGGACTTCGATCCCTCGATCGCTTCCAACAATTTTTCGGCGCTGATGCGACCGAAGCCTTCCAGTGTGAGCAACTGGTCGACGGTCACCGTGTACACGTCACCCGGATCGGCCACGAGACCGGCGTCCGACAACTGCAGGACGGTCCGCTCCCCCAGGCCTTCGATGTCCATGGCCCCGCGTGACGCGAAGTAGATGATCCGCTGATCGCGCTGGTGGGGACACGACGGCTCGACACATCGGGTGTCCGATTCTCCTTCGAGACGTACGAGAGTGCTCTTCAGCGGACACGGGCACTCATGGGGGAAGATCCAAGGTTCGGCTTCGTCAGGACGCAATGACAGCACCGGGCCCACCACTTCGGGGATCACGTCGCCGGCTTTGCGAACGACCACCGTGTCACCGGGTCGCACGTCTTTCAGACGTACCTGATCTTCGTTGTGCAATGTCGCCATCGACACCGTCGAACCACCGACGAACACCGGTTCGAGAACAGCGAATGGAGTGGCCCGTCCCGTGCGGCCGATCGACACCTGGATATCGAGCAGCACGGTCGTACGTTCTTCAGGGGGAAACTTCACGGCGATCGCCCATCGCGGAGCACGAGCGGTGTAGCCAAGCGAGGCACGCTGGCCGAGATCGTCGACTTTCACCACGGCACCGTCGATCTCGTACGGCAACGTGTGCCGACTCTCCTGCCATTCGGTGCAGAATTGTTCGACCTCGGCCAGCGAATCGACGACTCGGATGTCGGGATTGATCGGGAAACCACACGCGGCGAGAAAATCGAGTGTGTCGCGATGCGACGTGAACTCAGGTCCACCGATCACCTCTCCGACCTGATACGTCCAAAAGGCCAGACCCCGTGAGGCGGTGACACTCGAGTCCTTCTGGCGCAGACTTCCGGCGCCGGCATTGCGCGGATTCACCGGAACTGGTTCGGGTCGCCGTCCAGCCGCGACCCGCTCGAGATTCTCGGCCTCCTTTGCAGCACGCAACCTGTCGAAAGCTTCGATCGGGAGGTACACCTCACCGCGGACCTCGAGAACCTCGGGTACTGCGATCTTCTTGCGTCGTACCGTGACCGAATCGGGAAGCGCCTTCGGCACCACAGCGATCGTGGCCACGTTCGCCGTGACATCCTCTCCGACACGTCCGTCGCCACGGGTTGCAGCCTGAACGAGTCGTCCGTTCTCGTAGCGGAGGCTGACGGCCAAGCCGTCGATCTTCAGTTCGCAGCAGTATCGAATCGACGTCGTGCCCTCTAGGCCCCTCACGACGCGTTCTCCCCACGCCCGAAGTTCGTCGACATCCATCGCATTGTCGAGACTGGTCATCGGCACTCGATGAGTGACCGGGGCAAAGGTCTCGATGATGTCGCCGCCCACGAGTTGGGTGGGTGATGATGCGTCGGCCAATTCGGGATGGGTGGTCTCGAGTTGCTCGAGCTCGCGGATCAACGCGTCGTATTCAGCATCGGCGATTTCGGGTTCGGCGAGAGTGTGATACAGCCGACGATGACGATCGATGACACGCCGCAACTCGGCGATACGCACGGCCGGATCCATGTCAGGCTCCGACGTTGAGTCGAGTCGCAAGTGCTTGCGTTCTGACCCGCTCGGCGAGTTCACGGACTTGGTCGATCACGAGTCCGGCCGATTCGGTGCTGTGCAGGGCGAGTCCACACTCCGGACTGACGAGCGCCTGACGACGAAGAAGACTTGCATCGCAACCACCCTCGACGAGTCCACACCAAGCCGAAGCAAGCTTCTTGCACCAGCGTTCGACCGACTGGCCGATGGGCCCCCCGGTCGACACCGCTCCCCATGCGATCCATCCACCCTCCTGCAGAAAGTGGGCGACCTTCGGCGCGTCGTCCACCAGACTTTCCGACACCGGAACGCTGAGAACGTGCGGGCCGGCCGCTATCAGATGGCCGATCGACACGTCGGCACACGAGTGAAGACCGACAACGGCGTCGCGCTCGACAGCCGCCATAGCCCCCGACATCAGGTCGATGGCCGTGTCGGGCGCGATCGGAAACGAGTCGTCCTCAAGACCGGCGAGATCCGGTTCGTCGATCACGACGAGCTGAGGATTGTCCGGTAGAGATTCGGCGACCGCATGCGACATGACGACGAGATAGTCGCGGACGACTCGGACGGCCACCGAGAACGCCAGGTGGACCGGGACTCCGGCTCGAACGAGCGCACGACCAAGACTCACCGGGCCTATGAACTGCCACTTCACCACACCCGTGTACCCCGTGGCATTCACGTGATCGCGACCGTGAGCGAGCCAGGCACGGAACCCGCCGAAGGCGTCGTGATCGAGATCGGTGAGGACGGGAGCCAACGGATCGACTCTGGACACGTCGATCGACAGCGATCCGTACTGGCCGAGGCTGATCCCACGGATTCCGACGATCGCCTGCGCCACCATTCCCTCGGCCGGTGAACGGCGCGGGAGGCTCGGTGCGCACGGAACATCGCTCGCCGACCACGCGAACTCGGCGGCACGCCGGGCATCGCGATGTGGCAGGCTGCCGACCAACGTCGACGATCCCCCCACCAACACCGTTGTCGCTCGCGTCGAAACCATGCTCTCGTCCCCTCGCTCTCTTCGTAGCAGGAGGCCCGGTTCCTGACACAATTGGAGGTGCGATGACACCTGCACCCGTCACCGGAGATTCAACGTCGGATTCCTCATCCGTCGGAGTCGGCGACCCATGGGGACGAACTTCACGGACGATTCTGCGCGTTGCGTCGATCGCCCTGGGCGTAACCGTCCCTTTGCTGACCGATCGTCTCGAGGAAATCTCCGATCCCGCTGCGCTCGTCTCGACGTTGTCGCTCTGGTCGATGTGGGCCGTCGTACTCCTCTCCGTCCTCGTTCCGTCGGCGATCTCGCTCACGACTCTTCGTCTCGTCGCGCCGGCTCACCTCGTCGTCACTGCGGCGCTCGTGATCGGCGAGCTGATCGGCGACCCGTCGACGCTCGTCGTCCTGGCCGTCGTCCCCACTTTCGTCGTCAACGTCGTCACCTTCTCGGCCGAGACCGGCGCCTGGTTCGTTCAGTCCTCGGCCTACGGCGACGAGCATCGCATTCCCCTTCGCGCGCCGCTGGCATTCGTCGTCGTCCAGACAGTGACCTGGGTCGTCTGGGTGGCATCGCTCGTCGTCGGCACTTTGGCCCTGGTACGTGAGGCATGGTGGGCCGGCGGCATCCTCGTGACCGTTGGCGTCGTCCTCACGCTCGTCCTGCCGAGTCGCTTCCATCGACTCTCGCGCCGATGGCTCGTCGTGGTTCCGGCCGGACTGGTTCTACACGATCACGTTGTCCTGGCCGAGACGGTCATGTTCACCCGCCCCTCGATCGCGTCGATTGCATCGACCAATCGGTCACCCGACCTCGCTGATCTGAGTGGACGCTGCCGTGGGACGGGTGTGACGATCGAACTCGTCGACTTCGACACCGTCGTCCTGGCGGCCACGACGAATCGACCGGGTGGTTCCGCCCTTCACGTGAAGTCGCTCTGGATCCGTCCGAGTCGGCCCGGGCGCGCCCTCAGTGCGTGGCGCGACGAGCGGTCGACGTCACCGTCGCCCCGCCGATGACCCACTCGCCGATCGGGTCGTAGAACACCAGGCTCTGTCCGGGCGAAATACGTCGTTGCGGCCGATCCCACTCGACGACAACTCGATCCTCATCGGCTAATCGACTCACCCGACCGCGACGTGGTTCGCCATGAGCACTGCACTGCACGACGACTTCCCCCTCGAATGCTCCGTCAGTCCAGACGGGATCGGCGCCGATCTCGCGGTCGACGAGCAGATTGGACTCGGTTCCGACCACTACTCGACGGGATCCCACGTCGACGTCGACGACGAATCTCTTCGTGCCACCACCGCCGGCCACACCGCGACGCTGACCGAGAGTGACGAGTTCGACCGAGTCGACCTCGCCGAGAGCCCGACCTTCCTCGTCGACCACGACTGCGGGATGAAGTTCGATGCGACGCCGTAAGAAATCGGCTCGTCCTCCACTCGAGGTGATGAAGCAGACGTCCTGGCTGTCGGGCTTGTGTGCGGTGCGGAGTCCGAGTCGTTCGGCGTGACCGCGTACGTCGGCCTTCGTCATGGTGCCGACCGGGAACAGACAGCGGGCCAGACGGCGCTGGTCGAGCACGTGGACCACGTAGCTCTGGTCCTTGGCCGCGTCGAACCCTCGCAAGAGCCTCCACGCACCATCGATGCATTCCACCCGCGCGTGGTGTCCGGTCGCCACGGCATCGAAGCCGAGCACGTCGGCCCGGTCGAAGAGTCGATCGAACTTCAGGTGCCGGTTGCACTCGATGCACGGGTTGGGTGTCACCCCTCTCGCATGGTCAGACACGTAGGGATCGACGACCGAGCGCTGGAAGTCGTCGGAGAAGTTGAAGACCAGATGATCGATCCCGAGTTGCTGCGCCACTCGACGCGCATCGTCGACGTCGCTGACGCTGCAACAGCCCGAGTCGCTCTCACCACCCCAGAGACGCAAGGTGACTCCGACGACCTCATGACCGGCCTCTTTCAGCAACGCAGCAGCGACCGAGGAGTCGACCCCACCCGACATGGCCATGAGAACCTTCATCGAGACCTGGCACTCCGGAGGTGGGTCACCGCCGAGCAGACGGCTTCGACGGCGATGTCGACGTCGGTTTCGGTCGTGGTATGACCGAGGGAGAGCCGTAGTGCACCGTGAGCGAGCGACCGATCGACACCCATGGCTGCCAACACGTGCGAGGGTTCCATCGCCCCGCTCGCACACGCCGAGGCTGCCGACGCACACACACCGGCTTCGTCGAGCAAGTACAAGAGGGCCTCGTTCTCGACACCTGCGAAACACATGTGAGCGACTCCGGGAACCGAACAATCCTTCGGAATGGTGCGATGGACGTCGCCGACTCGCGACACCCCGGCGATCAACTGTTCACGAAGGCTCGCTACACGGACCACTTCGTGTACTCGTTCACGATCGGTTTCGACGAGGGCGACCGCCGTCGACACGATGCCGGCCACGTTGTGAGTACCGCTTCGGCGGTCTCGCTCCTGTCCGCCACCGAGAACGAACGGGGCAACCGGAGAACCGGCGCGCAGTGCGAGCACTCCGACACCTTTGGGCCCGCCGAACTTGTGAGCACTGAGGGCAAGCGCATCCACATGTGGCCACAGGCCGCGAAGATCGAGCCAACAGGCGGCTTGCACGGCATCGGTGTGCAACACGGCGCGCGGCGCGTGGCGCCGAACTGCTCGTGACACCGACTCGAGATCGGTCACCGACCCAGTCTCGTTGTTGACGGCCATCACCGAGACCACACCGATCGATTCGGTTCCCGAGTCGGCAGCGTCGGTGAGGCAGGTCGTCAGGGCTTCGACGTCGATCGCTCCCCACTCGTTGGTCCCGAGCACGTGCCCTCCGACGTGCTCGACACAATGGAGAACTGCGTGATGTTCGGCCGCCGAACAGACGGCCCGAGCCCCGGTGCGCTCCACGACACCTCGAATCGCGGTGTTGTCGCCCTCGGTGCCGCTCCCGGTGAAGACGATCTCTCCCGGTGAGCAGCCAATCACGTCGGCGACCATGTCTCGTGCTTCGTCGACGGCCTGACGAGCCCGACGGGCGAATCGATGCGAACCGGACGGATTGGCGTACTCACCGGCCAGGAACGGCATCATCGCCGCGATGGCCGAATCACGCATGGGCGTGGTGGCCGCATGGTCGAGGTAGACCAGGTGTTCCGACGACATATCGATCACAGGTCCAGGCTACGGCTCGACGAGATCGGTCGGAACCAAGTCGACAGCTGTCGTCGGCACATGGTGGACTGATCGCATGCACGACTACCAGGATCGCGATTACGGCGATGCCATTGCCGATGTCTACGACGCCTGGTACGGCGACATCACCGATCTCGACGCTTCGATCGAATTCTTGTCGCACCACGCCGGCGAAGGCCGGGTTCTGGAACTCGGAATCGGCACCGGCAGATTGGCGGTCCCACTCGCCGCGACCGGCGCATCGGTCGTCGGTATCGACGTCAGTCGAGCGATGCTCGATCGCCTACGAGCCAAGGACCCGCAAGGTCGTGTCGAGGCGATCCACGGCGACATGGTCGACGATCTACCCGATGGACCGTTCGATCTGGTGTTCGTCGCCTACAACACCTTCTTCAACGTCCGTGATCTCGATCGACAACTACTCCTGATCCGACGAGTAGCCGAACGACTCGCGCCGAACGGGGTCTTCGTCGTGGAGGCGTTCGTCCCCGACTCCGATCGCCCCGGTGGTGACTCGGTCGGACTCCGCAGCATGACCACCGACTCGGTCGTCCTGCGAGCCGATCGACACGATCGGGACGCACAGACGATCGACGGGCAGCTCGTGGAAATCACCGAAGCGGGTGGCGTGCGCCTCCGGCCCTATCGCATCCGCTACGCGACCCCCGATCAACTGGACGACATGGCCCGACGAGCCGGACTCATTCTCGCCGAAAGGTGGGAGAACACTCTCCGTCGACACTTCGACGTCGAATCACCCACCCATGTCTCCGTGTATCGGCACGACTGATCTCGTATCCTTGACCGTAGTGAGTCAGTTGCGCTTGAACCCCCTCACCGGACGGTGGGTCACTGTCGTCGCCGAACGGGCCATGCGCCCCACCGATTTCGCGACTCGCACTCAGACCGTCGAGGCCGATCTCTCACGCCCCTGCCCGTTCTGCCCTGGACACGAGGATCCGAGCGTGCCCGCCCTTCACGCCGTGGGCACCGACGACGAATGGCGGATGCGGGTACTCCCCAACCTCTATCCGGCTTTCGACGGTGACGATTCCCTCGCAGTACGCAATCTCGGTCCCGTCCACACCATGGCCGAGGCGAGTGGCACCCACGAGGTCTTCGTGTTCACGCCGCATCACCGCGGTGGCATCGAGAACCTCGACGATCAGGCCTGTGCCGAGATGATGGGAGTTCTGAAGCAGCGGTTCCTCGAACATGCGGCGCGGCCCAACATTCGCTACACCCAAGCGATCGTCAATCACGGTCGTGAAGCCGGAGCGTCCTTGTCGCATCCGCATGGCCAGTTGCTCGGACTGCCGTTCGTTCCCGGCGAGTTGCTCGACGAAGAGAAGGCGTTCGTACGTTTCGAAGGAGCCTGCATCCTCTGCGCAACTCTCGAGGCCGAGGCGGTCAACGGCGAGCGGGTGGTCGTGTCGACCGACGAGGCCATGGTCATCTGCCCGTTCTGGAGCGGGCAGCCCTACGAAATGCTCGTGATTCCGCGCCATCACGATCAGCACATGCCCTCGGCCTCCGACGACTCATTAGCCGGCTTCGGGCGTGCTCTGCGCGATGCGCTCGCCCATCTCAATCGGGTCTTCCCCGACGTGGCGTTCAACCTCGTGCTTCACACAGCTCCTCACCAACACGACGGACCGTTCCACTGGCACGCACATCTGTGGCCGAAACTCACCACGGTGGCCGGTTTCGAACGTGGCACAGGTGTCATGATCAACATCGTTCCGCCCGAACAGGCGGCGGCCGAACTGCGCTCGGTCGGTGTTTCCCGCCGCTGAGTCGCACACGCCGACGAACTTCGGGCCACACTGTCCCCATGGGCAGAATCACCGTCTCCATCGATCTGAACGCATCTCCTGATCGCGTGTGGTCGATCGTCGAGCCGATCGAACGACACGTCGACTGGATGGCCGACGCAGTGGCCATCCGCTTCGAGACCGAGCAGACGAGAGGTGTCGGGACCCGCTTCCTGTGCGACACCAAGGTGGGTCCGATCAAGTTGACCGATCACATGCGAATCACCGAATGGGTGCCCGGTGAGGCGATGGGAGTCGAACACACCGGACTCGTCACCGGCACGGGCATCTTCACTCTCGCCCCCCTCGAGGAGGGTCGACGCACCCGTTTCACTTGGAGCGAAGTTCTGCGGTTCCCGTGGTGGCTCGGTGGCCGGTTGGGAGAACTGGTCGGTGGCAACCTCGTCATGAAGTCGATCTGGCGAAGGAACCTCACAAGCCTGCAGCGGCTGGTCGAAGATCGCTGACCCGAACGCCGTCGGGATCATCGGGAACAAAACTCGCTCTCAGCAGGTTGCAAAGATCATGAACAGCAAAATCGACACCTCCATCGACAACGGCATCAGCCCCGCCGACCGTGAACGCATCACCGACGGGCTGTCCCATCTGCTCGCCGATACCTACACCCTCTACTTGAAGACCCACAACTACCACTGGAACGTCACCGGTCCAATGTTCCAGACCCTGCACCTCATGTTCGAGACGCAGTACAACGAACTTTCTCTAGCGGTCGATCTGATCGCCGAACGTATCCGTGCTCTCGGCGCCAAGGCTCCCGGCAGCTACGCGCAATTCGTAACTCTCACCAAGATCGCCGAGCAGACGGGTGACCCCACTGCCATCGAGATGATCCGCGATCTCGTGGCCGGACAAGAAACCGTCGTGCGCACGGCACGCGAACTGTTCCCAGTGGTCGACGCCGCACGCGACGAGCCGACGGCCGATCTCCTCACTCAGCGCATGCAGGTGCACGAAAAGACCGCCTGGATGCTGCGCAGCCTCCTCGAGGGCTGACTCAGCCGAACCGGCGCACGAGAGCCGTGACAGCGGCGCCGAGCACGATCACCGTGATGAGTGGAGCTCGGCGCCAGGCCGCAACAGTGGCGACAGCAACACCGGCGGCACGCGCGTCGAGCACTAGCTCTTGTCCCTGACTGAAGGTGTCCTTCACGACGAGCGCCGTCACCACGGCGGCCGGGATCAACAACAAACACCGATCGACGATCGGTGGAAGCGATCGTCCGCCGAGAATCACAAGTCCCGTCACCTTGAAGGCGTAAGCCCCGGCGAACAATACGAGAACGAGTGTCCAGGTCATGAGGAAGGCCCCGCAGGCGACGGGACCGACTTCTGCAGACCCACCAACACTGCGAGGGCCGACAACAAAATGGGTACCCCGACCGCAGTGAGCGGAATGGCGATCAGGCAAATCACTCCACCGAGGGCGGCAGCCTGACGCGCCCGGCGATCCGACAGCAATGGCCACACCATGGCGACGAATCCGGCCGGGAAAGCAGCGTCGAGCCCGAACGTGGTCGGATCGATCGCGCTGCCGGCAAGTGCACCGAGCAACGTACCGAGGTTCCAGAACGTGTAGAGCGTGACACCGGTGAACCAGAACGCAATGCGTTGGGCTCGTGGGTCACTCTGGCCGACCGACATCGCCGTCGTCTCGTCGATCGTCAGTTGCGCCGCCAAGAGACGAGTCCCGAGACGGCCGTCGATACGACGCGACATCGCCAACCCGTACACGCCGTTTCGCGCCGCGAGCAAGAGGGCTCCGCCGAGCGCCGACCCGAACGACCCGCCGGCACCGATCACACTCACCGCCGAGAACTGGGACGCGCCGGTGAACACCAGGAGAGAGAGTGCACACGTCTGGGCGATCGACGCCCCGGCCGCAACCGAACCCACACCGAAGGACACGCCGAAGACTCCAACCGCCATGCTGAGCGTCGTGCAGGCCACGATCATCGGTCGCAGACTCTGATCGTTCCACCAATGGTCGTCGGATCGAGAAGTTCGACCGACTCGGCCCGTCGACGACGACATCCCGTCAGGTTACGGTCGACCCCTTGCTACCGTGCCTCCCGTGCGAGTCCTCATGATCTCGTGGGAGTACCCCCCGTACGTGGTCACCGGCGTCTCCACCCATGTACGCGGCTTGTCGCGCGCTCTCGTGGCCGCTGGTCACGACGTCGTGGTCGTGACCCCGTCGGTCGTCGGTTCGCCTGATGAATCGATCGACGACGGAGTCCGCGTGTTCCGGACCCCGGTCGATCTTCCATGGGTCGCCGATGACGACGTGGTGGCCAACACGGCATCGGCCAATCATCATCTGGTCACTCTCGTCGCCCAACTCATCGACTGGTGGCCCGAAGTCGTCCACGGTCACGACTGGCGAACGAGTTGGGCGGCCTACACCGCATCGCGCATCTTCGAATGTCCTCTCGTGATGACGGTGCATGGCACCGAATACAGCAGACACGGCGGCCACGTCCCACCCGGACGCCCGTCGAGTATTCATGCCGTCGAGAACTGGATGGCCTGGACCACCGATCTCGTGGTGTGCAACTCGCACTTCATGACCAACGGCGTCCTCGAGGGCTTCGAGATCGACCCGTCACGTATCCGTCTCGTTCCGAGTGGTATCGACGCCAGCGAATGGGCACCGGACACCCCTCGCGACCCGACCGAATCGTCACCGATGGTGATGTCGTGGGGACGTGTTCTGTACGAGAAGGGCTTCCAGGTCGTCGCCCAGGCCGTCGCCCGATTGCGTGGCGTGGTCCCCGACATCTCGGCGGTGATCGCCGGACGTGGCCCGTATCTGGCCGAACTCCAGACACGAATCGATCTCGAGGGTGTGAACGATCTCGTGCAACTGGCCGGATTCGCCCCCGACGCCGAACTGCGCCAACTTCTCCACCGGTCAGGATGCGTGGTGATTCCGTCGCTCTACGAACCTTTCGGAATCGTGGCTCTCGAAGCACTTGCGGCCGGCGCCCCGGTGATAGCCGCCGACACCGGGGGTCTGCGTGAAATCCTCGCCGGAACCAATGCCGCGCTGCTCTTCGAACCGGGAAACGACGCCCAGCTCGCCGAGGCGATCGAGACAGTGCTCACCCGACCGTCGGTGGCGGCCGAACTCACGGAGAATGCGCGGACACTCGTGAACGAGACCTATTCGTGGTCTGCGGTGGCCACACGAACCGCCGCCGCCTACCGAGAGGTGCTCAGCGACCGGTGAACTCGGCTCGGCCCGGTCCGTTGGTGAGAAAACTCTGCACACCGATACGACTGTCCTCGGATCGGAACGATTCGACGAACAAGCGTCGTTCGAGAAGAAGGCCGTCGACGAGGCTCGACGAGAGACCTTCGTCGACCGCTCGCTTCACGAGAGCCTGAGACACCAGCGCTCCATGTGCAACTTCGGCGGCGAGTGACAGCGCACGATTCATCAAGGCATCATCGGCGACCACCTCATCGGCCAGACCGATCGCAAGAGCTTCGGATGACTTCACCTGACGTCCGGTGATCATGAGTTCCTTCGCCCGACTCGGTCCGACGAGACGAGACAGCCTCTGCGTGCCTCCCCCACCGGGAACGATTCCGAGAAGGATCTCGGGCTGCCCGAACACCGCCCGTTCACCAGCGATTCGATAGTCGCAGGCGAGAGCGAGTTCACATCCACCACCGAGCGCGAATCCACTCACGGCCGCGATCACGAAACGAGGAATCGCCGCCACGGCGTCGAGTGCGCGGTGGAAGGCGGCTCCAATCGTGTCAGCCTCGTCGGGACCGCCGAATTCGGAGATGTCGGCTCCGGCGGCGAAGAGTCGATCGCCTCCGGTGATCACCACCGAACCGGGCGGATCGGCCGTCAGCTCGGCGGCAACGGCAGCGAGGCGCGAGAGAAGAGCCTGGCTCAACGCATTCACCTTCGGGTTGTTCAAGGTGACGACGGCGACCCCGTCGTCACGACGGTCCACCATCACCAGATCGTCATGGCTCATCTCGTCCTCGCTTTTCTCTCAGGCGTCGACACCGCTCAGCATTTCGTCAGCGGCCGACCACGGGTCGATCGAGCGATCGACCACGCCGTCGGTGAGGTCGTCCCATCGCTCACCGGTACAGATCTGCCGCGCCTTCTGCTCGAGTCGGCGAGCCACGATCTCGCGTAGTTCTTCGCGTAACCGGTGCCGACGACGACGTTCGAGTTCGCCCGACGCCGAGATGGCATTGCGATGCTCATTGATGTGATCCCACAGTTCGGCCACACCCGTACCGTCGGTGGCAACTGTGGAGACGATCGGAGGACGCCAGGCTCCGGTCGGAATCTCCGACAGATCGAGCATCTGCTCGAGGTCGCGACGGGTGTCGTCGACGCCCTTGCGATCGGCTTTGTTGATCACGAACACGTCGGCGATCTCCATGAGACCGGCTTTGTTGGCCTGGACCGAGTCGCCCCAACCGGGATTCACCACCACCACTGTGGTGTCGGCTTTGCCGGCGATCTCGACCTCGACCTGGCCGACGCCGACCGTCTCGACGAGAACCCAGCCACGACCGAGAGCGTCGAGGAGGCGGACGGCTTCTGGCGCCGCGAGGGAAAGACCGCCAAGATGCCCTCGGGTGGCCATCGAGCGGATGAACACCCCCGGGTCGGTGGCATGGTCCTGCATACGAACCCGATCACCAAGGATCGCTCCACCGGTGAACGGCGAGGTCGGATCGACAGCGAGAACCGCCACTTCGAGACCGAGCGACCGCATGTGCGAGATGGTGGCCGACGTGAGTGTGCTCTTGCCGGCCCCAGGCGCACCGGTGATGCCGACGGTGTACGCCGCGCCGCCGAGTGGATAGGCCAGTCGCCCGATTTCTCGGGCTTCCTCTCCACCTCGTTCGACCAGTGACATGAGCCGAGCCAACGACGCTCGATCCCCGGAGAGCGCCGACTGGAAGAGAGCACCCGTGTCGCTCACACGTTCACCACTTCGGTGACTCCGTCGACACGATCTCTCATGATCCTCTCGATCCCGTCCTTCAGCGTCTGGGTCGACGCCGGGCATGTGCCGCACGCGCCAACCAGGGTGACCGACACGATGCCGGTCGACTCGTCGACGCCTTTCAACTCGATGTCACCACCGTCGGCTTGCAGAGCCGGACGGATCGCTTCGAGTGTTTCTTCGACCTGGTTGCGCAGCGAGCTCATGATGACTTTCGGACACGATGACGGAACACCGAACGGAGTACCTGACCTTGATCGTAGAGTGGCTGGCGATGAGTTTCACGGCTCGGGGTCACATGTCATGACACCTCTCGTCAGCCATGCGTCCCTCCTCGCTCACCAGGGTGGATGGGACGAGATTCTGCTCGTCGCCGGACCGATCGCGGTCGTGATCGGGCTGTTGGCCGTGGTTCGCCGACGGGTGAACTCTCACCTCGTCGAGGAGGACGACCGGTCAGACGCGCTCGAGTCGAGCGCCGATGGCTGAGAGCCGGCCCACCAAGTCGTCGTAGCCTCGTTCCACGTGCTCGAACCCCGAGATCATGGTGCGACCCTCGGCGGCCAGACCGGCGACGACGAGTGCGGCTCCAGCCCTGATGTCGGGAGCGGCCACAGCTGTGCCTCGTAGTCGTTCGACACCGTGCACGACCGCGTGATGTCCGTCGGTGCGGATATCGGCTCCCAACTTCGACAATTCCTCCACGTACCGGAAGCGACCCGGATACAGATTTTCGGTCATGACTCCCACACCCTCGGCGACGGCCATCATCGTCACCATGAGGGGCTTGTAGTCGGTAGCAACTCCTGGATAGGGAAGGGTCTGCACGTCGACATTGGTGAGGCGATGATCGATCGACACGCGAATTCCTTGGTCGACCACGTCTAGGTTCACGCCCATCTCGTCGAGTTTGTGGAGAAACATCGTCATGTGCTCAGCCTCGGCACCGCGCACCAAGACGTCACCGCCAAGCACGGCGGTGGCCGCCATGTACGTCGCGGCCTGAATCCGATCGTTCACCACGGCATGGTTTCGAGGTACGAGCGAACCTCGAGGTACACCGTCGACACGTAAGACGTCGGTTCCGATGCCGTCGATTCGGGCTCCCATCTCGACGAACAGACGAGCGAGGTCGGCCACTTCGGGCTCGCGCGCTGCGTGTCTGATGGTCGTGACACCGTCCGCATGCACCGCAGCACACATGACGTTCTCGGTGGCACCGACCGACGGATAGTCGAGCACGACGTCGGCGCCATGCAGCCGATCGACTCGGGCCTCGAGATGAGTCGGATCGGCTTCGAAACTCACACCCATCGCCGACAATCCAGCGACGTGCATGTCGATCGGACGGGAACCGAAGTCGTCGCCGCCCGGCATGTCGAGTCGAACGTGACCGCGACAGGCGAGCAAGGGCCCGAGGAGATTGATGGAGGCCCGAATACTTCCCACCTCGTCGGGCGGAGCCACTGATGCGACATCACCCGAATTGACCAGCACGAGCTCATGCGAGCCTGACGACGTGAACTTCACGTCGACTCCGAGTGATCCGAGCAGCGATCCCATGGCGTCGACGTCGGAGATCTCGGGAACGTTCGTCAGTCGATGCTCGCCCGGCGCGTACAACGAAGCGACCATCAACTTGAGAACCGAATTCTTGGCACCCGGAACGTCGACGACTCCAGCGAGTGGACCACTTCGATGCGCCACGATCCGACTCATACGGCCACCAGTATGCTCGGCCCGTGGGTCTTGCGACCAGGCATGTCGTTCGCAGCTGGTCGATCGAGGACGAACAGTGGCTCAATAGCGCGCGGGACGACCTCGTGACCGAGCAGATCTCGAGTCGGGACGACCACGTCACCGAGTTCGTCCAGTCGAAAGGCCCGTTCCGTTCGTATCGGCGCACTGTTCGATCCGATGAACGACGAACTCATCTCGTCGAGGAAACCGAGTACTCGCTCGTGGTGCCATGGTTCGGTTGGATGTTCCGCCCACTCGTGAATCTCACGATTCGACGCCGTCGACCGGGGCGCGACTCCAATCCATGGTGGGCTCCTCCCGATCGGCTCGACGAGAGACAAGTTCTGGTTCTCGGCCTCCTCGCCGCGGCCAGTCTTCTCTCGGCATTCGTGAACACTCTCTTTACACAAACCGTCGCTTTCGCCGGCGACGACCTCGGTGTCGGCGACTGGGGACGCGGCGTCGGTGGAACGGTCGTACGGCTCGGAATTCTCATCGGTTTGCCGGCCGCCCTCGCGGCCGATCGCCTGGGCCGCCGTCGGGTCGTGATCGTTCTCGCGTGGACTGCACCTCTGCTCGCTGCGCTCGGAGCACTTGCGCCCAACTTCCCGATCCTCGTCGCCACCCAGACGCTGAGTCGACCTCTCGGCCTCGCCCTCGATCTGCTCGTCGCGGTGATCGCTGCCGAGGAGATGCCACGCAATACGCGCGCCTACGCCGTGAGCATTCTCGCCATGGCGAGTGGGATCGGAGCCGGTGTCGCGGTGATCTCGCTCCCTTTCGCCGATCTCGGACCCGATGGCTGGCGCATCATCTACGCCCTGTCCCTCATCTGGCTGCTGGTCGCCGTCGACCTGACGCGTCGCCTCCCGGAGACCCGCCGATTCGAGATGCACGTCGAAAGACGAGTGGAAGCCCCGGCCGCACCAGACGCTCCGATACAGGGCAATCGACTGGCGATCCAGATGGCAGTGGCATTCTTCGGCAACCTCCTCATCGCACCGGCCTCGTTCTTCCAGAACGCCTTCTTGAAGGATGAACGCGGCTTTTCGGCCGGCATGGTCACGGTGTTCGCCTTCGCGTCGGCGACCCCGGCCGTGATCGGTCTCGTTGTCGGCGGACGAATCGCCGATCGACAGGGACGACGGCGACTGGCCACCGTCTGCGTGCCAGTCGGAGGCACCCTGCTCGCGACCACGTTCTGGCTGTCCGGACCCCTCATGTGGACGACCGCCATCGTGGGGGCCGTCGTGGCCGCTACCGCCTACCCGCCGCTCGCCGTCTACCGGACCGAACTCTTCCCGACGGGCCGACGTGGTCGAGCTGCATTCTTGATTCTCGCCAGTGCCTTGGTGGGCGGGAGCATCTCACTGCTCGCAACCGGAGCCCTGCTCGATCGCGGCGTGTCGCACGGACCCATCATGAGTGTTCTGCTCGTCGGCACACTCGTCGTAGCACTGATCGTGTGGCGCACCTATCCCGAGACTGCTCATCGCGAACTCGAGGAGATCAATCCGAGTGATCGCGAGTCGATCAGCCACCCAGGATTCGACGAGCCTCGCTGAGATCGCCGATCGATGCACTCGCCGTCGAATGATCGCCCCCGTGGTCGGGATGAACCTCGCGCAGCCGTCGACGGAAACGCTCCGAGACCTCGCGCTTCGACGGCTTGGCCGTTCCTTCGGGAAATCCGAGAACGTCGAGCGCCCACGCCCGCGGATCAGCGAGTGATCGGAGTGACGACGTCTTCGAACCAGCGAGATGAGCGACGAACGCTGCGCCGAGTGGACCACGCCATGCCAACGACTTGGTGAACACTGACTCCAGGTCGCGACGAGTGGCCAGGTCGAGTCGCTCGAGCGCATAGATCGCTCCGAGCACTTGTTGCATCGGGCTTCCCTGTGTGTCGAGATCGAATTCGATGTCGTCACCCACGCCGAACACGCGATGTCGACTCAATGCCAAACCGTGACGGTCGACCTGGAAGCGATGTCGAAGTCGCGGCTGTACGACCCGTTCTCCCCGCTGAATCTGCGCGAGCAGGCGATGGGTGTCGGGTAACAGGTCATGGTCGATGTCGACCGCGTGACGAGCGATGATCGCACCGAGGAGCAATCCACCGAAACCCGGGGCCGGATCGCAAGGCAGCACCATGTGCCCGAGAGACAGGCGCCGCGTCGGTGTGAGAGGACGGGTGTGCCAGATCTCGAGTTCGGCGAGCAGGACGCTCATGACATCAGTCGTCGTCGAAGGCGACGTTGTCGTACTCGTCGAGAATCGACTCGACCAGATCTTCGGCGCCCGTCGGTACGACGAGGATCTCTTCGGTCCAGCGGTGAGTGATTCGAGACGCCACCAAACGTTCGGTGATCTCGCGGCGCTCCTGCATCGAATACTCGTCGAGGTCGTATTCGGTGACCTCGTCCCCTTCACCCACTCCACCTTGAACCGCCGTGGTGCCGATTCCGAGTTCCTTTTCAAGACGGTCGAAAAGTCGGTCGACGATGCTCTCGTGAACTTCGGGAACGACCAATTCGGATTCGACCCACGCGTGCGAGATGTCGGCATTGGCGAGCAACGCAGTGAGTTCGGCTTGCTGATCCGACGTCCACGACGAGAGGTCGTAGAAGACGTTGGAAGCGTCCGGATCGAGTGGGTTCCAGTCGGTCACCGGCGGAACGCTACCCCCGCCTACGACAGGTGACGAATCAGAAACTCCTCCGTTCGGCGATATTCGTCGAGCCGAGTCGTCCAGGCGCGAAAGCCGTGTCCCTCCCCTGCGTATTCGACGTATTCGACTTGGCGCGGCGCGACCTCGGCGAGCCGGCGACTCTGATCGACCGACACCACCGGATCGGCGTCGCCGTGCAGCAGGAGAACCGGACTCGACAGGTCGGCGACACGATGTATCGGTGAACGTTCCCTCGACTTCTCCCGAGTGGTCGGCCGATCACCCGTGAGAGTGCGGTTGTAGTGAGCCTCGAATCGATGGGTCGTGGCGTCGAGGGCGGCGATGTCGGATACCGGATAGGCCGCGACCACTGCGCCGAGAAGTTCGGGGTGTTCGATCGCAACGACCAATGCGGTGAGTCCACCCGCCGACGATCCGAGCACGGCGGTGCTCTCCGAAGTCCACCCGTCGTGATCCTGTACGGCGTGAAGAATCGTTGCCACGTCCTGTGCGTCGAGGCGACCCCATTCCCCACGAAGCGCGTCGGTGTAGGCCCGCCCGTGACCAGTGCTTCCGCGATGGTCGGGCACGAGAATCGAGTACCCGCGATCGATCCAGTAGGTGAATCGAGTATTGAACGACACCGTCCATTGATCGGTCGGACCACCGTGGATCCAGCACAACAGGGCTCCGTTCGGACGCGGCGCACGGTACAGGCGAGCGTGAAGTGTGCAGCCATCTCCACTGTCGGTGACGACCAGCTCGGGTTCGACCAATGCCGGATGGCCGTTCCAGTCGTACGACGGGCCGACGGCGACCGTGCGACGCGACCAGTCGTCGGTGTCGTACACGACGATCTGCGTCGGGGTCTTCCCACCGGTGCGGACCGCTGCCAATCGACTGCCCCGCCACGACAACTGACCGTGGATCGCCTTGGCCCGGTCGTCGACGAGTCCGGTCGACAGGTCGACGGTGCAGAGTCGGCCGAACCCGCCTTCGTTGCGCACGAAGGCGATCCGAGATCCATCCGGGCTCCAACACCACGAACGAAGTCGCTCTCCCCACGCCGGTCCACCGTGCTCGAACGACTCTCCCACTCGACGCCCATCTCCGGTCGTGACGTTGAGCCATCCGCTCGCGTCGTCGAGCCAACCGATCCGACGTCCGTCGAGAGTGACGTCAGGCTGCTGAACGCGTCGTCCCGCCTCACTCAACACGACACCATTCGTGGTGGCGAGCGCGCCGTCGTCCCACGGCATGTTCGGTGGATTCCAACCGTGCCACACGACTCGCTCGTTCCACACGATCGGATCGATCACGAACTCGTATCGACCGCCGTCCACACGGTCGATCGAACCAGACCGACGATCGATCGACAGGATCTCACCTTGGTCGACCACCACGATCACGCGCCCACCCGACGGATCGACGACCGGCGACGACACTGTTCGACCGGCGGCCCGGAACAGGATTCTCGTCGATCCGTCCAGATCGAACTCGGTCACGTCTCCCTCGGCAGTCACGGCAACGATCGTTCGTCCATCGGGTGCCCAGTCGAACGATCCACCACCCAGTCCCCGAACACCACGAACCGGCACGGTCGACAACGTGCGCCATTCACCGGTCGAGTCGTCGAGATCGATCACTTCGACGTACCACCGCGGCTTGCGGTCCGAGGACGGGTCGAGAGATTCGGTCGCCACAACAGCCAACCATCGTCCGCTCGGGTCGAGCCGCGGCTCGCCGATCTCGCGGCCGGCCAGACAGTTCTCGAGCGACAAAAGGTCGGACATCCGACCATGGTAGAGAAGTCGCCCGCCGCATCTCGGTGGCCGTGCGAACCACGACTACGGTGTGACCATGCCCGAAAAACCGTCCCGCAACCTCGCCATGGAGCTCGTCCGGGTCACCGAATCGGCCGCCCTCGCCGCCTCCCGTTGGGTCGGACGCGGTGACAAGAACGGCGCCGACGGAGCAGCCGTCGAGGCCATGCGCACCGTTCTGGCCACCGTTCCCATGGATGGTGTCGTCGTCATCGGCGAAGGCGAAAAGGATGAAGCGCCGATGCTCTTCAACGGAGAGATCGTGGGCGACGGCTCCAACACCAAGACCGACGTCGCCGTCGACCCGATCGACGGCACGACCCTCACGGCCCTCGGACGTGGCAATGCCCTGGCCGTGATCGCCGTTTCCGAACGCGGAACGATGTTCAATCCCGGACCCTGCGTCTACATGGAAAAGATCGCCGTCGGACCGGCCGCCGCCGGCCACATCGACATCAACGCGTCTGCGACCCAGAACCTGAAGTGGATCGCCAAGGCCAAAGGTGAAAGCGTTCGCGATCTGACGGTCGTAATCCTCGATCGTGATCGCCACAAAGATCTCATCGAAGAGGTACGCGAGTCCGGAGCCCGTATCAAATTGATCAGTGACGGTGACATCTTCGGTGCCATCGCCACCGCCTGGCCTGACGCCGGTGTCGACGTGCTGTTCGGTATCGGCGGCACACCCGAAGGTGTCACGGCCGCTGCCGCCCTCAAATGTATGGGTGGCGAGATTCAGGGCAAGCTCTGGACTCGCAACGAGACCGAACGCAATGGAGCCATCGCCGAGGGGTATGACCTCGACCAAGTGCTCACGACCGACGATCTGGTGCGAGGCGACAACTGCTTCTTCGCCGCGACCGGAGTGACCGATGGTGAACTGCTACAGGGTGTGCGGTTCCATGCCGGTGGAGCCACCACGCAGAGTCTCGTCATGCGGTCGCTGTCGGGCACGGTGCGACTGATCGAAGCTCGACATCGTCTCGACAAACTGCGCGAGATCTCGACGATCGACTACGAGTGAACGTCATCTCATGAACGCGAAAGGGGCGAGGCCGAAGCCTCGCCCCTTTTCAACGGACAGGTGACGACTCGTCACATCATGCCGGGCATACCGCCCATACCACCCATGCCACCGCCGGCCGGCATTGCCGAGGCGGGCTCGGGCTTGTCGGCCACGAGGCATTCGGTGGTGAGCACGAGCGCAGCGATCGACGCCGCGTTCTGCAGGGCCGCACGAGTGACCTTCGCCGGGTCGATGATGCCGGCCTTGACCAGGTCGACATACTCGCCGGTCGCAGCGTTCAGTCCGACCGCACCCTTCTCACCCGAGACACGCTGGACGACGAGCGCGCCTTCGATTCCCGCGTTGTCAGCGATGTTGCGAGCGGGAGCTTCGAGGGCTTCCCACACCGTGCGAGCACCGGTGGCCTCGTCGCCGGTCAGCGAATCGACAACCGACTTCACGGCATCACGTGAACGGAGAAGTGCCGTTCCACCGCCGGGCACGACACCCTCTTCGATGGCCGCTCGAGTGGCCGAAACGGCGTCCTCGATGCGGTGCTTCTTCTCCTTCAGCTCGACCTCAGTGGCCGCGCCGACCTTGATGACCGCGACACCGCCGGCCAGTTTGGCGAGACGCTCCTGGAGCTTCTCGCGATCCCAGTCGGAGTCGGTGTTCTCGATCTCGGCCTTGATCTGATTGATACGGCCGTCGACGTCGGCACGCTCGCCAGCGCCTTCTACGATCGTGGTCTCGTCCTTGGTGACGATCACCCGCTTGGCTCGGCCGAGCAGATCGAGGGTCACGTTCTCGAGCTTCAGACCGACTTCTTCGCTGATGACCTGACCGCCGGTGAGGACCGCCATGTCCTGGAGCATCGCCTTGCGGCGATCGCCGAAACCGGGAGCCTTGACGGCGACCGAGTTGAACGTGCCGCGGATCTTGTTGACCACGAGAGTGGCGAGAGCTTCGCCCTCGATGTCTTCGGCGATGATCACGAGCGGCTTGCCACCCTTCATCACGGCCTCGAGCGTCGGCAGCACGGCCTGGACCGTCGAGATCTTGGCGCCGTAGAGAAGGATGTAGGCATCCTCGAGTACGGCTTCCTGACGTTCGGCATCGGTCACGAAATACGGTGAGAGGTAGCCCTTGTCGAAGAGCATTCCTTCGGTGAAGTCGAGTTCGATCCCGAAGGTGTTGCTTTCTTCGACGGTGACCACACCGTCCTTGCCGACTTTGTCGATCGCATCGGCGATGACATTGCCGATTGCCGCATCGGCGGCCGAAATGGTGGCCACACTGGCGATCTCGGACTTGTCTTCCACCTTCTTCGCGAGCGACTGAATCGACTCGACGGCTGCCGAAACGGCCTTCTCGATACCGCGCTTCAGTCCCATGGGGTTGGCGCCCGCGGTCACGTTGCGCAGACCGTGCGACACCATCGACTGAGCCAACACCGTGGCCGTGGTGGTTCCGTCACCGGCAACATCGTTGGTCTTGGTGGCGACTTCTTTCACCAACTGCGCACCCATGTTCTCGAATGCGTCTTCGAGTTCGACTTCCTTCGCGATCGACACGCCGTCGTTCGTGATGGTCGGGGCACCGAATTTCTTGTCGAGAACGACGTTGCGACCCTTGGGTCCGAGTGTCACGCGCACCGCGTCGGCAAGCTTGTTGACACCGGCTTCGAGGGCGCGACGCGCCTCTTCGTCGAATTTGAGCTGTTTGGACATCAGCGCCTCACTTGGTGACGATGGCGAGAACGTCGCGGCTGGTGAGGATGAGAAGATCCTCGCCGTTCACCGTGACCTCGGTGCCGCCGTACTTCGAGTAGAGGACCGTGTCGCCTTCTTTGACATCGAGGGCGAAATGCTTGCCCTCGTCGTCGCTCCAGCGACCCGGGCCGACGGCGAGAACGGTGCCCTGCTGGGGCTTCTCCTTCGCCGTGTCGGGGATGACGAGACCGGACGCCGTGCGCTCCTCGGCCTCATTGGGACGGACGACGATGCGGTCGTCGAGGGGCTTCAGGTTCATGGTGGAATCCTCCGTGAGGGTGGACGTTGATGGAATGACTCTGTTCCCGGGGCCATTAGCACTCGTCCCCGGCGAGTGCCAAGGCTACGGGGTGTCACCAGCCGTTAGCAACCGGAGCCCCCGAGTGCTAAAGGCGAGGAGAAACGTCAGTTCAGGGGGGCGCCGAGGCCGGCGCACACCTCGTCCAGGCGCTCCATGGGCAGCCCGATGACCGCCGACAGACTGCCCTCCAGGCGCTCCACGAACTCTCCGGCTCCGCCCTGGATGGCGTAGGCCCCCGCCTTGTCGAGAGGCTCCCCGGTGGCCACGTAGGCATCGACCTCAGCCGGGGTGAGAGAACGGAAGGTGACGGTCGACGTCGTCACCTCGACGTGACCCTCCCACTCGTTCCCCCGGCATCCCGGTACGGCCACCGCAACCGCCCACCCAGTGTGCACTCGATGCGAGCGTCCGCTCAACAGCCGCAACATCTCGACGGCCTCCTCGGCATCGACTGGCTTGGCGAGGATCTGACCGTCGACGTCGACGGTCGTGTCGGCGGCGATCACGACGGTGCCGACGGCCACCGGACCGAGGTCGTGCATCACGGCCGACAACTTGGCCGACGCCAGGCGACGCACGTAGTCGACCGGCAGCTCGTGCGCGTGCACCGACTCGTCGACGTGCGGAGCCACGACGACCGGTTCGACACCGACACCGCGGAGCAACTCGAGACGTCGAGGTGAGCCTGATCCGAGAACCACACGTCGCACGGTCATCCTCCCGACAACGCCATCACGTCGTCGTCATCGGGGACCGTCATGTCGTCGAGGCGCGTGAGATAACCATCGGGAAGCACTACACGAATGGGGCCGTTGGTCTTGCCGCGACGAATTCTCTCGCCGCCTTCCACCACGGTGAGATCGCGACCGTGCTTCTCGACCAGTTCGGCGAGCAGGTCGTCGACTTCCGAGACGGTCGACGACATCGAGAGTCGAGCACGCATCTCGCCACCCACCGGGAAACCGGTGAGATACCACGATGTGTGCTTGCGGAAGTCGCGAACACCTCGATCGACACCTGATACGTCGGATCCGAAGTGCCGCGACAACAGGCGAACATGATCGGCCATGACGTCGACCACCTCGCCGAGCCGACGTGCTTTGGGAACGTCGTTCCCTTTCATCGCCGACACGATGTCTCCGAACAACCACGGTCGGCCGAGGCAACCACGTCCGATCACCACACCGTCACAGCCTGTCTCTTTCATCATTCGAACGGCATCGTCGGCAGTCCAGATGTCGCCGTTACCGAGAACGGGAATCGACGTGACGGCCGACTTCAACTCGGCGATGGAGTCCCAGCGAGCGTCACCGCTGTAGTGCTGTTCGGCGGTGCGTGCGTGCAGAGCGACGGCGGCAATGCCTTCGTCCTCGGCGACGCGACCGGTCGTGAGATGGGTGATGAGCGAATCGTCGATTCCCATGCGGAACTTCGCCGTGACCGGAATCCCGTACGGGGTGGCGGCCTCTACGGCTGACCGCATGATCGCTCGAAGCAGATTCGGCTTGGCCGGAACTGCCGCACCGCCACCCTTGCGCGTGACCTTCTGCGCCGGACATCCGAAGTTCATGTCGATGTGATCGACGGCGCCGGCATCGGCGAGTCGACGGACAGCTTCACCAAGAAGACGCGGATCGCTTCCGTACAACTGAAGACTGCGAGGATTCTCGTCGACCCCGAACTGCACCATGCGCGCCGTCTTCGCATTGCCGTTCACGAGTGCGGCCGCCATCACCATCTCGTTGACGTAGAGAAGCCCGGGCGCGAATCGGCGGCAGAGTGATCGGAACGGCGCATTCGTCACTCCGGCCATGGGGGCCAGGACGACCGGCGCCGGAAGTTCGAGGGGACCGATGCGTAGGGTCATGACTCCACCTCGCTCGTGACCAGCCGCAGATTCGGGAGAGCACCGGTGTCGAGACCCATCGCTCCATGGTCGCGGAGTCGGTACCAGGCCGCCGCTCCGATCATGGCGGCATTGTCGGTGCACATCGCCCGACTGGGCAACAGGCCACGGCGTCCCGACCTCGCACAGACTTCGGTGAAGCGACGGCGCAGTTCGGAATTGGCGGCCACACCACCACCCAACACCACGGCTTTGGCTTCCGTCTGGTCGGCAGCTCGCATCGCCTTGGTCAACAGCACATCGACCACCGCGGCTTGAAACGAGGCCGCGACATCGGGGGTTGCCACTGACGGGTTCTTGCGCACGTGATTCATGACCGAGGTCTTGAGACCGCTGAAGCTGAAATCGAGTCCGTCGTGCAACATCGCACGCGGAAAGTCGATCGCCTGAGAATCGCCTTCCTCAGCGAGCCGATCGATCGCCGGGCCACCCGGGTAACCGAGTCCGAGAAAGCGAGCGACTTTGTCGAAGGCTTCGCCAGCGGCGTCGTCGATGGTGCGTCCGAGGAGTCGGTAGTGGCCGTGGTCGGACATCTCGACCAACATGGTGTGCCCACCCGACACGAGCATGAACACCATCGGGAACTCGAGAGTCGGATCGTCGAGCAATCCGGCGTACAGATGGGCTTCGAGATGATTCACCCCGACGAAGGGAACATTCCAAGAAAAGGCCAGCGCCTTGGCCGCCGACACACCGACCAGCAATGCCCCGATCAGTCCGGGACCGTACGTGGCGGCCACGGCATCGACGCGACGGGGCTCGATTCCGGCTGTTTCCAGTGCCTCGCGCACGATGGGGCCGACGAGATCGAGATGGGCGCGACTGGCGATTTCCGGAACGACTCCACCGAAGCGGGCATGCAGATCGATCTGACTCGACACGATGCTCGACACGACATCGGTCCCACCCATGACGATCGAGGCGGCGGTTTCGTCGCAACTCGTCTCGATTGCGAGGATCACAGTCGACTTGTCGACCGTCATGCGCGACTCCCGAGTGATAACCCGATGCGATCGAGACGATCACGGAACTCGTCGCCTTGAATATCGTGGATCCACATCACGAGCGCGTCCTCGGAATTCTCGTAGTAACGCTGACGTATGCCAGCCGGCGCGAAACCGAACTCGCGGTAGAGGTCTTGCGCGACCTGATTTCCGACCCTCACTTCGAGGGTGAGCGAAGCCATGGTCCGTACGACGGCTTCGCACGCAAGAGCGTGCAACAGCACCCGACCCACACCTCGTCGGCGGAATTCGGGCGCGACGGCGATGTTCGTGACGTGAGCCTCGTCGGCCGCGTACATCGACCCGGCGTAACCGACGAGTTCGCCCATGAGGTACGCGACCACGTAGAAGCGCTCACCTCGTCGTGCCAGGTCGAGTTCACTCGCAAACACGCCACTCGACCACGGTTTGGGGTGAACGACGTTCTCGATGTTCAACACGTGCTTCACGTGCCGGCGCCGCATGGGCTCGATGACGATGTCGTGACTCATGACGGGTCGTTCCTCGTGGACCAGTTGATCTGAGCGTCGGGTTGCCGCAAGTACATGGCTTCGACCCCATCGGGCGTCGACCACTCCTCGCGCAACGATCGACGATGCGCCAATTCGACGAGCGTGGTAGCCGACGGCGAGTCCCAACGCTCCCCGGTCGACCTGATCCGTGAATCGATGGCCAGAACCTCGGCATGCCGACGTGCGCCGTCGCCGACGCACACGATCGTCTGCGATCTCTCCTGCAATCGAGAAGCGAGTACGTCGGGGGTCTCGCACGTAGGTTCGGAGAGGGCCTCGACTTCGGAGTCGTTCACTCGAAACAACTGGTGGAATACCTCGCCCTTTCGTGCGTCGACCACCGAACACACGAGACGCTCGTCTCGATGTCCGACATCGTCGCGAACTGCGAGAGCCAGCAATTCCAGACTGGTGGACGTCACCACCGGAACGTCGAGAGCCCAGGCCATCGACTTGGCGGTGGCGAGTCCGACGCGCATTCCGGTGAAGAGGCCCGGACCGACGTCGACCGCCACACAACCGAATTCCGCAACCGACACGTCGCCCAGTCGACAGGCGGTTTCGATCGCCGGCATCAAATTCTCCGCGTGTCGACGACCGCGTGTGACCTCGACTGCCGCCAGCACTCCGTCGTGCCCGCCGATCGCAACGCTCACGCGCTCGGTCGCCGTCTCGATACCGAGGATCAGCACGACAACGCCGCCTCGAGCTTCGACCAGCGGGTGTTCCATGACGTTCCCACCGACGAGATGGTGATTCGCCGCGAATCGTCGTCGTCGACTGCCTCGAGTGCCACGGCCAGATGTGGTCCGAGTCGGTCGGCGGCGACGTCACCCCATTCCACGAGAAGGATTCCCTCGTCTTCAGTGAGTTCGGCCAAAGCCAAGTCGTCGATCTCGCTCGTCCGGTCGAGCCGGTACAAGTCGGCATGGTGAACGAGAACCCGCCCGGTGTCGTAGGAGTGCACGACGGTGAAAGTGGGTGAAGTGATGGGTTCGGTCACACCGAGCGCTCGCCCGAACCCTTGTGCGAAGGCGGTCTTTCCGGCACCCATGTCACCTGACAGCACGATGACATCGCCCACACGGGCCAACTTGGCAATCGCTGCGGCTACACGATGGGTGCCGTCGAGCGATGTCACCGAACACGTGATCACGCGTACCGATGCTACCGAGGGGTTTCCTTCGCCTGGGACGACCGGTGGGCCCAGCACTACTCTCGGCGCATGACAGAAAAGATGTGCCAGGACCGAATCTGTGTGGTGACCGGAGCGGGTCGCGGAATCGGACGCGAATACGCGTTGATGCTCGCCGCCGAGGGAGCCAAAGTCGTCGTGAACGACTTCGGAGGATCTCGCGACGGATCGGGAGCGGGTGGATCCAACCCGGCTCAGGACGTCGTCGACGAGATCGTCGCCGCCGGCGGTCAGGCCGTGGCCCATCTGGGTGATGCCAGTTCACTCGACGATGCCAAAGCGATGATCGCACTCGCCATCGACACCTTCGGTGGTCTCGACGTCGTCGTCAACAACGCCGGCATCCTGCGCGATCGCATGCTCTTTTCGATGGCCGAAGAGGAATGGGATGCTGTCATCAAGGTGCACATGAAAGGCACGTGGGCCTCGAGTCGTGTCGCTGCCGAGTACTGGCGCAACCGTTCGAAAGAAGGGCTCACCAACGACGCTCGCCTCATCAACACCACGTCGGTGTCGGGTATCTACGGAAATCCCGGTCAGACCAACTACGGAGCGGCCAAGGCCGGCATCGCCACGTTCACTCTCATCGCCGCCGAAGAACTCGGGCGCTACGGCGTCTCCTGCAACGCCGTTGCGCCTGGTGCACTCACCCGTCTGACCGAAGACCTCGGCATGCCGCCCGAGATGCTCGAACGTTTCGGACCCGAGTGGGTCGCCCCGGTCATCACCTGGCTCGCGTCGTCGCAGTCGTCCGACGTGACCGGCCAAGTGATCGAGTCGAACGGTCAGCTGCTCGCCATCGCCCAGGGTTGGATCCGCGGACCGCACATCACGAATCCGCCGATCGATCCGCACGACATGGACGCGGCCATTCGGCCTCTCCTCGCCCGGGCCACCCCCCGGACGAAGATGTCCGACATCAACTGATCACGCGCCGCGGCACCCGCTGCGACAGACCGCACACGATCTCGTAGCCGATGGTGCCGGTGATCTCACCCCATTCGTTGGCCGTGATCTCGGCGTCGGCCTGACGTCCGATCAGCACGACCTCGTCGTCGACGCGGACCACGTCGTCCCCACAGTCGACCACGAGTTGATCCATGGTCACCACTCCGACGATCGGTCGCGCCACTCCCCCGATCAGCACGAAACCGCCATCCAATCCCGATCGTCGCGGAACGCCGTCGGCATAACCGATCGGCACGGTAGCGACCGTGGTCGAGCGCTCGAATCGATGGCGCAATCCGTACGACACGCCTTCACCTGCCGCAACGCGTTTCACATGCGACACTTTGCTGCGCAGCGCGAGCGCGGGACGAAGACCGGCGCAGCGCTCCGTCATCGAGACAGTCGGCGCGATTCCGTACATCGCAATGCCGACTCTCACCATGTCGTACCGCGCACGCGGGTGACCGATCGTCGCCGCCGAATTGGCGGCATGCACCAGGCCCGGGTCGACGCCAGCCTGTCGCAGGTCTGACAGAGCTCCTTCGAATCGATCGAGTTGTCGTTGGGTTTCCGTGCCATCGACGTCGTCGGCTGTGGCGAGGTGCGTGAAGACACCACCGAGCATCAGGTGCGGGGAGCGAGCGAGAATTCGACCGGCCAGTTCGGTGGCGTCACCGGGACGACAACCGACTCGATTCATCCCGGTGTCGATCTTCAAGTGGACCTCTTGACCCGATACGTCATGCCGGCGGGCCTCGTCGGCAAGGGCATCGACGTAGCGGGCGCTGTACGCCGTGGCAATCAGACCGTGCGCGACGAGGGCCCCCAATTGCTCGACGGGCTGTTCGGACAGCACCAGAACCGGTACTTCGATTCCGGCCCGCCGCAGCTCCACGCCTTCTTGAACGAGGGCCACACACAGGCCGTCGACCCCAGCCGCGATCGCCGCTTCGGCTGCCGTCACCGCACCGTGGCCGTACCCGTCGGCCTTCACCACGGCCAGGATTCGGGCCCCATCGACCTGTTCTTTCAACCACGCGATGTTGTGGGTGATGGCACTCGGATCGATCTCGACGACAGAGGCTCGACTCATCGGTCGCCATTCTGCCCGGTCGGACGGATGCTGCCGTCGAGTACGTCGTCGAGAACATCGGGAACCGCGGTCAGAACGTCGGAGGCGACGGTTCCGTGACGAGAGCCGCGTCGACCCGCCTCGGCACAGACCCAGGCGGCCAACGAGGCGGCCTCGAAGGGAGCCGCACCGGCGGCCACTGCGCCGGTCACCACTCCGGTCAGGACGTCTCCGCTACCTGCGGTGGCCAATCGCTCGTCGCCGTGGTCGACGAGTACCACCTCGCCCGAGGGATCGGCGATCACAGTTGTCGGACCCTTCAGCAGTACGACGGCTCCGAATCGGCGAGCCAGCGTCCGGACCGAGTCGATGCGGTCGTCACCCGGTGACGCACCGGCGAGAGCCGCGAACTCACCGTCGTGCGGAGTGAGGATCGTCGGGGCCGCTCGCGCCACGATCGATCGCTCGTCGACCGCCTGCAACGCATCGCCGTCGATCACGACGGGCAGATCAGCCGACGCGACGACGCGACGCACTTCACCCTTGGTGTGCTCACTGCGACCGAGCCCCGGCCCGATGGCGAGCACGGCGAAACGCGACGAGAGGTCGGCGAGGACATCGTGGCTCCACGACGTCGAGTGAACGGAGCGTCGCACGACTTCGATCGGATGAGACGAGGTCTCGCCGACACTCGGTGAGACGAGGTGCACGATGCCGGCGCCGGACCGCAACGCGGCCCCGGCCGTGAGACTCGCCGCTCCCGTCATGCCGGGTGAGCCGGCCACTACATAGGCCCCATGCTTCCACTTGTGGTCATCGGGACGTCGAGTCGGCCACCTCGAGGCCACGTCGACAGCCGTCATCACACCGATGGAGGACTCGCTCACGTCGAGTCCGATGTCGGCGACCTCGATCGTGCCGCTCAGTCGTCGACCTTCGTGGAGGAAATGACCAGGCTTGGCGGCGGCGAAAGTGATCGTGCGCTCGCATGTCCACGTCGACCCGAGCGCACGTCCGGTCAGTCCGTCGATTCCACTCGCCAGATCGACGGCCAGTACTCGACAAGGTGCCACAGGCGGACTCCACTCGCCGCGAAACCCGGTCCCGAACGCGGCATCGATCAACAAATCGGCATCGGGTAGCCGACTCGGCAGGTCGCCGGCCTCGAGAACGCGCACGGCCACACCGCGCTCGGTGAGCAGACGACCCGCCACTCGCCCATCAGATCCGTTGTTACCCGGTCCGGCCACGACCACGACGCGTCGTCCGTAGGTGCTACCGAGCATGTGGCGAGCGGTTCGAGCAACCGCCCAGCCAGCTCTGGCGACCAGAACTTCGAGCGGGACGCCACCCGCGATCGTCCGCTCGTCGATACGACGCATCTCGTCGGGAGTGACGACCGGAATCATGTCGTCAGCGTACGAGGGTCAGGCGGTGGCCACGACGTACGCGATGGCAAGGACGTCGGTGTGAGTGAGGGACAGATGCCACGAGGAAATACCACGCTCACGAGCCAGTGTTTCGGCCCGACCCGACACTCGCAGGATCGGGCGTCCACTCTCTTCGCTCTCGACCCACACGTCGTGGAAGTCGAACGCCCCGAGTCCGACTCCCATCGCCTTCATCACCGCCTCGCGCGCCGCGAAGCGAGCGGCCAGCGACGGTACGGAGTCGGAACGAGACTGGAGTGAGACGAGTTCGTCATCGGTGAACATCCGGTCTCGAAGGGTGGGAGTTCGAGACAGCGACTCTCGGAACCGAGTGATCTCGACGGCGTCGACGCCGATCCCGACCACCGAACCGAAACCGTCGCTCATCGACGCCACAAGTCGGCGATCTCGCTCATCGGGCGAATGAGGAGATCAGCAACCGGCACCGTTTCGAGAACGTCGTCACGCATGGCGCCTTCGGTCTCGGTCACCCAGTCGACCAAACGTTCGTATCGACGATCGTAACCCTGCAGAACCGCGCGCGCGACCGCGGGCGGAAGTCGATCGTGGAATCGAACGTGAAGAACGACGAGACCCACCGTGGATCCGGCTTTCACTTCCGGAACGAAAATCACCGTTCGCCCGTCGGATCGGCCCCGCGCAACCAGGACTTCTTTCTCCGACGCCACTCGACGTTTCGTACCGACGAGGGCCGGATTGGTGTCGACTCGACTCGGGATCTCACGAGAGATCCCACCACGCTCGACGATCGCAACCGTCGCCTGGTCGGGATCGCCATCGATGCGGTAACGGGTGTAGCCCACCACGGTTTCGACCGCCGGATCGATGTCGGCCAACACTTTCAACGTGCGGTAGGCAAGCACGTCGCGTCCGGTGCCGGCACCGAGAACCGCCTGCACGAGGGCGCGGTCGAGAACTCCTTCGTCGCTTCGAGAGATGCCGACCGTCACCGTCTTGGCCTGATGCTTGATTGCGTCGATCGGACGAGTGAGTTCCTCGATCGCCCGGGTGAGAGCCGCCGTGAGATCGTCGACGACGGCGGCGGGACTCGCTACTTTCCCGGTTTCGCGTTGGTGCATCTCGACCGGATTGTCGTCGGAGACCACGCGGAACATCGTCGCAAGGCGAACGGCCGTACTCGCCTCGAGATGACCGTCGTAGTCGCCCGCACGGAGTGTCTCCTGGAAACCTTCGATGGCGTCGGAAAGTTCGGTCCTGATGCGTTCGACCACTGCTTCGCCATCGTCGAGTTCGACCACGGCGTGTTCGACGATTTCACGAGCCTCGCGCAGTGCCCGCGCCAGATCATCGATCGCTCGCGCCGCTTCGTAGCCGAACAAGTGACCGACCATGGCCGACAACACGAAGGCGAGCGTCGGATCGGTCTCGGGCACCTCGATCACCGACGACGCATGTGAGAAACGTGTCTCACGGGCCGACGCCACGACGATCGGTGTGGCCTTGTGCGCGCGGTAGATGGCAACTTCCTTGGCCACGTCGTCGGCTGTGCCGCCCGACAGCCCAGCGGCGCACACGAGGATCAGCGGTTCACACGACAGATCGATGTGCTTTTTGTCTTCCGTGATGTCCGACGAAATCGACTTGTAACACAGCTCGCTCAACTTGATGCGAACTTCGTGAGCGGCAATGGCATTGGGTCCGTTGCCCACCACTGCCCAGTAACGCTTCGACGGCGCATAACGACGGGCGACTTCACCCACCTGTTCTCGCCGGGTGAGCACCTCACGCATGGCATCGGGGAGCTGTCGGAGTGCCGACAGTAGACGATGTCGTCGATCGTCGGATCCGGTTCCAACGAGTGCTGAAATCTCACAGGCCAGCAAGGCACCCGCGGCGACCTGTGCGTAGAAGGCCTTCGTCGACGCCACACTCATCTCCACGTCACGTCCGTCGGAGGTGTAGAGAACCCCGTCGGCCTTGTCACAGAGGTCGGAGCCGCGACGATTGACGATGGCGATCACGGCCGCACCTCGGGTTCGAGCCAGATCGACCGTGCGATTGGTGTCGGTGGTGGTCCCACTCTGGCTGATCGCAACGATGAGAGTGTCGGACATGTCGAGACGCAGCCCGAATCCCGAAAGTTCGGTTGCCGTCACCGGATCGACGTCCAGTCGACCATCGGTCAGATGGTCGAGAATCGTGGCACAACTCTCACCAGCGACTGCCGCCGTTCCCTGGCCGATCACTCGGACCTTGTCGATCGTGCCCGCTGCAAGACGAGCAGCAACGTCGGCCGGAATCGTACGCTCATCCAGATCGGTTCGTAGACGACCCTCGACCTCACGAATCTTGCCCCGCAAGGTCTTGGCCAAGCTGAGTGGCGCCTCACCGATCTCTTTCAACAAGAAATGCGGGGAGTCACCTCGGTCGATGTCGCGTGTGGTCACCTCGGCCGTGACGAGATCGCCGTCGCTCCAGGAACATTCGGTCCCACCGAAGGAGAGGCGGCGAAATCCGTCGATGGTTCCGGCGAGTTCACCGTCGAGCACCACGATCTGCCCTGGAACGCCGTCGACAGTCGTTTCACCGTCCATCCGCACGTACCGACTCGACTCTTCGACGACTCCATAGGGCTCGCTCGCCACCACGTACAGATCTTCCGAGAAACCGATGAAGAGACCCTGCCCACTGCCTCGCAATGACACGAGCAGTTGGTTCGGATCGTCGGCCGACGCCGCTGCGATGGCGACCGATCCCTCGAAGGACGACACCGAACGTCGGAACGACTCGACGAGATCGGATGTCGAATTCAGATGATGGGCCACGAGGGCCGGGATCACCTTGGCGTCGGTGGTGATCTGATGGGCGAACTCGAGGTTGTAGGCGACCCGTAGATCGGCATGATTGTCGACATCACCGTTCAACGACGCCACGACGTATGGACCGCTGTTCACCGCGACTCGCTCGCTGTTGACGGGGTGAGCGTTGGGTTCAGAGATGATGCCGACACTCGCCCATCTGGTGTGACCAGTCAGCGACACCCGAGCTTCGGGTCGACTGAGAGCGAGACGAAGGAGATCGTCCTCGGCTACGGACCGACGCAACACACGTGTGTTGTCACCGAGTTCACCGATCTCAGCGGCCGCCTTGTAAACGAACGAGAGCACTCCTCCTCGATCGGTGTCGACCCATCGAACCGATCGATTCTGGAAGAGAGAGTCGACGGCGCGTTCGGCCAGCGCGTTGTCAACGATGGGATCTTCGCTCCCGAGGCCGTGACCCCAGACGAACAGATGGATACCAGCTGAATCACGACCGCGCACTTCGAGACGATCGAGGATCGACAGAGCTTGCTGGATCATGGTGTAGCCGGCGACGGCTCCCACTGACGCGTCCCGTCCAGCCAACATCGCCACCTCAGCCGCTGTCCGGAGTCGATCGCGTCGGATCGCCCAGAGGACGTCGCGTAGAGCGCCGAGTCGACGGGCATCGACCTCGAGATCGTCGACTCGTCCGTCATCGAGACGGGATTCCCAGTCGGCGATCACATCGTCGAAACGATCGAGGCGATCCTCGATGGTGGTCACCAACTGGCGATTGTCGACCAGAGCTCGAACACCGGGAACTCCGTGGAGGAGTCGGTCGACTTCCGTCAGACGTCGGGTGGCCTCGTCGAGGTCGTGGTGAACGTCGACCGCAGCATCGAGCTGAGCGACCAAGTCGGCCGCCTCGGGCACCGGGCGCGCGGACGGACGTCCGACCAGAGCCACGATCCCACACATGGAGTCACAGGCTACCGATGACGTCCGTGGTGATTCGGGCGGCCCGATTCAGGCGAAACGGCGCCGAACGGCCTCACACAGTCGCTCGGCCATCGTCTCAGCGATCTCGGAGGTCGATGCTTCGACCATGACTCGAACGAGGGGTTCGGTCCCACTGGCCCGAACCAGAACACGTCCGTCGGTGCCGAGTTCGGTGCCGACCGCCGCAATCTCGTCGGCCATGTCGATGGCGATATCGACCGCACCGTCGGGTCGCCGACGCACCTCGACATTGCGCAAAACTTGTGGATACGCCCTCATCACCGACGACGCAGCATCGACCAGAGTTCGTCCGGTTCGTACGAGATATTCGGCGAGAGCCACCGCCGATACGAGTCCGTCGCCGGTCGTGGCGACGTCGCGATGAATGATGTGTCCGCTCTGTTCACCACCGAGGACGAAACCGCCGTCGTTCATGGCGTCGAGAACGTGACGATCACCAACCGGTGTGACCACCACTTGAATACCGGCCTCGTTCATCGCCCGATGAAAACCGAGATTGGCCATGACAGTGGTGACGACCACTCCCCCGGCGAGTCGACCGCGATCACGTCGATCGAGAGCCGACAAAGCGATCAGACGATCCCCGTCCACCACTGCGCCCGCACCATCCACCGCGATCACGCGATCACCGTCACCGTCGAAGGCGAATCCCATGTGAGCGGTTCCCATGGTGGCCACGAATGTGCAGAGTCCGTCGGTCGACGTGGCGCCACATTCGTGGTTGATGTTCGTCCCGTCGGGGGCATCGTTCAACACGATCACGTCGGCACCGAGACGACGGAACACCTCGGGGCCCGCGTCGCACATGGCGCCGTTTGCCGTGTCGAGGACGATACGCACCCCCGACAACGACCCTTCCCCGACGTGCGACACCACATGGTCGACGTACTCGGCCACTGCCAGACTTCGGCGCGTCACGTTTCCGACTCGACGCGGAATCGATCCACTCGGCTCGGCGTTCAGGATCGCTGACAACTCGGACTCCACCGCTTCTTGCTGAGCGTCGGACAACTTTGCTCCGCCCGCCCCGAAGATCTTCACCCCGTTGTCGTGGAAAGGATTATGCGATGCGGTGACGACGACACCTGGCACCCCGTCACGAGCCGCGAACATCGCAACGGCCGGCGTGGGGACCACCCCGAGATCGTCGACATCGACACCCTCGGCCGCCAGGCCTGCGGCCACCGATGCCTGGAGGACCGCACCCGATTCACGAGGATCGCGCCCGACGACGACCCGTTCGGGTCGAAGAACTCGAGCCGCGGCGCGTCCGAGTGCCAAACAGAACTCGGGGGTGATTTCATCGATCGCCCGTCCTCGAACACCATCGGTGCCGAAGCGGGGATGCGGAGCCGACATGTGGCCCCTCGATCAGCGCTTGGTGTACTGAGGTGCCTTACGGGCCTTCTTGAGGCCGTACTTCTTGCTCTCCTTGCGACGCGAATCGCGGGTGAGCAGACCGGCCTTCTTCAACGCCGGACGAGCCTCGGGATCGAGGTCGGCGAGTGAACGGGCGAGACCCATGCGCATGGCACCGGACTGACCGGTCACTCCACCACCGATGATCGTGGCGTCGACGTCGTACTGCTCGGCGGTGTTGGTGATGCGCATGGCTTCGGTGGCCGAGTTGCGCTGTGTCGCGGTGCCGAAGTACTCATCGATCGGCTTGCCGTTGACAGTGACCTTGCCCGAGCCGGGGCGCACGCGCACTCGCGCGATAGCGGCCTTACGACGACCGGTTGTCTGGGTGAGAGGCTTCGACATCTGTGCTCCCTGAACTTTCAGCGTGCCTTGGCGTGGTCGATCGACCGAACCGTGGGATTCTGTGAGGCGTGCGGATGCGTCGGGCCGCCGTACACCTTCAACTTCTTGATCATCTGACGTCCGAGAGGACCTTTCGGCAACATACCCCTCACCGAACCGCGGATCGCTTCGTCGGGACGACGGGCGAGCAAGTTGGCGTAGGTCTCGCTCTTCAGACCACCCGGGTAACCCGAGTAGCGGTAGACCATGTGGCGATCGGCCTTGCCCGAGGTCATGACGATCTTGTCGGCGTTGATGATGATGACGTGATCGCCCATGTCCATGTGCGGCGCAAAGACCGGCTTGTGCTTACCGCGCAGGAGACGCGCGGCCTCGGTGCACAGACGGCCGAGGACCATGCCCTCGGCATCGAGGACGTGCCACTCGCGCTTCACATCACTGGCTTTGGGTGAATAGGTGCTCATGAGAACTTCTTTCGACGGACGGGAAAGCCTACGCCCCTCCCTCACGTTTCCCCACCTGGATATCCCACGTCCCACAGGCAAAGTCCGTGGGGTGGCGCCACCTGACCGGCTCCCTCCCGACGCCGTCCCCGCAGGATCGACGACACCTCGCCAGGAGTGATCTTGCCCTGACCCACGTCGACCAGGGTGCCGACGATCGAGCGCACCATCTGGTGACAAAAGGCCGTGGCTCGAATCCGGCACTGAAGGACCCGGGACCCCCGTTCGCTTCGTTGTTCGTACCAGTCGATCTCGAGAACACGTCGTACCATCGAGGGCTCGACCTGACCGGGCTCAGTCTTCGGTCGGCGGCAAAAGGCCGAAAAGTCGTGCTCCCCGATCAACGGATCGGTCGCCATGCGCATGAGATCGAGGTCCAGTGGAGTCGGCACGTGCCAGGCCGTTGCGGCTAGGAACGGATCGGGCGTCGAATCGTTGAGGATCGTATATCGATAGCGACGCCACTCGGCCGAGAATCGGGCGTGGAAGTCGTCGGCCACCACATCAACCGATCGCACCACCACCGATGGAGCGCACATCTTGGTGAGTCGCCGGGGAAGGGCGTCGACGTCGACGTCGACGGGCAAGTCACAGCTGACCACCTGCCCCCACGCGTGAACGCCGGCATCGGTTCGGCCGGCACCTACGATCTCGACCGGACGACGAGCGATCGTCGACAACGCAGCCGTGAGCAACCCGGCCACGGTCGTCACCCCATCGTTGACGGCGAAGCCGTGCAAACCTGCACCGTCGTAGGCCACCAACAACCGAACCCGCCTCACGGCGGGTTCGACAGACGATTCGAGAGTTGTCACGGGGACGAGCCCCTCGAGATCAGACGAGCTCGACGCGCGCCATCGGAGCATTGTCGCCCTGACGCGGACCGAGCTTCAAGATGCGCAGGTACCCGCCATTGCGATCGGCGAAACGCGGAGCGATCTCGGAGACGAGCTTGCTCGTCATCTCCTTGTCGCCGAGGTACGCCTGCAGTTGACGGATGCGGTGCAGACTCGCCGCATCACCTTCCTGAGCCTTCTTGGCCTTGGTGATGAGCTTTTCGGCGATCGGACGCAACGCCTTGGCCTTGGCCTCAGTGGTCTCGATCGACTCGGCGGCGAACAACGATGCGGCCAGGTTGGCCATCATCAACTTCTGGTGGGCGGCGCTACCGCCGAAATTGCGGGCTCGACGAGGTGTTGCGGGCATGGTGGGTCCTTTGTTCTTCCGTGGCTCAGCCGCGCAGCGAGAGGCCGCGCTCGTCGAGCTTCTGCTTCACTTCGTCGAGACTCTTCTGACCGAAGTTGGTGATGTTGAGAAGGTCGTCCTCGGTCTTCTGCAAGAGTTCACCGATGGTGTTGACCTGAGCGCGCTTCAGACAGTTACGCGGACGCTCGGACAGATCGAGATCTTCGATGGCGATGTCGAGGTCGGGGCTCGCTGCACCAGCCTGGATCACCTCACCGAGCTCGAGGCCCTTTGGCTCCTCGGAGAGGTTGGCCACCAGGTCGACCAGGTTGCGCAGCGTTGCACCGGCCGAAGCGAGAGCCTCACGCGGGGTGATGGTGCCGTCGGTCTCGATGTCGATGACCAGTCGGTCGTAGTTGGTCGACTGCTCGACTCGCGTCGGCTGCACGTCGAACATGACACGGCGTACGGGCGAGAAGATGGCGTCGATCGGGATCACGCCGATCGTGCGCGTTCCGGCCTCGCGGTCGGACGACATGTATCCACGCCCCTGAGAGACCGTGAGGTCGATGGCAAGACGGCCCTTGCTGTTCACATGGGCGATCACGAGCTCGGGATTGAGAATCTCGATCTCGGCCGGGCACTGGATGTCGCCCGCCGTCACCACGGCATCACCGCGCACGTCGAGACGCAAAACAACGTCGTCGTCGGAGAGCGAGCGCAGGACGATGTCCTTCAAGTTGAGGATGATGTCGGTGACGTCCTCGGACACTCCGGCAATGGTGTCGAATTCGTGGAGAGCCTCATCGAACTTGACCGTCGTGATCGCCGCTCCGGGAATGGACGAGAGCAGAGTACGACGCAGTGAGTTACCGATGGTGTGGCCGAAGCCGGGCTCCAACGGTCCGACCGCGAAACGCTGGCGGTTGTTCGATTCTTCGTTGTCGGCTTCGACAGTGGGGCGCTGGATGACGAGCATGGTGTCTTTTCCGTTCGTGAGAGGCCTGCGGGTCGTTCAGTTGGTTGAGGTCACTTGGAGTACAACTCGACGATGAGCTGTTCGCGCACCGGCACATCGATGTGCTCGCGTGCCGGCTCGGTACGGACGGTGACCTGCTTGCCACCGTCTCCACCCTCGAGCCAGCCCACGATGGAGCGATCGAGTGTGTCGATGTTGTTCTGAATGATGATCATGTTGCGCGCCTTCGGCGAGAGAGTGACCACGTCACCGGGCTTCACGCGAGCGCTCGGAATGTTGAGGCGCTTGCCGTTCACGAGCACGAGACCGTGGCTCACGAACTGGCGAGCCTGCGGACGAGTGCTCGCCCAGTTGGCGCGGTACACGACGTTGTCGAGACGCAGTTCGAGCAGACGGAGAAGATTCTCACCCGTCGGACCCGAGAGACGGTTCGCCTCTTCGTACGTCTTACGAAACTGACGCTCGAGCACGCCGTAGATGTACTTGGCCTTCTGCTTCTCCTGGAGCTGGGCCAGGTACTCGCTCGGGTTGCCACGACGACGGGTACGACCGTGCTGTCCGGGAGGGAAAGGACGGCGCTCGAGGGCCTTGCTGCCCTTGGCGTTCTCGAAGACGTTGATGCCGAGACGGCGCGACAGACGCACCTTCGGGCCGGTGTAACGAGCCATGACTTAGTTCCTCTTCCGCTTGGGCATCTTGCAACCGTTGTGCGGCACGGGGGTCACGTCCTTGATACCCGTGACCTCGATACCGGTGTTCTGCAACGAACGAATGGCGGTGTCACGTCCGGAACCCGGACCCTTGGCATGTACTTCGACGCGACGCATTCCCTGTTCGAAGGCGTCCTTGGCGGCCTTCTCGGCGGCGAGCTGCGCAGCGAACGGAGTGCTCTTGCGCGAACCCTTGAAACCGACGCCACCACCCGAGGCCCAGGACACGACATTGCCCTCGACGTCAGTGATGCTGACGATGGTGTTGTTGAAGGAACACTTGATGTGACACACACCAGTGGTGATGTTCTTGCGCTCACGCTTGCGGGGACGACGCCCACCCGGCTTCGGCTTGGCCATGACTTACTTCCTCACTGCCTTCTTCTTGTTGGCCACGGTCTTCTTCGGGCCCTTACGTGAACGAGCGTTTGTTTTGGTGCGCTGACCGCGAACGGGCAGACCCTTGCGGTGGCGAACGCCTTGCAGGCACTGGATCTCGATCTTGCGCTTGATGTCCTGCTGCACTTCACGGCGCAGGTCGCCTTCGACCGTGATGTTCTGGTCGACCCAACCACGGATCTTGTTGATCTCGTCTTCGGTGAGATCGCGCACTCGGGTGTTGGGATCGAGACCACAATCGGCGCAGATCTTCTGCGCAGTGGGCTTGCCGATTCCGAAGATATAGGTCAGGGAAATCTCCAACCGCTTCTCGCGGGGGATGTCGACGCCGGAAATACGTGCCATTGACTCGTTGCTGCTTTCTCTTTAGCCCTGACGCTGCTTGTGGCGCGGGTTCTCACAAATGACCATGACGCGCCCATGACGGCGAATCACTTTGCACTTCTCACAGATCTTCTTGACACTCGGTCGGACCTTCATCGGTCATCTCACTTCTTGTCGTTCACTTGTAGCGGTAGGTGATGCGACCTCGGGTGAGGTCGTAAGGGGTCAGTTCGACTTGAACCTTGTCGCCCGGCAGGATGCGGATGTAGTTCATGCGCATCTTTCCGGAGATGTGCGCCAACACCTTGTGCCCGTTTTCGAGTTCGACCCGGAACATCGCGTTCGGGAGTGACTCGAGAATCGTGCCTTCCAGCAAGATGGCGTCGTCTTTTGGTTTAGCCAGAACTGCCTCCTCGGCGGTCGAAATGGGCTGGCTGACTGCCGCGCGACCAGGGGTCGCCCACAGGGCCGAGTTGCCATGCTACCGGTGTGTTTGCCGGACCCCACCGGGTCGGAAACCCCGGTTCGAGATGTTGTTCGAGACGATGATTCGGACCTCATTAGGGGTTGCGGGCGGCATCAATGGCGGCGGTGAGGCGTCCGAACACCACGTCGGGTAAGGCAGTGCCGTCGACCACGACCAGGCGTGCGGCCGATCCGTAGAACTCGAGAAGTGGGGCGGTTTGGGACTCGTAGAGGTCGAGACGTCGATTGACGGCATCTTCGGAGTCGTCGCCTCGCTGGACCACATCTCCCCCGCACACGTCGCAGGTCCAGGGCCGACGCTCGCGCCCGGTGGCCGTGTAGTTGGTGCCGCAGTCCCGGCAGACCCGTCGCGAGGAAATCCGGGCCACCACCAGATCACGAGGGACGTCGAGATCGATGACCACGTTGATGGGAGCCGATTCAGTGATCTGGTCGAGCTGTTCGGCCTGGTTCACCGTGCGAGGGAACCCGTCGAGGATGTAGCCGCGATTGCGAGCGTCGTCCTGTGCGAGACGATCCCGCACGAGCCCGACCATGATGTCGTCACCGACGAGCTGACCCGACTCGATCACCTGTTTGGCCATGTGTCCAAGCTCGGTCCCTTCTCGGACGGCGGCCCGCAACATCTCACCCGTGGAGATGTGAGGAACGACGTAGTGGCGCGACAAACGCTGACACTGCGTGCCCTTTCCCGCGCCCTGGCGGCCGATGATGATGAGGCGGACCCCCGCGATCATCACTCAGCCCCGGCGTGCTCCACGACGCCGGCTCGACGTCACTTCAGGAATCCCTCGTAATTACGCAACATCAGCTGCGCATCGATCTGGCGCATCAGTTCGAGGGCCACACCGACGGCGATGAGCACCGTGGTGCCGGCGAACGGGAACGTCTGCACGTCACCGATCCAGAGCACGATGTAGGGAAGAATGGCGATGAAAGCCACGAAGAGCGCACCCGGCAGGGTGATGCGGTTCACCACCTTGCCGAGGAAGGCTTCGGTCTGCGGTCCGGGACGAATTCCGGGGATGAATCCACCCTGACGGCGAATCTGATCGGCCTGGCGCATCGGATCGAACGCAATCGAGTTGTAGAAGTACGCAAAGGCGATGATCAGCAGTGCGAACGTGATGATGTAGAGAAGGCCCTGCGAACTCACCAGATTGCGATCGACCCACTCGGTCAGGCTGCGACGCCATCCGGTGTCACTGCCGATCACGTTGGTGAGAAGCACCGGCAACAAGAGAACCGAGCTGGCGAAGATGATCGGAATGATGCCGCTCTGGTTGACCTTGAGCGGAATGTAGGTGCTCTGGCCGCCGTACATCCGACGGCCCACCACACGTTTGGCGAACTGAACAGGAATACGACGTTGACCGAGTTCGACGCGGACGACCGCCACCAGAATGCCGATCGACACGGCAATGAGGATCGCGAAGACCACCCACTTCTTGCTTTGAAGGAGCGAGTAATAGCTGAACGGCAGGCTGCTCACGACCGACGCGAAGATGAGGATGCTCATCCCGTTGCCGATGCCGCGCTGCGACATGATCTCGCCCATCCACATGAGTAGAGCCGTACCGGCGACCAGTGACATGATCACGAGCAAACCGCGTGGCCACATGCCATCGGGCAAAAGGATGATGTCGGGGGCCGTGGTGGACGCCGTGAAGAACGCAGACCCACGACCCTGACCGAAGATGAAAGTGAGGCCGGCGGCCTGCAGCAACGCGATCGACATGGTGACGTAACGCGTCCATTGCGTGATCTTGCGTTGGCCGACGGCTCCTTCTTGCTGCCACTGCTCCAGCTTCGGAATCACCACGGTGAGAACCTGCATGATGATGCTGGCCGTGATGTACGGCATGATCCCGAGAGCGAAGATCGCGAAACTCGAGAACGCTCCGCCCGAGAACAGGTTCAAGAAGCCGAGCGCGCCCTGCTGACGAGCCGACTCACGCAACTGCCGGACGGCCTGGTCGTCGATACCCGGAACGCGAATGAACGTTCCGAGTCGGTACAGCAACACCATTCCCACGGTGAACAAAATCTTGTTCCGTAGGTCGGCGACCTTGAACATGTTGGCCAGATTCGACAGCACGAATGCTCCTCGCGATCAGCGGTTGGTGAACTGATTGCCCTTGGCGGCCGGACGGACCTTGTAGGGCAGAGGGATGATCGTGACTGAACCACCGGCCGCCTCGATCGCCGACTGAGCGGCCTTCGACACGCCGTGGGCCGACACGTCGACCTTGCGGGTGATCTCGCCACGGGCGAGCACCTTCACGAAGGAACCCTTGTGAAGTACTCCACGCTTCAAGAGGACATCGGGGTCGACCGACGACTCCTCGAGTTCGTTGATGGTGTCGAGGTTGACAGCCTGGTACTCGACGCGGAAGGGGTTGTTGAAGCCCTTCAACTTCGGGACACGCTGCTTCAAAGGCATCTGACCGCCTTCGAAACCGCGAGCCACCTTGCCGCGACCGCGAGAGTGCTGACCCTTGGTACCGCGACCGGCGGTCTTGCCGCCCTTGCCACCGATACCGCGACCGACGCGCTTCTTACGGTGTTTGGCACCAGGTGCTGGTGAGAGTTCGTCGACGCGCATGGTCAGTTCTCCTTGTGGGATTCCGTCACCTCGACGAGATGCGGAACTCGGGCGATCATGCCCCGGATTTCGGGACGGTCGGGCAATGTGTTGGTCTGGCCAATGCGACCGAGACCGAGAGCACGCAGTGTGCCACGGGCCTTCGGCTTCGTGTGGTCACCCGACTTGATCTGCTTGACGATGATGGTGCCAGACACGATCAGTGCACCTCCCCCGCGGCCACCGCACGCTCGCGCTCGGTGTAGGCCTTCAGGAGTCCCTTTGGCACGAACGAGTCGGCCGGGAGGCCACGGCGAGCCGCAACTTCATCGGGACGCTGCAATGACTTCAGGCCCTCGATCGTGGCGCGGGCCACGTTGATGGCGTTCGACGAACCGAGCGACTTGCACAGCACGTCGTGAATACCGGCCTCTTCGAGGATGATACGAGCGGCACCACCGGCGATGACTCCGGTACCGGGAGCCGCCGGCTTCAACATCACGCGACCAGCACCGAGCACACCGATCACCGGGTGAGTGATCGTGCTACCGGCGAGAGCCACGGCGAACATGTTGCGCTTGGCGTCTTCGGTGCCCTTCTGGATGGCCAACGGCACTTCCTTGGCCTTGCCGTACCCGAGACCGACGCGACCGTTGCCATCACCCACCACCACGAGAGCGGTGAACGAGAAGCGACGACCGCCCTTGACGACCTTGGCGACGCGATTGATGTGGATGACACGCGATTCGCGGCCGTCCTGAGGTCCACCGGGCTGGCGGGGATTGTTCGCAGGTGCGTTCGACATCAGAACTCCAGTCCGGCTTCACGAGCCGCTTCGGCGACGGCGGCGACACGACCCTGATAGAGGTAACCCCCACGGTCGAATACCACCTTGGTCACGCCTGCGGCCTTGGCTCGTTCGGCGACGAGACGACCCAGCTGGGTGGCGGCGGCAACGGTCGACCCGCTGCCTGCCTTGCGCTGGTCGGCCTCGACCGAGGTGGCCGACGCGATCGTGACACCACGATCGTCGTCGATGACCTGCAGGATGAGGTGCTTGTTGGAACGGTAGAGCGACAAGCGCGGACGCTCGGCGGTGCCGTGGATCTTCTTGCGGACTCGCGTGTGGCGGCGCAGACGGCCGGTACGACGCTGATTGCTGATCTTGGTCATGACGTCTCCCTACCGACCATCACTTCTTGCCGGCTTTGCCGGCCTTGCGCAGGACGCGCTCGTCGAGATACCGAACACCCTTGCCCTTGTACGGCTCGGGCTTGCGGATCGAACGAATGTTGGCCGCCACCTGACCGACCAACTCCTTGTCGATTCCCTTCACGATGATCCGGGTCTGAGCCGGCACTTCGAACGTGACGCCGTCGGGACCTGGGAAATCCACCGGATGCGAGAAGCCGAGGTTGAGGCGCAACGCGCTCGGCCCCTTGGCCTCGGCGCGGTAACCCACGCCGATGATCTCGAGTTCCTTCTGGAAGCCGTCGGTGACGCCGACCACCATGTTGTTCACGAGCGCACGGGTCAGACCATGAAGGCTGCGCGACTCTCGTAGATCATCGGGACGCTCGACGAGGAGAGTGTTCTCCTCCTGGCGAACCGAGATTCCACCGATGAGCGGACGGGTGAGCGTTCCCTTCGGGCCCTTGACGGTGACCGAGTTGCTGCTCACCGTCACCTCGACTCCGGAAGGAACCGTGATGGGTGCTTTACCGATACGTGACATGTCGAGCTCCTCTCGTCACCACACGTAACAGAGGACTTCGCCGCCGACCTTGCGCTTGCGCGCTTCGCGGTCGGTCATGAGTCCCTGACTGGTGGACAGGACGGCGACACCGAGGCCACCGAGCACGCGAGGCACGGTGTTGGACTTGCGATACACACGCAGGCCCGGTGTCGAAATGCGCTTGATACCCGCGATGGTGCGACGACGCTCCTCGGAGTACTTCATGGAGATGGTGAGCACCTGGCCCGGACCCTTCGGGTTCGGGGAGACCTGGAAACCGGAGATGTAACCCTCCTGCTCCAGAACCTTGGCCAGGGCGACCTTCTGCTTGGACGACGGCATCTTCACCTCGTCATGCATCGCAACGTTGGCGTTACGGATGCGGGTGAGCATGTCGGCAATGGGATCTGTCAGCATCGGTACCTCACCAGCTCGACTTCGTCAGACCAGGGATCTCGCCGGCGTGCGCCATGTCGCGCAGACACACTCGGCAGAGTCCAAACTTGCGATACACGGACCGGGCGCGGCCGCACTTGCGACAACGCGTGTAGCCGCGGACCTTGAACTTGGGCTTTCCAGCCGCCTTGTTGATCAATGACTTCTTGGCCATGTTCTCGGACCTCTACTACTTCTTCTTCTTGCCCGTGACCGGGCCGCGACGAGTGGACTTCTTCTTCTTCGGGATTGCGGCTGCTTCGGCGCCCTTTTTGAAGGGGAACCCGAATGCGTCGAGCAACGCCTTACCGGCCACGTCATTAGTGGCCGTGGTGACGATGGTGATGTCCATGCCACGAGGAGCGTCGATCCTGTCGTAGTCGATCTCGGGGAACACCGTCTGGTCGGCGAGACCGAAGGTGTAGTTGCCACGACCGTCCCACGAATACGGGTTGAGTCCCCGGAAGTCTCGGATTCGCGGAATGGCGACAGCCAGGACGCGATCGAAGAACTCCCACATGCGGTCACCCCGCAAGGTGACCTTGCAGCCGATCGATTGACCTTCACGCAACTTGAAGTTGGCGATCGAGTCACGGGCCTTGGTAACGACCGGCTTCTGGCCGGCGATCCTGGTGAGATCGGCGACGGCACCCTCGAGCAACGACGGCTGCTGAGTGGCCTTACCGACACCCATGTTGATGACGATCTTCTCGAGACGCGGCACCTGCATGATGTTCGAGAGGCCGAGTTCAGTCTTCAACTGATCGCGCACGGTGGTGTCGTACTTGATCTTGAGACGCGGAGCAGTGGTGGTCGACATCAGATCTCCTCACCGGTGCGCTTGGCGATACGCACCTTGGTTCCGTCGGCGTTCACCTTGAAACCCACGCGGGTGGGCTCGCCACGGTGAACGAGCATCACGTTCGACACGTGAATCGGCATATCGCGGTCGATGATTCCGCCTTGCTCGTTGGCCTTACGCGGCTTCTGGTGCTTCTTGGCGATGTTGACACCTTCCACGATGATCCGGTTCTTGGTCGGCATGACGCGTGAGACCACGCCTTCCTTGCCGCGGTCCTTACCCGAGATCACGATGACGGTGTCGCCCTTCTGAATTTTCATGTCACAACACCTCCGGGGCCAGCGACACGATGCGCATGAACTTCTTGTCGCGAAGCTCACGTCCGACCGGTCCGAAGATTCGGGTTCCGCGCGGTGTCATGTCGTCCTTGATGACCACGGCCGCGTTCTCGTCGAAACGGATGTAACTGCCATCGGGACGACGGCGCTCCTTCTTGGTGCGGACGACGACGCACTTGACGACCTCGCCCTTTTTCACACCTGCGCCCGGGATTGCGTCCTTCACGGTCGCCACGAAGATGTCGCCGATCGAGGCGTAGCGACGGCGCGTGCCGCCCAACACCTTGATGACCAACACTTCCTTGGCGCCGCTGTTGTCGGCGACCCGGAGTCGGCTCTCCTGCTGAATCATGGTGAATCCTCGTTCGTTCCTCGGCCGATCACTTGGCCCGCTCGACGACTTCGACGAGACGCCAGCGCTTGGTCTTCGACAGCGGGCGGGTCTCCATGACCAGCACCTTGTCGCCTTCGCGAGCGTCGTTGGCTTCGTCGTGTACGTACAGCTTCTTGGTACGCATCACGAACTTGTTGTACTTCGGATGGGGAACTCGCTCGACGACGGCGACCACCAGGGTTCGATCCATCTTCGAGGAGATCACGATGCCGTCACGAACCTTGCGCACCTTGCGCTCGGTTCCTTCGGTCGTTTCGGTGTTCTCGGCCATGTTCACTCTCCGGCCTCGGCCGCAGCGATCTCTCGCTTGCGGATCTGGGTGTTGATACGCGCGATGCGTCGACGAACGGCGCGCAACTCGCTGTGGTCTTCGAGCTGTCCGGTCGCATTGCGGAAACGAAGGTTGAGCGCCTCCTGCTTGGCGGCCTTCAACTGAGACACCAGCGATGCAAGGTCGAGCTCGGCGATGTCGGCCCGTTCTTTCTTCAACTTGCCGGCCATGTCAGATCGCCTCCTCGCGGCTGATGATGCGAGCCTTGATCGGGAGCTTCTGCACGGCCTTGGCGAGAGCGGCACGGGCCTGCTCTTCGTTCGGGAACGACAGCTCGAACAAAACCCGACCCGGCTTCACGACGGCGACCCAGAACTCGGGGTTGCCCTTACCCGAACCCATGCGGGTCTCGGCCGGCTTCTTGGTGACCGGCTTGTCGGGGAACACGTTGATCCAGACCTTTCCGCCACGCTTGATGTGACGGGTCATGGCGATACGAGCGGCTTCGATCTGACGGGCGGTCAGCCACGCCGGTTCGAGGGCCTGAATACCGTACTGACCGAAGGCCAAAGCACTGCCACCCTTGGTGACTCCCCTCATACGACCACGATGGTGTTTGCGGTGCGCGACTTTGCGAGGCATCAACATGGTTCAGTCCTCTCCACGGAAGTGAGGGGCTTCGTGACCCTCATGGGTGCGACGGGCGATTTCTTCTTCCTCGTCGAGCAACTTCTCGAGCTCGGGATCGGCTTCCTTCAAGAGCGGAGCGGCAGGAGCCTCGGCTTCGTCACCCTTACGACGACCACCTGATGACACCACACGCTTGCCGACCGCACCCGACGTCTCACCGACAGCCATGGCTGCTTCGCGAGCGATCTTGTCGTCGGTCTGCGGCTTGTACGGAAGGATGTCGCCGCGGTAGATCCAGACCTTCACGCCGACGCGACCGCTCGAGGTTCGGGCCTCACGGAAGCCGTAGTCGATATCGGCACGCAGGGTGTGCAACGGAACGCGGCCTTCGCGGTACCACTCGGTGCGGCTCATTTCGGCGCCGCCGAGACGACCCGAACACTGCACGCGAATGCCGAGAGCTCCGGCCTTCTGTGCGTTCTGCACCGCACGCTTCATGGCGCGGCGGAAGGCGATACGACCGACCAGCTGATCGGCCACACCCTGAGCGATGAGCGCGGCGTCGAGCTCGGGAGACTTGATCTCGACGATGTTCAACTGCACCTTGTTGTTACCGGTGAGCTTGGTGAGTCCGGCGCGGATCTCGTCGGCCTTGGCGCCCTTACGACCGATCACGATGCCCGGACGCGCCGTATGGATGTCGACCTTCAGGGTCTCGCCGCGCTTGCGCTCGACTTCGATACGGCTGATGGCCGCATCACCGAGGGTCGACATGATGTAGTCGCGGATCTTCCAGTCCTCGGTGAGGTACTCCTTGTACTGGCGCTCGCTGAACCAACGGCTCTTCCAGTCGGTGGTGACACCCAGGCGGAAGCCGTAGGGATTGATCTTCTGGCCCATCAGTTCTTCTCCTCGGTTGCTTCCACCGTCGTGTCCGCGACCGCCTCGGTCGATTCGACGGTGTCGTTCACCGTCTCGTCAGCGACGACCTCGTCCGACACCGTCTCGTCGGCCACTTCGTCGGATGACGTCTCGTCACCCTTCTTGTCGGCGAACTTCTGGCGGCTCTTGGCCACACGGGCACGGCGATCGGCCACACCGGCGCCACCGCGGGCCGCACGGCGACCGGCCACGGCGCGTTCGCGACGGGCCTGGACGATCTTCAAGGTGTCGTCGTCGAGGGTGTCGACCACGATCATGATGTGGCAAGTGCGCTTGTTGATGCGGGTCGCACGACCACGGGCACGCGGCTTGAAACGACGCATCGTCGGGCCCTCATCGGCGAAGCACGCCCGCACGTAGAGCGACTCGGCATCGGCGTTGTCGTTGTTCACGGCATTGGCCACCGCTGACGCGAGAACCTTGCGAATCACCCGAGCGGCTTCACGCTCGGTGAACTGCAGAACCTGATCGGCATTCACGACATCGAGACCGCGAATGAGGTCGAGGACCACGCGAGCCTTGGATGCCGACATGCGAATCGCCCGGGCGCTCGCACGCGTACCGGTGCGCTCACCGCGCACGAAGTCGCGTTCGTTCAACTTGGGACCGGTCATTACTTCTTACCCTTCGCGTTCTTCTCTTGTCCGGCGTGGTACTTGAAGGTGCGGGTCGGCGAGAACTCACCGAGCTTGTGTCCGACCATCGATTCGGTGATGTACACCGGAACGTGCTTGCGACCGTCGTGAACGGCGATCGTGTGGCCGACCATGTCGGGGATGATCGTCGAGCGACGGCTCCAGGTCTTGATGACCTTCTTCTCGTTGGCCTGATTGAGGACATCGACCTTCTTGAGAAGGTGATCGTCGATGAAGGGGCCCTTTTTGAGACTGCGTGACATCTTCTACTCCTACCGACGGCCCTTGGCCGTACGACGACGACGAACGATCAACTTCTGCGACGACTTGTTGGTGTTGCGGGTACGGCTCTCGGGCTTGCCCCACGGCGACACCGCCGGGCGTCCACCCGAGGTCTTGCCTTCACCACCACCGAGCGGGTGGTCGACCGGGTTCATGGCCACACCACGGGTCTGCGGACGCACACCCTTCCAACGGTTACGGCCGGCCTTACCGATCTTCACGAGCTCGTGCTCGGAGTTGCCGACTTCGCCGACGGTGGCGCGGCAGTCGATGAGAACGCGACGCATTTCAGTGGAGGGCAGACGCAGTGTCGCGTACTCGCCTTCCTTGGCGACGAGCTGCACGCCGATGCCGGCCGAGCGACCCATCTTGCCGCCCTGACCGGGACGCAACTCGACGTTGTGGATCACGGTTCCGACCGGGATGTAGCGCATGGGAAGTGCACAACCCGGCTTGATGTCGGCCTTCGGGCCACTCGACACGTGGTCGCCGACGTTGAGACCCTTGGGAGCGAGGATGTACGCCTTCTCGCCATCGGCGTAGTGCAACAGAGCAATGCGGCACGTGCGGTTCGGGTCGTATTCGATGGCCACGACCTTGGCCGTCACGCCGTCCTTGTTCCGCTTGAAGTCGACCATGCGGTACTGCTGCTTGTGGCCGCCACCGCGATGACGCGCGGTCTTGCGCCCGTAGGCATTGCGGCCACCGGTCTTCGACTTCTTGGCGAGAAGTGACTTCTCGGGGGACGACTTGGTGATCTCCGAGAAGTCATGGCTGGTCTGGAAACGACGACCGGCCGATGTGGGCTTGCGCTTGCGAATAGCCATGGTTGCTGCCTCAGTTGTTCTCGAACAGCGGAATCTCGCTGCCCGCGGCCAGGGTGACGATCGCGCGCTTGGTGGCGGGACGACGACCGACTCGGTTCGACCCACGTGTGCGCTGCTGCTTGCCACGACGATTGAGAGTGTTGACGCGCTCGACCGTTACACCCCAGATCGCCTCGATGGCGTCGTGGATTTCGGGCTTGCTCGCGTCGGGGTGCACGAAGAACGTGTACACACCTTGTTCGATGAGTCCGTAGCTCTTCTCGGAGACCACGGGAGCGATGATGATGTCGCGCGGGTCCTTCATCACTGACCGTCCTTTTCGTTACCGGGCAGCGATGCCTGGCTGAACACGATGAAGTCGTTGCAAAGGACGTCGTAAGCGTTGAGTTCGCCGACTTCGATCAACTGCACGCCTTCGAGATTGCGGAAGCTGCGGATGGTGTTGATCTCACTGCGCTTCACGACGATGAGCACCTTGCCCGATAGGCCAAGAACAGCCAGGGCGGACTTGGCATCGGCGGTCTTTGGCGTCTCGAACTTCCAGGTGTCGACGACGACGACCTTGCCCTCGCTCGCGCGATCGGAGAGAGCCGACTGAAGAGCCAACTTCACCATGCGCTTCGGGGTCTTCTGCGAGTATGAGCGGGGCTTCGGGCCGAGGGCCACGCCACCGCCGGAGAAGTGCGGTGCACGGATCGAACCCTGACGGGCGTTGCCGGTGCCCTTCTGCTTGAACGGCTTCTTGCCACCACCCGACACTTCACCTCGGGTCTTCGTGCTCTGGGTGCCGGCGCGACGGTGAGCGAGCTGTGCCGTGACGACCTGGTGCATGACGGGCACATTGGGCTGACGACCGAAGTCGTCGTCGCTGAGCGACAGGTTGCCGACGTCCTTGCCGGACTGATTCTTGAGTGTCACCGACGGCATGGTTTCACTTTCCCTTCACGGCGTTGCGGACGATCACGACGCCACCGTTCGGACCCGGCACCGAGCCCTTCACCAACAACAAACCGCGCTCGGCATCGGCCTCGACGACCTCGAGGTTGAGCGTGGTCACCTGCTCATGACCCATGTGTCCGGCCATGCGCAAACCCTTGAGCACACGACCCGGGTACGAACACGAACCGATCGAGCCCGGCGCTCGGTGGTGCTTGTGGTTACCGTGACTCGCGCCCTGGCCGCCGAAGTTGTGACGCTTCATGCCACCGGCGAAACCCTTGCCGCGGCTCACCGCGGTCACGTCGACCTTTTGTCCCTTTTCGAGAACGTCGACTGCGATCTCCTGACCGACTTCGAACCCGTCGACCGAGTCGAGGCGCAGCTCGACGAGACGACGACCCGAGTCGACGCCGGCCTTCTCGAAGTGACCGGCTTCAGCCTTGGTCAACTTCTTCGCGTCCTTGCGTCCGTACGTGACCTGCAACGCGCTGTAGCCGTCGCTGTCGGACGTCTTCACTTGAACGATGCGAGCGGGTTCGACACGCAACACCGTGACGGGAATGATCCGATTGTCATCGGCCCACACTTGTGTCATGCCGACCTTTTCGCCGACGATCGCTGTTTTTGCCATGAGGCAGCCTCTTCATCTGTGACCAGGAGTTCCTGGCGCTGAGTTGACTGTGGTGAGTGGCGGTTGCCCTTCACGCAGATGCTCCGCAGGTCGAAGACCAGCGGAGCACCGAGTTCGATTGTTGCCATGTGGTCCCCGGCGAACCGGGCTCACACGGACGTCAGTTCTTGTTTCCGGGCGGGTGCCCGAAAGACACGAGTTGTGAACGCTACCGGTCTGCCACCCCCTCCCCAACCTGGTCATCCCCGGCGTTGTGGTGAGGAAAATTCACCGCCCGGGTCAAGATCCGGCGCCAGATTCCGGCCCTCTATCCGGATGGGTCGATCCGGATGGGGCGATCCGGACTCGGCAGACTGATCGGGTGGAACCGGTCATCATCGAGGTCGCCGTCAACGGGGCAACTCGACCCTCCGTTCAGCGCCACGTGCCGATCACTCCCCAGCAGATCGCCAGTGACGCAATGGCGTGTGTGGATGCCGGAGCGACCATTGTTCACCATCACGACGACCCCCGGGCCACCCGGGCCCTCGGGGGTGGGCCCGAGGCCATGGGGTCCCTCGGATTAACCACGTACGCTGGGCTTTTGTCAGAACGTCCGGAAACGTTGGTGTATCCCACGGCCCGGTTCGACGGCCAGACCATCGCCGAGCGGTGGGATCATCATCGCTTCTTGGCTGAGCAGATGCCCCGGGAGGGGCTCGGACCCTTGCGCCTTGGCCTCGTCGATCCGGGGACGGTCACCCTCGGAAACTTCATGTACGGGTTCACCCGCGACGAGGTGGCGTACAAGCTCGACGCCTGCCGAGACCTCGGTCTCGGACCCTCAGTGGCCTGCTTCGAGCCTGGGTACATACGTGTTTTACTGGACTTTTACGCTGGAGGGCGGGTTCCGCCCGGGTCCCTCGTGAAGTTCTACTTCTGCTCCGGGCCCCCACTCTTTGGCCTCCCACCCTCCGAGACCGCCCTTGATCTGTACATCGACCTCCTGGAAGGGACCGATCTGCCCTGGGCCGTGGCGGTTCTCGGCGGAGACGTGGTCGGGTCGGGTATGGCCCGCTGGGCGATCGAGCGGGGTGGGCACGTACGAGTCGGCCTCGAGGACTACGCCGGTCAGGACGATCAAGCCGACCGCCAGCCGACCAATGCCGAACTGGTGACCGAGATCGTCGATCTGGCTCGGGCCGGCGGCCGTGGGGTCGCCACCCCCTCCGACACCTCCCGCATCCTCAACCTCCCCTGACCGCTGTTCTGGTCAGGGGAAGCGTTTGGCGAGCCACTCGGTCACATGGGCCAGTGCCTCCTGGCGGTGCCCCTCCAAATAGTGAGGCGCCCCCTTCATTTCGACATAGGTCGTGTCTGCTGCACCACTGTTGTCGACGATCTCTTTGGCCTGCCACACGCGGATCTCGGTGTCGGCAGTCGGATGGATCAGGATCGTGGGCACTGTCACGTGGGGCATCGTGTCGGCCAACTTCGCGTGACTCGACAGTCCGCTCCAGGTGCTCAGCCACCCACGTGCCGTCATGGTTCGGGCCAGACCCCCGCGTCCGTAGTTGGCATCGAAGGGATCGGGGAACGCGAACAATGAACCCATCGGTCGTTCGTCAGGGTCGATCGACAGATCGAGATAAGCCGGGTCGGCCAGCGTCCGATAGATCGTCAGGTATTTCGTGAACACGCCACGACGACGCAACTCGCGCCACTGTCGTAATTCGGCTGACGCGTCGACGCCGCGCAGACGTCCGAGTGCATCGGTCGACTCGACGATGCTGGCCTTGGCGATGGCGTCGATACGTGCCACGCGCTCGACCTGGGCCGCTCGATAGCGCGCGAGCCACTCCTTGTCGTACACGCACGGTTCGGGCCACGGGCGCCAACCGTTATCGGGTTCGTACATGTCGAGTTCGGGAATCGTCGAGAACGGATCGTCCTCGTCGGCCACACTCGGATCGATCACCTGCAACATGAACACGCCCTCGCCCGGGTGGGCCGCCATCCCGACCCAGCCGTCGCCGATACCTCGCTCCGTGTGCGCGAGAGCCATGAGTGATCCGCCGCCCGAATTGCCGAGTAACACCACCGCTTCGGCGCCGCGTCGCTTCATCTCGAGGTACACGGTCTCGACGTCGACGGTGCACGCCTCGTGCAAACAGTCGGTGTCGTTGTTCATGTAGCGAGTGCCGAAACCGAGAACTGCATATCCGGCTGCGGCGAGAAGTGGGCATGCGTAGTGCACGCTGAAATCGCCACGCGGATGCGACAAAATGATCGCCGTCTTCCACGCCTTCCCATTGGGCGGAGTCCAAAGAATGCCGCGCACGAGGGCACCGTCGGGTGACACGAGCCGAATCGACTCCCGGGGTATCTCGACTCCCGGATCGTCCTCGGGAAGCGGCCAATAGTTCAACCCGAAGGGTCGGCGACCCCCGAGGTGTGCATCCAAGAATGGGGTGTCGGTCATGACCGAACCCTAATCACGGCTCGACATCAGCGAATCGAGCGATTCTGACCCGGGTTCGTCACCTATACGGTGACGAACCCTCACCACATCGTCAGTTGGCGGGTCGTTCGACGAGGGTGGCCGTCAAGGTCAGGCGCGAATCACCGCGTAACACGTCGATGGCGACTGTGTCTCCGGGCGACCGATCGCGAATGGCGGCGATCAGCGCACCTTGACCGTCGATCGGTGTGCCGTCCACGTCGACCACGATGTCGCCGGCCTCGATACCGGCGCTCGATGCCGGCGAACCCGGCCCCACGTCGGTGATCACCGCGCCACGGCCTCCATCGTTGCGGTCTTCGAGTCCGACCCCCAGGTAGCCCTCGACGCGCGTCTCGCCGTCAGCGAGGTCGCGCAATGTCTCGATCACCGGCAATGCCTCGCCGACCGAAATCGCAAATCCGACGTTGTTGGCCGCCGTGTTGAACGAGCTCTGGAACACCGCCGTGTTGATACCGATCACTTCACCGTTGGCGTTGAGAAGCGGGCCACCCGAATTTCCCGACGAAATTGCGGCGTCGGTCTGTATCAGCCCGTCGAGAGCGCCATCGGAGTTGGCGATCGTTCGGTTGAGCGCCGACACGATTCCACGCGTGACCGTCGGGCCTCCGTCGAGATCGAGCGCGAAACCCACTGCCACCACTTCGGCACCGATCGTGATCGAGTCGGGATCGGCGAACACGGCCGGAACCAGTCCGTCGAGGTCGATCTTCAACAGCGCCAAGTCGTTGCCCGGATCGGCGGCCAGAACCACGGCCGGAATCGGATCAATCGTGTCGCCGAACAGCACTCGAACGTCGTCGGAC
>CBFHWN010000001.1:0-88052 GCA_965659595.1 uncultured Ilumatobacteraceae bacterium | reverse complement strand
CCGCCCTCCGGGCGGCGTTTTTGTTTTCCACGACCTCCCTCAATCGAACGACACTCACACGAAACGGACAACACATGAGCGACATGATCGAAGTGTTCGACACCACACTGCGCGACGGCCTTCAGGTGGAAGGCGTATCGGCATCGGTCGAGGACAAGTTGCGTATTGCCGAGCAACTCGACCATCTCGGAGTGCACTTCATCGAAGGTGGTTGGCCGGGAGCCAATCCGAAGGACATCGAGTTCTTCGAGCGCGCCGCTCGCGATCTGCGATTCGAGTCGAGCACTCTCGTCGCCTTCGGTTCGACGCGTCGTCCTCGCGGCAAGGTCGACGACGACACGACCTTGCGTCATCTCATCGATGCCGGAACGAGCGCGGTGTGCATCGTCGCGAAGAGTTGGGATTATCACGTCCTCAACGCCTTGCAGACGACTCTCGAAGAAGGTGAGGCGATGATCGCCGATTCGGTCGAATATCTGGTGGGCAACGGACGTCGAGTCCTGGTCGACCTCGAACACTTCTTCGACGGCTTCAAGCGGAACCAGGAGTTTGCCCTCCGCGCCGTCGAAGCTGCCGTGGTGAAAGGCGCCAGTCACCTCGTACTCTGCGACACCAACGGGGGCAGCCTGCCGCACGAGGTTCAAGAAATCGTCGCCGCCGTGAAGAGCCATGTCGGAAACGACGCGACCATCGGCATCCACTGTCACGACGACACCGGCTGCGCAGTCGCCAACTCGATGGCCGCAGTACTGGCCGGGGCCCGTCACGTTCAAGGAACTCTGAACGGTCTCGGAGAGCGAACCGGCAACACGAATCTCACCACCGTCATTCCGAATCTCCAGCTGAAACTGGGTTACGAGTGCCTTCCGGACGGTCGTCTCGAACGGCTGACTGCCGTGAGCAATCACGTGGCCGAGGTTCTCAACCGCCCCATGAATCCGCAGGCGCCCTACGTCGGCAGTTCGGCGTTCGCGCACAAGGCTGGTCTGCACGTGAGTGCGATCGCCCGCGCCAAGGACGCCTACGAACACGTCGATCCCGAGCTGGTGGGTAACGGTACGCGCTTCGTGGTGAGCGAGATGGCCGGGCGGGCCACGATCACCATGAAGGCCGACGAACTCGGTCTCGAAATGGACGGTCCGGCCGTCAACCAAGTGATCGACGATCTGAAGCGTCTCGAGCACGAGGGCTATCACTTCGAAGCCGCCGACGCGTCGCTCGAACTCCTGATGCGTCGAGCCACCGGTTGGCAGCAGGACTTCTTCCGGGTCGAAAGCATGCGCGTCATCACCGACGAGACCCTGGCCGGTGACTTCACGACTGAGGCCACTGTGAAGGTATGGGTCGGACCCGATGGATCGGCGACACGACACGTGCACACCGCCGAAGGTAACGGGCCGGTGAACGCAATCGACCAGGCGCTGCGCGCTGCGGTGCTCGACGCCTATCCGCAACTGGAGCGCGTCCATCTGACCGATTACAAAGTTCGCATCCTCGATGGTGCGACCGCCACGGGAGCGGTGACGCGAGTTCTCCTCGATGCCACCGACGGTGAACGCTCGTGGACCACGATCGGAGTGAGCAGCAACATCATCGAGGCGTCATGGCGGGCGCTCGAAGAATCGTTGGTATTCGGCCTCTTGCACACGCCGGCCTGACCCGTCTGTCCCGAGAGCACTACGCTTTGCCCATGGCTGCCCCCCGCTACGCCCCCACACCCGTGATCGACGAGGTGCGCACCTACGCGTCGCCCGATGTCGTGCCGTCGCCATGGTCGCCCGACCGACCGGCCGATCTCGATGCCGGACAGCCGTCGGGGGAGCGACTCGGCCACCAGGGTCCCGACCAGGGTTACGGCCTCACTTTGGCGCGACGATTTCGCGATCGCCTCCACGTCGGCGAGTTGCACGTCGATGACGCGATCCGCGGCTGTCTGAACATCGCTTTGCGCCGCGCGTCGGTGTTTGGTCGTGCCCCCGTGATCCACGACCTGACGATCGCCTTCACGATGTGGGGCTTCCTCGACCCGAATCCGCCGGCCGATCTGGTGGCGCGTCGGGTCGAGTTGTTCGAAGGTGTCGGCCACGTGCACCACTACAAAGAGGCGCGTGCCATCGTCGACCTCGTTCCGGAGACCTCGCTGCGCGTCACTTCAGCGCAGATCGAGGCTCGGTACCCAGGTTCGTGGCGCGAACTCACGGGTGCGTGACTTCGATCGTTCCCATGGCGTATTACCGGCCGGTCACTTAGCCTGTCAGGCGTGACCGACTACCGCGCCCCGCTCTCCGACATCGATTTCGTCCTCAACCGCGTCTGCGGTCTCGACCGTTTGCTCGAGATGCCCGGCTATACAGAGGCCGACTCGGCCATGGTGCGGGATCTGCTCGCCGAAGCGGCCCGGTTCATGGAAGAGAAGGTGGCCCCCCTCAACCGAGTGGGTGACACCTTCGGTGTGAAGCGTCACGACGACGGAAGCATTACGACGGCCCCCGGATTCCGCGAGGCGTATCAGGCGTATGTGAACGCCGGTTGGGGAGCGGTTCCTTTCGACGAAGGATTCGGCGGCGGTGGTTTCCCCTGGATGGTGGGGATCGCCATCCAGGAGATGATGACGGCGGCCAACATGGCCTTCTCGATGTGTCCGCTCCTCACCCAGGGAGCGATCGATGCCATCGCTCACCACGGCAGCGAAGAGCAGAAGATGACGTACTTGCCCAAGATGATCACCGGTGAGTGGACAGGCACCATGAACCTGACCGAACCCGATGCCGGAAGCGACGTGGGCGCGGTACGCGCCAAGGCGATTCAGCAGGCCGACGGGTCGTACCTCATCACCGGTACGAAGATTTACATCTCGTTCGGCGAGCACGACATGGCCGACAACATCGTTCATCTCGTTCTGGCCCGCACTCCTGATGCCCCTCCGGGGACCAAGGGCATCTCATGTTTCATCGTGCCGAAGTTCCTGTTGAATCCCGATGGTTCGCCCGGAAAGCGCAACGACATCACGTGCGTGTCGGTCGAGCACAAGCTGGGAATCCACGCCAGTCCTACATGCGTTCTGTCGTACGGCGACGACGGTGGTGCGGTGGGTTATCTCATCGGTGAAGAGAACCGCGGCATGCAGTACATGTTCACGATGATGAACCAGGCGCGTCTGTCGGTCGGTTTGCAGGGGTTGTCACTCGGAGACCGGGCCTATCAGCAGGCGTTGCAGTACGCGCGCGATCGACGTCAAGGGCGAGCTCCGGGTGCACCGGCCGGTGAAGCGTCGCCGATCATCGACCACCCCGACGTGAAGCGCATGCTCCTCACCATGAAGACGACCCTCGAAGCCTTGCGGCGACTCACGTACTGGAACGCGGCGTGTCTCGACGTGGCCAGTCATCATCCCGACCCCGCCGAACGCGAGTGGGCGGCCGATCTCGCTGCGCTGCTCACGCCGTTGTCGAAGGGTTGGGGCACCGACATGGGTGTCGAACTCACCGGTCTCGCCGTCCAGATCCATGGCGGGATGGGATTCGTGGAGGAGACCGGTGTCGCTCAGCACTATCGCGACGCGCGCATCACCACGATCTACGAAGGCACGAACGGCATCCAAGCCATCGACTTGGTGGGTCGTAAGATCGGCCTGCGCGGCGGCGCGGTGATCGTGCGTCATCTCGATGCCATCGACGACGTGTGCAAGCGACTCGACGCCCACGGCGATCTGGTGGCGACGGCATCGGCGCTGCGCACCTCGGTAGCCGCCACTCGTTCGGCCACTACGTGGTTGGCCGAACACGGTTCCGATCCGGTGGCCATGTTGTCGGGTGCTACGCCGTATCTGCGGCTGCTGAGTACGGTGACCGGCGGTTTCCTGCTCGCCGAGTCCGCGCTGATCGCTCGTGAACACGACCTCGGCGACGACGTAATCGCCGAACGGGTGGCCTCGGCTCGCTTCTTTTGCGAGCAACTGATGCCGGCCGCCGACGGGCTCGTGGCGGCCGTGACCGGTGACCCGAATCTGCTGATGACCTCGGTCTAGGCCGATTCGGCGACGCGAGTCGCTCTACTTGCCGAGGTGCTCGGGGATTCTTCGAGCATTTCGACGAGTGGTTCGAAAAAGCGTCGAAGATCGAGATCGTCGAAACCTCCGACGAGTTCCTGGAGGAGCATTGCGCCAAACGCGCTCGCCCTGATCAGCCTGATGGCCCGGTAGACGAGGTTCTCATCGAACGTCAACGAGTGGGCAATTTCCGTCGCCACGCTTCGGTTCACCGTCTGGTCGACCTGTCGAAGGGCGAGGCCGACGACTTCGTCGTGCATGCCCGCCAGCAGGAATTCGAGTCGGAGCAAGCGGTGGTCCTGGCCACTCGCCTGCAGCAGTGATCGATATTCCGACAACTTGTGCACGAGGAAGCGCTCCTGCCAAGAGGACGATCCCTCCTCGGCAACGGTTCGCGTGATCGTGGGGCTCGACTCGAAGACTATGGTCAAGATTTTCCTCGCCACGTCGGCGAAGAGCTCGGGTCGGGTTCGGTACTGCCCGAACAGTTCGCTCGGTTGCAGTCCCGCAGCGCGGGCGATGCGTTGGGTCGTGGCGCGCTCGATGCCTCCGTGTGCGATGACGCGCGCCGCACCGTTCACGATGGCGTCGCGCGCGACATCACCGGTGTCGACTCGGAACTCGTCGAGCGGTCGTGGTGCGGGCAGTGGAAAGCGGCCGATCGGCTGATCGGAGTGGGCGAGGCGGGCGACTCGGCGAAGGAAGACCCAGTCGTCGTATTCGAAGAGGTCGACGGTCGAGAACATGAGGCATCCGAGAGCGGCCGCCATGAACGCCTTCTGCTTCTCGTGGACTGCATCGGAGTCGGCGTCGATCCGAAGATCGTCGATCCACGACTGAAGATCGGGACGAACGACCTCGGCCAGTTCGGGAACGCGGGTGGCCGCGACGAGGACGCTCACTCCGGGTCGGAGCGGTCCGTTCGGATTGGAGAGGGCTTTGGCGGCGGTGAGGTGGGCGACCTCCACGTCGGCGGTCAGCGCATCGACTCCGTTCTCTAGGAACATGCGCATCGGTGTGGCCATCCGGTTCTGCCAGAGGCCGACCATGATCTCGGCTGGATTCTCGTAACGCGCATAGACCGCGCCGGTGGTGAGACCGGCCGATCGGGCGAGCTCGAGGGCGGCGATGCGATCGGGTCCGCGCTCGCGGAGCAGTTCGAGGCCGGCATCGAGGAACAGTTCGTCGTTGCGGACGGCATCGGCGCGACGTCGGGAGGACACGGCCGTGGAGGCTAGCCCCAGATGTAGGTTCTACAGAAACCTCGTTCGGTCGTCGTGACCAGGGGTCATGGCGAGTTGGTCGGGCTCACGGGGCGTCGACGGCATGGGCCGTCAACGCCGACAGATCGCAGAACTCGAGCGCCGACAGATGGGTCGAGGCCAACACCACCCGAGGGGCGTGTCCGGCCTCGAACGCTTCCTGCCAACGTGAGGCACACAGACACCATTGGTCACCGTCGCGGAGCCCGGCGAAGCCGTACTGGGGCATCGGCGTACTCAAGTCGTTGCCGACACTTGCGCTGAAAGCGAGGAACTCGGTGGTCATGACGGCGCACACCACGTGCATCCCCGGATCGTCGCCGCGCGATTCGCAGCAACCCGTTCGGTAGTAGCCGGTCATGGGGTCGAACGAGCAGGGCTGTAGCTCACCCCCGAGAACGTTGAGCTGGGTCATGTGACGGCCACGTCGAAGAGTTGTCCGACGGCGTAGGTGACACCACACGCCACGAGCAGGATCACGACCTGCCGCAGCGCCGTTTTTGCGACACCTCTCTCGGCCGACAGTCCGATGGCGCCGCCCACGAAGCCGGCTGCGATCACACCGATGGCCACCGACCAGACCTTGGGGCCGGGTCCTCCACCGACGAACCACGGAATCACCGGCAAGAGCGCTCCGAAGAGGAAACAAACGAGCGACAATGCCGCCGCTTTGAACGGGGACGGAAGCGAGCCGGGGTCGACGCCGAGTTCTTCACGGGCGTGGACGGCGAGGGCGGCATCAGGTCGCCGCATGACGTCGGCGGCCGCGGCTCGGGCTCGTTCGGGTTCGATGCCGTGACTCTCGTAGATCTTGGCCAACTCGTTGGTCTCGGCCGCGGTGTTCACGCTCAGTTCGCGTTTTTCGATCTCGAGCTCACGGGTGATGAGTTCGTTCTGAGCCGACACCGACACCCACTCGCCGGCCGCCATGCTGGCTCCGCCGGCGATGGCTCCGGCCAGACCGGCCAGACGTACGACCGTGGAGTCGACGCCGCTTCCAGCGAAACCGATCACGAGGGAGACGTTCGACACCAGACCATCGCTGATCCCGAACACTGCGGCGCGGGCGAGTCCACCCGAGACGCTGCGGTGGCCGTCATGCTGTTCGCCCGAGGTGTATGCGTGTCGTCCCACGAGGCGACCCTACCGCTCACTTCGACGACGGGTAGCGTTACCGAAGCATGTCGTCCGGCACGAACACGTCAGGTGCACCGCGCTATCGATTCGCGCCGTCACCCACGGGCTTCTTCCACGTCGGTGGAGCGCGTACGGCGTTGTACAACTGGGCACTGGCGAAGCGTTCCGGTGGGACGTTCGTCCTGCGTATCGAAGACACCGACGAGGCTCGCAATCGACCCGAGTGGACCGAAGGAATCGTCGATGCCTTGGCGTGGATCGGTATCCATCGCAACGACCCCACGTTCGAGGGACCGTACTTTCAGAGCGAGTATGCCACTGAACACGTGGAGGCGGCCGAACAGTTGTATCGCAACGGGCTCGCGTACTACTGCGATTTGACCAGCGAGCAGATCCAAGAGCGCGCCAAGGCCGCAGGCAAACCCGGATACGACGGCTACTCGCGTGATCGTGGCCTCGAGCCCGGTCCGGGGCGGGTGCTCCGCTTTCGCGTTCCCGAGGGTGTGACGGTGGTCGACGACCTCGTTCGGGGTCGTGTGGAGTTTCAGAACGACACGATCGAAGATTTCGTTCTTCTTCGCAGCAACGGCTCACCAATGTTCCTTCTGGCCAACGTGGTCGACGATGCATCGATGCGTATCACGCACGTGGTGAGAGCCGAGGAGCACCTTCCGAACGCGCCAAAACAGCAGATGCTGTGGGAAGCACTCGGACACAGACCTCCGACGTGGGCGCACGTCCCCGTTCTCGTGAACGAACAGCGCAAGAAGTTGTCGAAACGCCGAGACAAGGTGGCGCTCGAGCAGTTTCGCGACGAGGGCTATCTGGCCGACGCGATGATCAACTACCTCATGACGCTTGGTTGGGCGCCCCAAGGCGACACCGAGATCGTTCCGTGGTCGCAAATTCAGGACGACTTCCGCCTCGAAGACGTGAATCATTCGCCGGCTTTCTTCGATCTGAAGAAGTTGGCGGCGTTCAACGGCGAATACCTACGCATGCTGTCGGTCGACGACTTCGTCGAGGCGTGTCGACCCTGGCTGCACGGCGACACCACGCCGTGGTCGCCCGAACAGTTCGACGAAACGGTGTTTCGCGCCATGGCCGAGCTGGTGCAGACGCGCATCGTCACCCTCGCCGACGTTCCGGCCCTCGTCGACTTCATGTTCCTCGAGGCGCCAATCGTCGACGAGGCAGCCTGGAACAAGACGTTCTCCTCACCCGAAGCTGTCTCCATGCTCGATGCGGCACGGGCTGCGTTCGAGAAGGCGGACTGGACGGCGGAGTCACTCAAGACAGCCACCGAAGAGTGCGGTACCGCTCTCGGTCTGAAGTTGGGTAAGGCGCAGGCACCGGTGCGCGTGGCGGTCACCGGACGCACGATCGGACCGCCGCTCTTCGAAGCTCTCGAATTGCTCGGACGCGACACCGTGTTGGTCCGACTCGATGCGGCCCGTCAGCGACTCGCCTGAGACCGATCAGCCATGTCCGACGCGCCTGATCCGGTCGTCCTGAAGAAGGATCGTTGGTTCCTACCGAGGTGGTGGCGACGCGGACCGGCCTGGCGTGTTCTCGTCGTGGTGTCGGTGGCGATCGTGACGATGTTCGCCTACTACCTCATCACACTTCTGCAGGTGTGGAGTACGGGCCGGTCCGATCACGATCGACCGGTCGACGCGATCGTCGTGATGGGTGCGGCTCAGTACGACGGTCGCCCGTCGCCGCAGTTGGAAGCTCGTCTCGATCACGTGGTCGAACTCTGGCGCGACGGACTGGCGCCGATGGTGATCGTCACCGGTGGTAATCGGCCCGGTGATCGCTTCACCGAAGCCGAGGCGTCGCGCCGCTATCTGGTGGATTCCGGAATTCCCGAGTCGGTGATCGACGGCGAAGACGAGGGAACGAGTTCGTGGGAGTCATTGCACAACGTGGCGAATATGGCCGACGAGTGGGGAGTGCGCACGGTGGTACTCGTGAGCGATCCGTTCCACTCTCTGCGTATTCGCCTGATGGCCGAAGAGCTCGGTCTCACGGCCCACTCCTCGGCGACCGACACCAGCCCGGTGCGCGGCTGGACGGCGACTCGGCGGCATTTCACCGAGGCGGCTGGTGTGGCCGTCGGCCGCGTCGTGGGATTCGACACTCTGGAGTCGTGGATCGGCTGAGGGTGGGGCCGAGAGAAGCCACCCCTAGAATCGAGGCACTCCTTGGGGAGTGGTGTAACTGGCAACACAGCAGATTCTGGTTCTGTTATTCAGGGTTCGATTCCTTGCTCCCCAGCCATGCGACCGGGCTTCGGCCCGGTCGTTTCGCGTCTGGCGCAGACCGTGCGGACGTCGGGGTCGACGATCGCCCGCGATCCAGGAACTAGATTTCGATCGTCGTCGTTCGGGGGACCGACGAAGCCCGTGACTCGGTGCACGTGGTTCGACATCACCAGGGGGGAATCATGGATCGTCGTTCGTTCTTGAAGGCCGGCATCATCGCCGGTGGAGGAGGGGCCGTCGTACCGCTCGCTTTCGTGTCACCGGCGGCGGCCAAATCGTCGATCTCGGGAGCGGCTCCCGGCGATAGCCCGTACGGACCTCTCTCGGACACTCCCGACGAGAACGGCTTGCTCCTTCCGGCCGGGTTCACCTCGCGCATCGTCGCCGTCGGCGGCGACCCCGTGGGCGACACCGACTACGAGTGGCATCCATTCCCCGACGGTGCCGGTACCTTCGACGACGGCGAGGGCGGCTGGTACTACGTGTGCAACAGCGAGGTCTTCGACTTCATGGCGCCTGACGCCGGAGGCGTGTCGTGCATCCACTTCTCGGCCGACGGAGAGATCGTCGATGCGTATCGCATCTTGTCGGGAAGCAACTCCAACTGTGCGGGTGGGGTCACCCCGTGGGGGACCTGGTTGAGCGGTGAGGAGAACTTCGCCGGAACCGGTCGTCTGTGGGAGTGCGACCCGACGGGCAAGAAAGAGGCGGTGTTCCACGAGGCAATGGGACGGTGGACACGCGAGGCGGCGGCCGTCGACCCGGAGGATCAGACGGTCTACATGACCGAGGATCATCGCGAGGGTCGCGTGTACCGCTTCACCCCGACGTCGTATCCCGACCTCTCGGCGGGCTCGCTCGACGTGTGCGTGGTGGGCACCGACGGCTCGGTGACGTGGGCACCGATCGCCGATCCATCCGGCAGTTCCACGCCGACACGCGACCAGGTTCCGGAATCGACGATCTTCTCGGGCAACGAAGGCATTTGGTACCACGACGGCTGGATCTACTTCACGAGCAAGAACGATCATTCGGTTCACGGCATCGATCTTCGCGCGCAGACCTACACGCTCATCTGGAAGGGCGACCCGGATGGTCTCGGTACCGAAGGAGCTGTCTTGTCGCACGTCGACAACATCACCGTCGATGCGGGCAGTGGCGATCTCTACGTCGCCGAGGACGGCGGGAGCATGGAAGTGGTCATGATCACCGCTGAAGGCGCGATCGCGCCGTTCGTTCGCGTGGTGGGTGACGGACACGAACCGTCAGAAGTGACCGGCCCGGTGTTCAACCCGAAGCGCGATCGGCTCTACTTCTCGTCACAGCGCGGACCGAGTAATCGAGACCTCTCGGAGATCCTGCCCGGATTCGCTCCGATCGACGCACTCGGTGCCGTCGGCAAGGCGGCCGGCATCACCTACGAAATCAGCGGGCCGTTCCGAGGTCGAATCGAAGAGCAGATCGCGGCCCCACCCGAGACCGAGGCGCCAACGACCACGGCGTCACCGGTCACGACTCTCGCTGCGGCCGCCGAATCGCAGACCACACCCCCGCCGTCTTCGGACGACGACGGTGGGGGATCGGGTCTGGGCGTCGGGATCGGCGTCGGTGTCGCGGCCGTGGTGGCCGCGGTCAGCGGAGCGGTTGCGTTGCGCAAGAAGCGGATGGACGGCGGATCCGACGAAACGACTCCCTGATCACGCCCTGTGGGGTGGTCGAGTCCGGGCGGTAGCGTTTCGTGCGCTACTTGCTCCCATCGTCTAGTGGCCTAGGACACCACCCTCTCAAGGTGGCGGCACGGGTTCGAATCCCGTTGGGAGTGCCACTTGGTCATTCTGGCGGCAGATTCATCTCGGCTTTCGCGGAAATTTGCCGCCAGTTCTCGATGTCGTTCTTCTTCGGTTCCCGTTCTCGACCGATCGTGACATTTCCGATGCGATCGATGACGTGTGTGGGACGCGCTGTGACGCGTTCCGTTCGAAACTCCTGCCCCGTACTCCGATCCGGGAGTGCACGAGTTAGGAGGAATTCGATTGAAGAATCGAACGCGAAAGAGGGCGGTATTCCGGACGATGCTTCTCGCCGCCATCGGAATCGGTGCGGTGGGCGTGGTGCAGACGTCGATCGAGCCGCGAGCCGAAGCCGAATCCGTCAGCATCGGAACGATCAGTGCGCAGATGTCCGACCACGAAGGTGTCACCGAAGGCGGCGCACCCGACGGGACGACCGAATCGAACTGCATTCTTTACGAACCCGCCAACACTGCATCGTCGTCGGAGTTCGTCACCTCGCCCGGTGAAGCTCTCACGTCCCACGGTCGCACCGGTGAGTCGTGCCCGACGGCTCTCGACGGTGAACAGCAGACCGTGCTGGCCATTGCGCCAGCCGCCGGTGGAGCGATCACCAATGGTGAAGCATTCCTCCTGGCCGAAGTTGCACTTCGCAACAAGACCGTGGAAGGCAGCGGCGCCAAGCACTACGACGGTGTGGCCAGTCTGGGCTTCGGCGATTTCGACGGTGATCCGACTGTCGGTCTCTCGTGGCGCATGATCGAGACCACCGACGAGACCAAGCCGTGTCCGTACGGCGGCGGTCCCGGCGGCGCGTGTCGTGACGCGGTGACCTTCAGCATCCCCGACGGCATCACCATGATCAAGGACGACCTCGCCTATCGACTGAGCATCCTCGAGGTGTCGCCAGTCGAAGGTGAAGAAGCCTGTCCGGCCAGTCCGGCGATCGAGATCATGGCCGACGATCACGAGGAAGAAGGCGAGCCCAACACCGTGTTGGCTCGCGAAGGTGCCACTGGTCGCGGTTGTGTGTACGGCGTGGTGTCAGAGGGTCGGCTCGTGACGATCACCAAGTCGATCGAAGGCTTCGAGGAGGGTGTCATCGCCCCGTCGACCACGTTCGTCATCGATGCAGATTCGAGTGACGAGACGTCGCCTTGGAACACCCAGTTCGAACTGACCCCGCCCGATGACGGCACCGACTCCACGGACCCGCTGGTTCTCGGTTCGGTTGAAGCGGTGGTTCTCACCGAAGCGGATCCGATGAATCCCCGTTGGGAACTCACCGACGTGACGTGCGTGGGTGCCGACGATTGGGAATACGACAGCGAGTCCGGTGAATTGATGATCGGTTCGCAAAGGATGACGATGGTCGAGGATGAGGGTCCGATCGAGTGCACCTTCACCAACACCTACACGCCGATGACGACCATCACACTCGTGAAGGAAGTGGCCGACGGTGAAGCATCGGTCGACGACTTCGTCCTGAAGGCCACTGGAGTGGACGGGACGCCGACCGAAGGTGAGGGTGTCTCCGGATTCTCGGGTTCGCAAGACGTCACTCAGGTGATGGTGCCGGCCGGTGACTACGTGCTGTCCGAAGACGGACCGGAGGGTTATCTCTCTCCGGACGGTTGGGATTGCAGTGAGGCTGAATTGGTCGGATCAACGGTGACCTTGGAGGACGGTGACGACGTCACGTGCACCATCGTCAACGAGGTGGAGCGCAACGAGATCTCGTTGACGAAGGACCCCTCGATCGATTGGTTCAGCGCCAGCGGCCAGACGATCACGTACACCTTCGTGGTCACCAACACCGGTAATCAGCCGCTCGGACCCGGTCAGTTCGAAGTGACTGACGACATGATCGACGAAGGCGTTGCGTTCGAATGTGGGGTCGACGATGTATCGCTTGATCCTGCCGAGACGGTGTCGTGCACCCGTGACTATGTCACGACTGCGGACGATGTCACCGCCGGAGAAGTGGTGAACACCGCATTCGCGTCGTTGGGTGAACTCGAATCGGCGACGGTGTCGGCGACGGTCGACTACGCCGAACTCTTGATCTCCAAGAGCGCGTCGCCCACGTCGGTGACAGCGGCCGGACAATCGGTTACCTACACCTACACGCTCACCAACAACGGGGCCGAGAGCCTTGGTCCCGATCAGTTCACGGTGACCGACGACAAGGTCGACAGTGGAACGGCGTTCAACTGTGGTGCGGCCGCAACGACCCTGGCCGTCGCGGGTACGTTGTCGTGCACTGCGACGTACACGGTCACGGCCGCCGACATCACTGCGGGTTCGATCGTGAACCTGGCGTCGGCATCGGGTGGTGGGGTCACCTCGCCCACGGTGTCGGCCACGGTCACCGTGGTCTCGCCCCCGGTGGTTCCGCCCGTGGTGCCGCCGGTCTTCGTGCCGGGTGGCGGAACGCCAATCCTGCCGGCTGCGGCTCCGTCGCTGAACCTGACCAAGACGGCGTCTCCCGACACCTTCTTCGCAGCAGGTGAGGTGATCACGTACACCTACACGATCCTGAACGACGGAGACGCAGCAATCGGTCCGACTCAGTTCACGGTCACCGACAACAAGATCAATGGAGGCCAGCCGTTCAACTGCGGTCCGGCCACCAAGATCATCTCAGTGAACCTGAATCAGATGTGCACGGCGTACTACACGATCACGGCTGCCGACGTGGCTGCCGGATCGGTGACCAACGTGGCCTTTGCGACGGGCGGCAACGTCGACAGCAACACGGCGACGGCCACGGTCAGTCTGGTGTCGCTCATCTTCCCGGCGGAGATTCCGGTGACGGGATCGATGTCGACGACCGTGATCGCCCTCGGACTCCTGGCCTTTGGCCTCGGTCTCGGGATCGTCACGTCTGTGAGGCGACGCCGGATCGTCTGATCCTGCGCCGGCTCATTCGACCGTGGTCGGTCGGGTCTCCTAGCGGGGATCCCACCGACCACGAGTCGCGAATTCCCCTGGACGTGGTCGATCTGCGAACCTGGAGAGGGACACAGGGGGTCAGATGTTCACGATCGCGGAAGGGAAGCGGGTCTACGGCATCCAATTGCCGATCCAGGCCCAGAGCGCGTACTTCGTCGCCGGCTGGGAGGCGACGGCCGGACCCGACGAGTTGGCCCGCTTGGCCCGCGCCTGTGACGACAACGGCTACGCCTACGTGGGAGTGTGCGATCACGTCGCCCTTCCTGAATCGGTGGTGGGCGGAATGGGGACCCACTGGGCCGATCCGATCTCGACATTGTCGTGGCTCGGCGCCCACACGACACGCGTCGGGTTGCTCACTCACGTGTACGTCCTGCCGTACCGACACCCGAGAGTTGCCGCCAAACAGTTCGCCACCCTCGATCACCTGACCGGGGGTCGTGCGCTCATCGGTATCGGTGCCGGTCATGTGGAAGCCGAGTTCGACTTCCTCGGGGTCGACTTCGCCGGTCGCGGTCAGGCTCTCGAGCGGGGGATCCCCGAGTTGGCAGCCGCCCTCGAGAACGAGTTCGTCGACGGTTTCGGCGCCCGCCCGCGTCCGGCGCAGACGCCGCGCCCACCCATCTGGGTTGCTGGCTCGAGTCCGGTCGCCATTCGTCGTGCGGCGCGACTCGCCGACGGATGGCTTCCCCAAGGTCCCTCGAATACCGACATGGTGGCCATGCTCATGACCGAGCGCGACAAGCACGGGCGTTCTGGTCCGTTCATGATCGGCCACATCACGCCGTTCCTCTACGTCGGAACGCCTGCTTTCGACGTGGGCGAAGGCACGATCCACGGCGCACCGTCGTCGATCGCCGAACAGATCCTCGCCGGCACTGCACCGGGGGTGAATCAGCTGCAGGTTCGTTTCAAAGCCCGCAGCTGTGACGAGCTGTGCGATCAACTCGTCGCCTTCGCCTCCGAAGTGGCTCCACTTCTCACCGACATCTGAAGAACGTCCAACCTCTCACGAACGGAGACATCATGCTCAGCAACCTCGACGACTACCCGATCCATCAGATCGCCGAACCGATGCGGCATGCGGCCACGAGCGACCGCAATTTCTACGACCGTTACTACTTCAACGGCTTCGACAAGTCGGGCAACGTCATGTTCATCGCCGGGCTCGGGGTATATCCGAACCTCGGGGTGATCGACGCCTACCTTCTCGTGTTCCACGAAGGTCAACACCGTGTGGTGCGCGCATCAGGCGCTCTCGACGACGCCGATCGCATGAACCCGGGAGTGGGGCCGCTCAGTATCGAAGTGATCGAACCGCTCCAGAAGTTGCGCCTGCGTTGCGCCGACAACGAGTGGGGCATCACGATTGATGCCACCTGGACCGGTTCGATGCCGGCCTTCGAAGAACCGCGCCACTACATCCGCGAGAACGGACGCGTCATCTTCGACACCTGTCGTCTGGCCCAGACCGGCGGATGGGACGGATCCCTCACTGTCGGCGGCAAGAGCTTCTCGCTGACATCTGATCAATGGTGGGGAACTCGCGACCGTTCGTGGGGAGTACGGCCGGTGGGAGAGAGCGAACCGGCAGGTATTCGCGCGTCGAATCCTTTCAGCTGGTTCTGGATCTACACGCCGGTTCGTTTCGACGACCATTCGCTCATGATCATCGTGCAGGAGAACCCGGACGGGTCTCGGGTGATGGAGGAAGCGACTCGTATCTGGAACGACGGACGGATCGAGCACCTCGGCCGCCCCGAGCACGATCTGCACTATCGGAAAGGCTCACGTTTCTGCACCGGCGCCGACTTCCGGGTGGTTGCCGACGATGGTTTCGTGTTCGACTTGCTGATCGAACCTCTCATCCCCGTGCACGTGGGTGTTGGTACCGGGTATGGATACGACGCCGACTGGCGGCACGGAATGTGGCAGGGCCCACTCGTCGTACAAAACTTCGCACTCGACACCACAACACCTGAAGGAGCGATGCGCTTGTTCGGAATCGTCGACAACGGTGCCCGCTTCACCTACACCGATCGCGACGGTCGGACCCACGTCGGATATGGACTCTTCGAGAACATGGCGATCGGACCGCACCACAAGTACGGTTTCACCGACATGCTCGACGGCTACGAAGGAGAATGAAAGTGGCCCATAAGTCGTACCCGCGGAGCATCAACCTCGGTGATGCCATCGAGGTGCTCGCCGACGCCGTGCCCGACGATCTCGCACTGGTGACCAACGAGGTCGAGTACACGTATGCACAACTCGACGAGCGGGCGACGCGCTTCGCCAATCATCTTCTGTCACTCGGCGTCGAGCGCGGCCAACACGTCGGTGTTCACGCCTACAACTGCCATGAGTGGGTCGAAGCGTTCTGGGGGTGCGCCAAGATCGGAGCAGCCGCGGTCAACGTCAACTACCGCTACGTCGAGGCCGAACTCCGTTACCTCTACGACAATGCCGACTGCGTGGTCGTGGTCACGAGCCCCGAATTCGTCGACATGGTCGAGTCGATTCGTTCCGATCTTCCCCGGTTGAAGAACGTGATCGTGTTGGGCGAGCAGTACGAGGCGGCTTTGGCAGCCGCGTCACCCGATCGCGACTTCCCCGGTCGCTCGGGCGACGATCCCTACATCCTCTACACCGGTGGAACAACAGGGATGCCGAAGGGAGTGATGTGGCGGTCGGAGGACGTGATTCTCGGTGCCATGAACTCGATGCGCGCCAACCGGCCGATCGATCGCATCGAGTTGCTCGGTGAAGAAGCTGCTGCGGCTCAGTTCAAGATGCGGCTCATGGGGATCGGCCCGATTATGCACGGCGGCAGCCAGTGGGTGATGGGCAACGCCATCATCGGCGGCGGTGCGTTCGTCATGTACAGCCGCCGTCGGTTCGATGCGCACGAAGTTCTCGGTCTCGCGTCGCGAGCCAAGACCAACACGTTGTCGACCATCGGCGACGCCATGGCGCGACCCATCGCTGAGGCGTTGCTCGCCGATCCGTCGGCGTACGACATGTCGATGTTGTTCTCGGTCGGCAACGGTGGGGCACCACTCTCGACAGGTGTGCGCGAGCAGTTGCGAGCTGCGCTTCCCAACATCGTGATCATGGACAGTTATGGAGCCACCGAGACCGGTGCCGCTGGCACTCGGGCTGACGACGGGAGTCCGATGTCGGCGCCCAAGTTCCAGACCGGCCCCGACACCACAGTGCTGTCCGATGACGGGCGGGTCTGTGCTGTCGGCGAAGTGGGCAAGTTGGCGCGTAGCGGATACATCCCGCTCGGTTACTACAAGGATCCCGAGAAGACGGCAGCCACCTTCCCCACTTACGACGGCAAGCGATGGGTCATTCCGGGCGACTTCGCGCAGATCGAAGAAGACGGGATGATCACGGTTCTCGGTCGTGGTTCGGTGTGCATCAATTCGGGTGGCGAGAAGATCTATCCCGAAGAGGTCGAGGCTGCTCTCAAGCAGCATCCGTCGGTGTTCGACGCCGTCGTGATCGGTACGCCGAACGAGCGTTGGGGTGAGCAGGTGACGGCGCTCATTCAGTTGCGACCCGGAACCTCGGTCACCAACGAAGAAGTAGTCGCGCACACCCGCACCCTCGTCGCCGATTACAAGGCGCCCAAGGCAGTGTTCGTGGTCGACGAAGTCGTGCGCACCCCGGTTGGCAAAGCCGACTACAAGTGGGCCAAGGAAGAGGCTGTTCGCCTCATCGGCTGAACTTCGGCTCTAACCCCGCGAGGTCTCCCACTCGTCGGGTGAGCGACCGAGCTTCTCGAGCCGTTTGCTCACCGACAGAGGTGCTCCGAGCGTGCCGCCAGAGCGAATGAGGCGAACTTGCTCACCGTCCTCGTCCCAGATGTGGCAGGTGTTGAGGTTGGTGGCGAAGGCCCGCTCACGTGCTTCGGGGGAGAACTCGGGTGTGGGGGCACCGCTCTCGGCCGCCTCCTTCATGGCCATCACGCGCATGCTCCATCCGCATTGGATGGCGACCGGACCCATCGCTTGGAGGAGAGCCGTGGTGTGAGTGCAGCCGCGTGGTCCGCCGAAGAGTTCGCGCACCTTGTGGGTGAATCCGCGGGCGATCGAGAGACCGATCAGTTTGCGATAGTGCGGCGCGATTCCCGGACACTCGTGGTGGGGGAACTCCTTCAACTCGGTGGTCGCATCGAGAATCTCGAACATGGGATACGACACTCGTAGTTCGACGACCATGTGATGAATCGTGAGCGGCTCGGGATCGCCTTCGACGTACAGGCCTGGTGCCTTGTCGTCGCGCACCGCCCCTCGCAACAGGATCTCGGAGTCGCTCACCTTGTAGGCGCGCACTTCATAGTTGCGCGTATGGATGAGAGGCAGATCGGGATCGGGAGGAAGGATCGGGTTCGGGTTCGACATCGAGTCGATGTTAGGAGACGAGGAGTCGCCCGAGACGAACGAGACTCGGCTGTGTCGACCCGAGCTGTAACTCGAGTTGCTTGTGCAACAAGAAGTAACGATGTAGGGGGTAATCGCGGTCGACTCCCACTCCTCCGTGGAGGTGATGAGCGGCGTGCATCACGCGCCACGCGCCTTCGGCGGCCCAGAATTTGGCCGACAAGACGGCTTCGGCCGACGGCAATCCGTTCTCGGTGCGCCACACCGCCTGCCACGCCGTGAGACGAACGGCTTCGGTGTCGATGTAGGCGTCGCCGGCGCGTTGGCTCACGGCTTGGAACGTGGCGATGGCCTTGTCGAACTGCTGACGCGACTTGGTGTAGTCGGCTGTGAGACGTAATGCGGCGTCGCAGGCTCCGGCGACCATCACACTCGCGCCGATTGAACCGAGCGCGATGATTTGTTCGGTGGCTGCAGGCCCGCCCACGCACGTGGCCTTGGCTTCGTCGAACTCGACGAGTGCATCGGGCACGCCTGATGTGGTGTCCTGCCGCGTGACCCGCACCTTGGGGTCGTTGGCCTCCACGCAATACACGCCGTCGGCGGCGGTGACGACGAATCGCGTGGCGAGCAGTCCGTGCGGAACGCACACTTTGATGCCGGTGATCTTGCCGTCGACGACGGAAGTGGAGGGCGAATGCGGATCACCGATTGGTTCGTGGATCGCAGCGGTCACGATCGTGTCGCCCGAGGCCACGCCTTCCAGTAACGCAGGCTGGTTCGCCAGAGCCGGCGACGCCAGTGCCATGACAGCGAAGGCTGGAACGGGTGCCGCCATGCGGCCGATCTCCTCGAGCACGATGGCCACTTCGGTGAGACCGAGTCCGCCTCCACCCACCGATTCGGGCAGCCCGATCCCCACGAGGCCGGCGTCGGCCAACGTCTTCCACAAAGCAAGGTCGGTCGCGCTGTCGGTGCGCATCACGGCCTTCAGATGCTCGGTCGTGCAGGCATCGGTGAGGATCTGACGCGTGAGGGCACGCAGTTCGTTCTGATCGGAAGAGAAGGAGAAATCCATCAGCGGGCCGCCCTCGGGAATCCGAGCGAGAACATCGTGATGAGATCGCGCTGCATTTCGTTGGTACCTCCGCCGAACGTGAGGATGAGCATTCCTCGGTACAAGTTCTCGAGTCGGGCCTTCAGGATCGAACCGGGCGTTCCACCCTTCAGGTATCCGGGTGGGCCGAGGATTTCGAACAGCAGGCGGAAAGCTTCGAGGTAGAACTCGGTTCCGTACACCTTGATGGCCGAACAGTGGCCCACGTCGAGGACGCCTTGAGTGGCTTCCCAAGCCGACTGCCAGTTCATGAGACGGAGGACGTCGAGTTTGGCGTGCACGCGAGCCAGGTTGAGCTGCACCCATTCCTGGTCGGCCACCCGACGGCCATCGGGAAGGGTGGTGTTCTTGGCCCACTCGAGAGTGTCGGTGAGGGCCCGTTCGACGACACCGGTCGAGCACAAGGTAACGCGTTCGTGGTTGAGCTGATTGGTGATGAGCGTCCAGCCCTTGTTCTCGCCGCCCACACAGTTGGCCACTGGGATACGGACGTCGTCGAGATACATGGCGTTGATGTCGTGCTCGCCGATCAGATTGAGGGGCTGCAGCGAGATGCCGGGCGTGTCCATCGGCATGATGAGAATGGAGATGCCCTTGTGCTTGGGTGCGTCGGAGTCGGTGCGTACGGCAAGCCAGCAGTAGTCGGCATCGCTCGACAACGACGTCCACATCTTCTGTCCGTTCACCACGTACTGATCACCGTCGCGTACTGCTTTCGTCTGGAGCGACGCCAGGTCGGTTCCCGCACCGGGTTCGGAATAGCCGATGCAGAAGTGCAGGTCACCAGTGAGAATCTTCGGCAGGAAGAAATCCTTCTGTTCCTGAGTTCCGAAGTTCATGAGGGTGGGGCCCACCGTGTTGATGCTCAACATCGGGACCGGCGCGCCGGCTCGCATCGACTCGTCGAAGAAGATGAACTGCTCGATCGCGCTACGACCTTGACCGCCGTATTCCTTCGGCCATCCGATGCCGGCCCAGCCATCGGCGCACATTTGCTTCCAGACGCGACGGGGAGCGACCCCGATGCCGTGGCTGGTGCCGAGTTCGGCCACCGTCGCCTCGTCGAGCAATCCGTCGTAGTAGCTGCGCAGTTCGGCGCGCAGCGCCTCTTGGTCGGGCGTGTATCCGATCTCCATGGTCTTCTGTCCTATCACGCTCGACTGCTTCTGTTCACGGCGAACCGTTGACGGCCAACTGCTCACGGGAACTACCGTGAGAGCGACGGGGGAGGTTTTACCGATGGCACACGATCTGAAACTCGGTTGGCACATCGGGTACTGGGGGCGTTCCATGCCGGCCGGAGTTCCCGAAACCTTGACGATGATCGAAGGACTCGGCTACGACTCGGCCTGGACTGCCGAATCCTGGGGGAGCGACGCCATTTCGCCACTCGCCTGGTGGGGAGCGGGCACCTCGAAGTTGCGACTCGGCACGAACATCGTGCAGATCTCGGCGCGTACGCCGTCGGCGACCGCCATGGCCACCATCACCATGGATCACCTGTCGGGTGGCCGATTCTGCCTCGGTCTCGGCGTGTCGGGTCCGCAGGTGGTCGAGGGCTGGTACGGACAGCGGTTCAACAAGCCACTGGCTCGCACGCGCGAGTACGTCGGCATCGTTCGTAAGATCTTGGCCCGCGAAGAGCGACTCACCAACGACGGACCGGAGTACCCGATCCCAGCTCGTGACGGCCTTGGTCTTGGCAAGGCGCTGAACGTGATGACCCATCCGCTGCGGTCCGACGTGCCGATCTTTCTCGGGGCCGAAGGACCGAAGAACGTGGCGTTGGCCGCTGAGATCGCCGACGGCTGGTTCCCGATCTTCTATGCGCCGCGCCACGAAGAGTTGTACGCGTCGTCGCTCGAGGAGGGTTTCGCGCGACCGACTGCTCGTCGCCGGCCTGACGACTTCGAGATTCTGGCGACCGCCACCATTGCGATCGACGACGACATCGAGCGTGCTTACGACCGCGTGCGCCCGACACTCGCTCTCTACGTGGGTGGTATGGGTGCGCAGGAGATGAACTTCCACGCCGACGTATTTCGTCGCCTCGGTTACGAAGAAGCGGTCGATCGCATTCAAGATCTCTTCTTGAACGGCAAACAGTCCGAGGCGATCGCGTCGGTTCCGAACGCGATGGTCGACGAGATCTGCCTCGTTGGTCCGCCGGCCAAGATCAAGGACGACCTTGCGGCCTGGCGCGAGAGTCGCGTGACCACCCTCATCGTCGGTGGCTCACCCGAAACGTTGCGAACCATGGCCGAACTGGTGAACGGTTGATCACATGGCACTTCCCGACTACGTCCACGAACTCGCCGCCAAGGTGTCGAACTGGGGCCGATGGGGAGCCGACGATCGGCGCGGCACCCTCAACCTGATCGATGAAGCCGCAGTGCGACGTGGGATAGCGGCGGCGCGGCAGGGCAAGGTGTTCTCGCTCACGTACCCCTTCGACGAGGACGGGATGCAACTCGGCTACATACCCGGCCGAATCAATCCGGAGCGTACGATGGTGTCGATCAATCAATCGCTCACGGGTGACCCGGGCGACTTCACGTCGAGCGACGATGCGGTGTCGATGGGAGTCCAGGCGTCCACTCATCTCGACTCACTCGCCCACGTCGGATACGACGGATTGCTCTACAACGGTGTGCCCATGAGCACGGTCGACGAAGCCGGTAGCCATGAACTCGGGATCGAGAAGGTGGGCCCTGTCGTGTCACGCGGTGTGCTTCTCGACATCGCACGTCTTCACGGAGTCGACCATTTCGACGATATGTATGCGGTGACCGGCGACGATCTCGATGCGGCGGCAGCGAAGGCGGGCGTCACGGTGATGCCCGGCGACATCGTGTGCGTCCGTACCGGTCAGATGCATTGGCTACGAGTGGGCGACAAGGTGCACTACTCGCATCCGACTCCTGGCATCGGTTTGAAGAGTGTCGAGTGGATTCGCGATCACGACGTCGCGATCGTCGCAACCGACACGATCGTGTTCGAGTGCTATCCGCCCGAAGATCCGGCAGCACTGTTGCCCGTGCACATGGTGAACATTCGCGACATCGGCCTCACACAGGGTCAGAACTGGGTGCTCGATGAGTTGGCGGCCGATTGCGCGGCCGACGGTCAGTACGACTTCTTGTTGACGGCCACACCGTTGCCGTTCACCCGCGGTCTCGGTGGCCCCGTCGCCCCCACCGCAATCAAATAAGTCAGAACACCGAGAATCAGCGGATCCAGGCGGAAGCGAGGGGAGTGGGATGGCGATCCCAGTCGAGAAAGGCCGACTCCTGGGTCGTCTTGGTGGCGGCGATACCCGGCTCGACGAACACGCTCGTGATCGCGATGCCGTCGGACACCACCTGGTCGACAGCTCGCTTGGTGGCCTCGGTCAGGACCTCGGCGTCGCGAGCGTTCTCGGATCGACGTGACCGACTCACGCGGTACGCAGCGATGGTGATCGGCAGATCGGGTCCTTCGTCAGTGACTCGGTGCAGCATCATGACCGCGCGCTCCTGCCAGCGGCGGAGAGACTCGTCATCGATGGTCGGATCGGATCCGAGATCGGTTCGGAGTCGCACACCGATCACGTCGATCGCCCCGGCCAAGTCGGGTACTTCTCGATCGGCGCGCCCGGGAATGACAAGTGTTCCGTCGCGCAGCCCTCGGAGAAACGTTCGCCACCGGAGATGATCTTCACGACGTGCAGCTTCGGCGGCCGGAACCGTCTCGTCGACGGGTCGCACAGTGCGGATCGAGAATGAACCGGCGACCGGCGGTCCTCCTCGCAACACGCGCCACGCGTCTCGCCACGCGCGCACCATGATGTCGACGACTTCACCATGGCGTACGACGTCGTCGGGTTCGAGACGGGCCGCATATCCGATGGGATCGTCGATGGGGAACCACCCCGAAAGCAGGTCGCCGAAAGCATCAGCCGACGACTCCACGAAACGGGGCCAGTACCGATCGGCTGTTTTGACATCGCGGAAACCTCGCTCGTCGTCGAACCACTGAGGTACGTGACGTTCGAGGAGTCCGGCCCACACACTGATTCCTGAAGCCCGTGCGGCGGCCATCACGTCCCGGTACCACTCGACCCACTCGCCGTTGAGTTCGTCCCCCATCCCCGAACGCGGCTGGAGGCGCGACCAATCGAAGCCCAACCGCAGATGCCGTACGCCATGGGCCGCCAAGGCGTCGAGATCGTCGGCGAAACGAGTTTGGAACCCGTTACCGGATGACGGAACGCCGTCGACGTCCGAGGTGGGCGAGGTTCCGAGGGCGACGAGGCCGGGGAGCGAAGCTCCGAGTTCGATCACGGTCGATCAGACGTAGGGAAGACGAGTCCAAAGTTCGCCGGTGTCGTGCAGACCACCGAGCGACTTCTCGGCCGTGAGGTGCACGACGTCGATCGTGCCGAGACCGCGCAACGTGAGTGGGGCGTGATTGTGTTCGTTCACTCCGCGGGGTGGTCGGGGCATGTCGGTTCGAGCGATCAGAACCTCGTCGGATTCGGCGGCGTCGCACAGACGTGAGGCCTGATTGACCGAGCTGCCGATGTAGTCCTCTCCCTGAAACATGAGAACTTCACCGGTGGCGATGCCGACTCGAACCTTCAGGGGGGCACATACGTCCTCGCATTTGCGCTGCAAGTCGAGGGCGAAACGGATGCCTTGCTCTTGTTCGACGGCCACGATCATGCATCCATCACCGAGCCACTTGTCGACGCGTACTCCGCACTTGGCCGCCTCGTCGCGAACCTGGGCTCGAAACCGGGTGAGAATGTCACCGGCCGAGGAGTCGCCGTGAGTGGCGGTGAACTTCGTGAACCCCGAGAGGTCGACAAAAACGAAGGTTCGCTGGACTTTCATGGTCGGAGTCAGGCTACCGGTCGAGCCCGAGGGCCGCCGGTCGTTCTCTCAGGGCTAGCGTGCGGCCATGGCTGGTCGGTTCACCTACTCGCGCTGGGACGGCACTCAGCAGGGCTTCGACCTCGACAACACCTCCTTGTTCGAGGAGATGTCGGACGACCTCCTCGCCTACGGCGACCTCCGCAGTGCCCTGCGGCGCCTCATGAACCGTGGCCTCACCGATCCGAACGGTGAGCGCCTGATGGGGCTGCAAGAGATGCGCAAACGTATGAAGGAGCGTCGCCAAGAACTGCTCGATCGAGGCGACTTGGGCGGTGTCTACAAGGAGATTGCCGACGAGCTGAACGACATCGTCGACGAGGAGCGTCACGCGATCGACCAGTCGGTGCGCGATGCCAACAAGAGCGCCGACTCCCGTCGTCAGGAGAGTGCTCAAAGGTCGGCCGAAGATCGCAACTTCCGGCTCGACATGCTCCCCGACGACCTGGCCGGCAAGGTGCGCGAGCTCGACGCCTACGACTTCGAGTCGAAGGAAGCCGAGCAGCGGTTCGAGCAGTTGAAGGACAAACTCCGCAATCAACTCGCTCAGCAAATGGTCGATCAGATGTCGTCGGCCATCCAGAACATGACGCCGCAGGACATGCAGCGCATGAAAGAGATGATGACCGCGCTGAACGAGATGATCGACAAGCACCAGCGCGGTGAGGATCCCGGCTTCGACGACTTCATGAAGGAGTATGGCGACTTCTTCCCCGAGAACCCGCAGACGATCGAAGAACTACTCGAAAACATCGCCCAACGGATGGCGGCCGCCCAGGCCATGTACAACTCGATGTCGCCCGAACAGCGAGCCCAGCTCGAGGAGTTGTCGCAACAGCTCATGCAGGACATGGACCTGCAACAGCAGATGGGCCAGCTGAGCGCGAACATGCAGTCGATGTTTCCGTCGTTGCCGTGGGAACAGGGTTACGAGATGCAAGGCCAGGGTCCGATGGGGTTCGAGCAGGCCATGCAAACCATGCGCGATCTCGGCGACCTCGACCAGTTGGAAGACCTGATGCGCAATCCCTCCACACCGCAGCAGTTGGCCGAGGCCGACATGGATCGAGTGCGAGATCTCATGGGTGACGACGTGGCGAATGCCATGGACAAGTTGTCGAAGTTGGTGCAGGAGCTCGAGCGCGAGGGCCTCATCCGTCAGAAGGAAGGCAAGCTCGAAGTCACCCCCAAGGGTATGCGCCAGATCGGCTCGAAGGCTTTGCGCGACATGTTCTCACGGCTCGCCAAGGACAAATTGGGTCAGCACCAGATCAGTCCGATCGGTCAAGGTCACGAACGCACTTACGACACCAAGCCGTACGAGTATGGCGATCCGTTCAACCTCGATCTGCAGCGGACCATTCGCAACGCGCTCAATCGAGGCGGAAAAGGTACGCCCATTCGATTGTCGCCCGACGATTTCGAGATCGAGCGCACCGAACACCTCACGCGTTCGGCCACGGTTCTCATGCTCGACGCGTCGTACTCGATGTATCGCGACGACCGTTGGGGTCCGGCCAAGAAGGTTGCCGTCGCTTTGCAGTCGCTCATCTCGTCGCAGTATCCGCGCGACTATCTCGGAATTTTGATGTTCGGCCACGTGGCCTGGGAGATCAAGGCCGACGAACTCGTCGAGGCCACCATCCCCGGGATGCAGGGAACCAACATGCATCATGCGCTCGGACTCGCGCGCAAGATGTTGGCGCGTCAGCACGGCAACAAGCAGATCATCATGATCACCGATGGTGAGCCGACGGCGCACATCACGCCGTACGGAGAAGCATGGTTCACCTACTTCGACGGCTACGAGGCCCAGCAACTCACCGTCGAGGCCACCTTGCGTGAAGCCGTTCGCTGTTCGAAAGAGAACATCCGGATCAACACCTTCATGCTCGACGCCGACGTGTACCTCAGGCGTTTCGTCGAGCAAATGTCGTCGCTCAACGGCGGTCGCGCGTTCCTGACGAGTAGTGACAACCTGGGGGACTATCTGCTCGTCGACTTCCTCGAGCACAAGAAGAAGATCTCCCGCGGCGGCCGTAATCGCCGAGCTTCCTGAAACTCCGCGTCAGCCGAGAGCCGGGTGGTCGTGGGCGAAAGTCCCGTACGGATTCTCCCAACCCGGCACGACCCAGGCCCGAATCATGTACGCGACGGTGTCGTCTCGGGTTCCATTCACGTTTTGGCAACCTGATCCGGTCGTGGGTTCGTCGAGGGGAACTGCGTAATCACCCATCGGGCCCTCGACGACGCAGGTAGCGCCATGGAGATGCCAGAGAGACTCTTGCCCGACGAACCCTGATGGCCCGATGTCGCTCGACACCCACTGGGAATACTGAACGCCGACCACGGGAGCAGTGGGGTCGGATGACGCGTAGATCAGCCCTTGCGGAGACTCGACGTCGAACACCATCGTGCGAAAGTCGCGTGACGCGTCGACGACCATCTGACCAGCTCCGCGTGCCGACTGTCCGGACACGACCCAGCCGGCATCAAGTGCAGATTCGAGTGTCGGGTACGACAGCGCGATCTCGCGCGCACGCGCTACTTCCTCACCGAGGGCAGTGCGATCGTCCCATGACAGATCGTCGCTGCCGATCGCAAGAGTCGACGAGTAGTGAACATGTCCGGTGCCGGCCAGGCTCGAGGCATTGTCAACCCAACTGGAGGCGGCCAACCCCGGGATGGCGGCAATGACCACGATGGCCGGTGCGATGGTGTCGAATCGCCATCCGGGGTCACCGGCGACGTCGAGGTCGACGAGAAGTACGCCGACGATGAGGGCGGCAGCGGCGAGCGACAGTCCGAGAACGGTGAACTCGTACGACGACAACGATGGCGCGTATCCCGAAAAGGGCCCGAATACGTAGCCGACGGTACGCGTGTACACGAGCGCAGCGGCGGTCACGGTGAGCCAGACGAGAACGACGAAGTATCCGCGGGGTCGACGAGTGGTCATGAGTCCGAAGGCTGCGACGAAATGGATCAGTCCGGTGGCAGCGAGAGTGGCTCCCTCGACGGCCCAGTCATGGGCCCGACCGACGGCCACCAGAAGATGCAGCACTCCGAGGCCGACCACGAGCGCGACCAGCACTCCTCTCAGGCTGAAGGAGTTCACCGGCTGGGGGGACGCCATGTGTCGAGTCTGCCAGGGCTCAGTCGAGACGAACCAGGAGTGGCCTGAGCGGTTACCCATGGGTAACCTTGGGGTATGGCCGACTTCAACCTTTCTCTCAACGACGACCAGATCCAGTTGAAGGACTGGATCCACGAGTTCGCCAAGGACGTCATGCGCCCGGCGGCCGAAGAGTGGGACGACCGTGAGGAGTTCCCATGGCCGATCGTGCAGGAGGCCGCCAAGATCGGGCTCTACGGCGTCGACTTCATGATGAACGCCATGGGCGACAACTCCGGACTCACGTTGCCGGTGGCCATCGAAGAGATCTTCTGGGGTGATGCCGGTCTCGGTATGGCCATCATGGGCTCGGGTCTCGCCGCCGCCGGTATCAGCGGTAACGGAACTCCCGAGCAAGTGATCGAGTGGGTGCCCCAGTGCTACGGCACTGCCGATGACGTGAAGCTCGGCGCCTTCTGCGTGAGCGAGCCCGACGCCGGTTCCGACGTGTCGTCTCTTCGCACGCGTGCGGTGTACGACGAGGCCAATGACGAGTGGGCACTGAACGGCACCAAGGCTTGGATCACCAACGGTGGAATCGCCGACGTTCACGTGGTGGTGGCGGCGGTCGACCCGGAACTGAAGGGTCGCGGCCAGGCTTCGTTCGTGGTGCCGCCCGGAACCAAGGGTCTGTCGCAGGGCCAGAAGTACAAGAAGCACGGCATCAAGGCGTCGCACACCGCAGAAGTCGTCCTTGACGACGTGCGAGTCCCGGGCCGTTGTCTGCTCGGTGGCAAGGAGAAACTCGACGCCAAATTGGCTCGGGCGCGCGAAGCCGGTCGTACCGGTGAGGCTCAGCCGGCCATGAAGACTTTCGAAGCGACTCGTCCGGCGGTGGGCGCGCAGGCGCTAGGTATTGCCCGCGGTGCGTACGAGATCGCTCTCGATTACGCCAAGGAGCGCGTGGCGTTCGGCAAGCCGATCATCATGAACCAGGCGATTGCGTTCAAGTTGGCCAACATGGTCACTCAGATCGACGCGGCTCGTCTACTCATCTGGCGCGCCGCATGGTTGGCTCGCAACGGCGGTTTCAAGAACGGTGAAGGTTCGATGAGCAAGTACTACGCGTCGGAGACTGCCGTGCGCGTGACCGAAGAGGCCATTCAGATCCTCGGCGGCTACGGCTACACCCGTGAGTACCACGTCGAGCGCATGCACCGAGACGCGAAGATTCACACCATCTTCGAGGGCACGAGTGAAATTCAGCAGCTGGTGATCGCTCGCGCAATCTCGGGTCTGCGCATCGAGTAGTCGTCAGCGGGCGCCGGCGCGCTGATACAAGCGTGTGGCGATCGGTGCGAACACGCCGATCAGTAAGAAGGCCCACAACAGTGTGTAGAGCGTGGCGTTCTGCAACGGCCACGCCGACGGCTCAGGAGTCCCAGCCGGCAGGTTACCGAATCCCTCGCGGACGGCCTGTGTGAGTGTCGACACCGGATTCCATTCGGCGATGGGCTTCAAGACGCCGGGCAGGTTGTCGGACGGTACGAAGGTGTTGGCGATGAACGTGAGCGGAAACAGAACCACGAACGTTGCGTTGTTGACCACTTCGGGGGTCGGCACGAGCAGTCCGATGCAGGCCATCACCCACGAGAAGGAATAGGCGAAGAAGAGCAATAGTGCGAAGGCGATCACGGCGTCGAGAATCGAGCCGCGGATTCGCCAGCCGACGGCCAAGCCGGCCAAAGACATGACGACGATCGAGAGAGCGTTGTACACGACATCGCTCACGGTTCGACCGGCAACTACAGCGGATCGAGACATCGGAAGCGAGCGGAACCGGTTGATGAGACCCTTTTGCATGTCTTCAGCGAGACCGGCACCAGTGAACGTGGCTCCGAACACGACGGTCTGCGAGAAGATGCCGGCCATCAGGAACTCGCGGTAATTGCCACCCGGAATGTCGATGGATCCGCCGAACACGTAGGCGAACAAGAGCACGAACATGATCGGCTGAACGACGACGAAGGCCATCACGTCGGGGACGCGATGGATGCGGATCACGTTGCGGCGTGCGATGGTGGCCGAATCGCGTAAGAGGCTCATGACGCCGCCTCTGCTTCGGCTTCGTGACCGGTGAGTTCCATGAACACGTCGTCGAGAGTGGGTCGACGTAGTCCGATGTCGACGATGTTCACGTGTCGCGATTCGAGTTCACGTAGAACCGCGGACAGCGCTTCTACTCCGTTGGACACGGGAGCGGAGAGTTCACCGTCGTCGTGGTGGATGCGGAGTGGACCGGTGGCGACGTTGGTGAGAATCGACTCGGTCGTGGCGACGGCGCCTTCACCACTCACGTGCACGTCGAGGTGTTCACCGCCCACGCGGCGCTTCAACTCTTCAGCGGTGCCTTTGGCTATGGCGCGGCCGTGGTCGATCACGACGATCTCGTCGGCCAGCTGATCGGCCTCTTCGAGATACTGCGTGGTGAGAAGAACCGTGGTACCGCCCTTGACGCGATCACGGATCGCATCCCAGAGTTCACCACGGCTACGCGGGTCGAGACCGGTGGTTGGTTCATCGAGGAACAACACCGGAGGGTCGGCGACCAATGCACCCGCCAGGTCGATACGCCGTCGCATACCGCCCGAAAACGTCTTGAGCGGTCGATCGGACGCTTCCATGAGGCGGAACTGCTCGAGTAGTTCGAGTCCTCGTCGACGGGCCTCGCGTCGTGGCATCCCGTACAGACAGCCGATCATCTCGAGATTCTCGGTCGCAGTGAGATGTTCGTCGACGGCTGCGTACTGCCCCGAGAGTCCGATGCGAGAGCGAACTCCGCGGGGATCGGCGATGACGTCGACGCCGGCAACCTGTGCTGAGCCCGAATCGGGGTGCACGAGTGTCGTGAGAATCGAGACAGCGGTCGTCTTGCCGGCGCCATTCGGGCCGAGCAATCCGAGCACGGTTCCCCCCGGTACGTCGAGATCGAGCCCGGCGAGTGCGGTGACCTCGCCGTACGTTTTGACGAGGTTTCGGGCGGATACCGAGGTGTCTGAAGAACAGAGTGTCACATCGTGCGACGCTACCGGTGGAAAGGTTGGGCCTCGGGCCGACGAGTCACGAACGCGGGTACGACGGGGCAGCGCGTTTCAGCATCACGTCGGCTCGCATGCGAACCATGTCTTCGAAACGGCCTTCCTCGACCATCCAGAAGCGATCATTGATCAAGCCGTCGATCACGGTGTCGGCCACTTCGGTCAACGGTGTGAAGGTGACAGGAGTTCCGGCGGCCTCCATCGACTTGATCCACTCCTGCATCTTCGATCCGGTGTCGACGGGCTTATCGGTCGAATATTCGGACGGTCGCTCTCGTGTCTTCCAGATTCCGGTGTCGAGGAGCCCTTTCGTCTTTCCACTCGGGAAGAGGACCGAGACGCCGATGTCACTGCCCACCTCACGTAGTTGTCCCCAGAGGCATTCGGAAATCGTGACGACGGCGCTCTTGCACGTGGCATACGTGGCAGCGGTGGCAATGGGAGCGAAACCTCCGTTGTGCGACGAGGTGTTGACGACGTGGCCTTCATCGCCGCGTTCGAGCATGGTGGGAACGAACGCCTTGATGCCATTGATCACGCCATACACGTGAACACTGAAGGCGAAACGCCAGTCGTTCACCTCGTGTTCCCAGATCCGGCCGAAGGCACCCGACGCGACGCCGGCGTTGTTGCACACCAGGTGCACCCCGTCGAAGCGTTCGAGAGTTCGATCGCGGAGGTTTTCGACCGATTCCAGACGTGACACGTCGGTCGGTACTCCGATGACGTCGCCCCCTTTCGTCGAGAGTTCGTCGACCGCCGAGTTCAACAGGGCCTCGTCGATGTCGGCGACCACGACCTTCATGCCCTCGTCGAGGAATCTCTCGACCATGGCCCGTCCGATTCCGCCGGCTCCTCCGGTCACCACGGCGACGCGATTGTTCAGTTGTTTCACGAGTACCCCCATCGATCGAATGTCCTCGGTTCGTGGTGAACCTCGACGCACCGGTTTGTGGTGAACCTAGCAAGTGGGTATTTTCTCGACTAGCAGTGACTGGTACCGTCGAAATGTCGTGCACGAACGGAGGGGGTTCTCGTCGTGACAAGATCAGCAGTGGTCACCGATTCCGCAGGGGACGATCGGTACATCGTCGTGTCATCCGACGGTCATGCCGGGGGAGACATCCCCGACTATCGCGCGTATCTCGAGTCGAAGTGGCTCGACGATTTCGATGCCTGGTCGGCATCGTACGAGAATCCGTATCCCGACCTGGAAGGTGATCTTGGTCCGCGCAATTGGAGTTCGTCCCGTCGAGACGGCGATCTCTTGCAGGACGGAATCGTCGCCGAGGTGATCTTCCCGAACACCGTTCCGCCCTTCTACCCGAAGTCGTCACTCACCACGCAGCCTCCGGCCATGACGAAAGCCGATGCTGAAAGGCGTTGGGCCGGACTTCAGGCGCACAACCGCTGGCTCGCCGACTTCTGCAACGAGACGCCCGGCCGTCGAGCCGGAGTGGCGCAGATCAACATGCTCGACATGGACGCAACTGTCGCCGAGATCCGTTGGGCTCGCGAGAACGGTCTTCGTGGTGGGGTGTTGCTTCCCGGAACACCTCCGGGTGGTGAAGCCCCGCAGTTGTACGAGCCGTACTACGAGCCGCTCTGGCAGGTGTGCGAAGAACTCGGCATGCCGCTCAACCACCACACCGGGTCCGCATCACCGCCGATGGGCCCCGAAGATCTCGACGCGGTGATCTTCATGCTCGAAGTGTCGTGGTTCGCTCATCGTGCTCTCACCCATCTCGTTGTGGGCGGTGCACTCGATCGCCACCCCGACCTCCAGTTGGTCTTCACCGAGCAGGGCACCGCATGGGTTCCCGACGAGTTGAAGCGACTCGATTTCTTCTTCGATCGCATGGCGACCGCCACCGGATCGCAGGAGGCCGAATGGGGCCGGGCGATTGTCACTGGCCTATCCGCCAAGCCGAGTGAGTACTGGGCTCGTCAATGCAATATCGGCGCGAGCTTCATCCGTCCGAACGAAGTTCTCTTACGACACGAGGTCGGTGTCGATCGCATCATGTGGGGCGCCGACTATCCCCACAAGGAAGCAAGCACACCGTATTCAGAACTCGCGCTTCGTCTGGCCTTCGGACCGGTCTCAGTCGACGAGACGGCGATGATGGTCGGCGGCAACGCCGCCCGTCTGTACGGCTTCGACCTCGACGCCTTGGCGCCATTGGCCGCGCAGTACGGCCCGAAGGTGGCCGATATCCATCAACTCGTCGATCGGGCCGAGATTCCGCTCGAGGCCTACAAGTGTCCGGCATTCGCCCCGCAGAACGCGGCCTAGGAGGAACATCATGACCGTCACCGAGGACAGAGCAGCATCGGTCGATCATGGATCGGTCAACGATCCGTACGTGATCGTCGCTGCCGACAGCCATGCCGGACTGCCCACCGAGCAGTACCGCACGTATCTCGAGAAGAAGTACTGGCCGCAGCTCGACGAATTTCTCGAACAGCAGCAGGCTCTCATCGAGGCGTCCACCAAGTTGGGTGTACGCGATTCGAAGTTCGCCCAGAACTGGTTCGACGAGCACGGTGAAGAACTCGCTGGCGGCTGGGATGCCGATCGTCGCGATCTCACGCTCGACGCCGACGGAGTAGCGGCTGAGGTCGTGTATCCCGACGCCGACGCCGTCGAGAGCCGCACCGCGGTCCCGTTCGGAGCCGGACTCGGGTTGTCGGGCGATCTCGATCCCGAACTCGGGCTCGCCGGTTCGAAGGCGCACAACCGTTGGTTGAGCGAACTGGTCGCCACGAGCCCCGGCCGTCGCTGCGGCGTGGCACTCGTTCCGATCACGGGCGATCTCGACGACGTTCTCGCCGAGATCGACTGGGCCAAGGAGCACGGACTCGGTGCTGTGATGATTCCCGCCCGTTGGTGCAATCAGGCTCCGTATCACGATCGTCGATATGACCCGGTGTGGGCGCGGTGTGAGGAATACCAGATGCCGATCGTGACGCACTCGGGTTCGGCCGAACGCGATCTGTACGGCGACCATCTCGGCATCTACGTCACTGAAGTGACGTGGTTCCCGGCTCGGCCCATGTGGTTCATGCTCTGGTCGGGTGTGTTCACTCGCTTCCCAGGTCTGAAGTTCTGTGCGACCGAGGGCGGGTGCTGGTGGTTGCCGCAGTTGCTGTGGTCGTGGGATCGCCTCTGGATGGGTCAGAAAGGCGCTGAGAAGCTCGGCAAAGGTGTCTTCGCCGGAAAAGTCGACATGCTTCCGAGCGAAATCGTCGATCGCAACTGTTTCACGGGTCTAGCGAACGTGAAGCGCCGCGAACTCGGTATGCGATACGAGATCGGTATCGACAACATGCTGTGGGGAACCGACTTCCCGCATCCGGAGGGAACCTGGCCGGCCACCTTCGAAGCGTTGAAGGCGACGTTCCACGACATCCCGGTGCACGAAACTCGTCGCATGCTCGGTGAGTCGGCGGCCGACGTGTTCGGATTCGACGTCGAAACTCTGCGCCCGATCGCCGAGCGGATCGGCCACCGGCCCACCGACCTCGGTCAGCTCACCGATGATCGCAGCGAAGACGACCTGATCGCTCGTTGGGCGCAGGCCAAAGAGGTAGGTCGTCATTGGCTCACCGGCCACGATTTCCCGCTGTATCCGTTCTGATCGTTCCCACTAGGAGAGGACCATGGCCACCACCGTCGGGCAGTACTGCATCTACGTCGATGACATCGAGAAGTCCGAGCGCTTCTACACCGAGGCGATCGGGCTCAAGGTGCAGAGTCGCACCGAGATTCCCGACGTTCACGAGATCGTTCTCGCCGCCGACAAAGGGGGAGGGCGGCTCCAACTAGCCGAGCGCTACGAAAGTCGCCAACTCATAGATCACGGTTTCGCCCTGTGGAAGATCTACATGAACGTCGACGACTGTCAGGAGATCTACGACCGCTGCATCGCCGCTGGCGCCACGTCGCAGATGGAACCCACTCGCCTCGATCGCTGGCCGGTGACCGTCGCCTTCGTGATCGATCTCGATGGCTACGTGGTGGAACTGGTCGAAACCCACATCGACAAGCGAACCGGCGCCGTCTGATCCGATCCTTTCCCCCGGGTCGACATTGAGCCACCGGGGCTGATCTGCGAAACTCGTGGCGTCGCCGGTCGGGGACCGGTGGCAGGGGGTACGAGGGGTATGGCCAAGAACGATGTCGACGTCGTGGTGGTGGGAGCTGGATTCGCCGGCATGTATTTGTTGCACGAGCTCCGCAAGAACGGTTTCTCGTCGCGTGTGCTCGAAACCGGCAAGGACGTCGGCGGCACGTGGTACTGGAACCGCTACCCGGGTGCGCGTTGTGACATCGCCACCACCGACTACCAGTACACCTGGGATCCCGAACTGCACGAGCAGTGGACGTGGTCGGAAAAGCACGCCGCGCAACCCGAGATCCTCGAGTACGCGCAGTTCGTCGCGAAGAAGCACGATCTGTATTCGGGTATCGACTTCGAGGTGAAGGTCGAGAGCGCCGAGTGGGACGAGGTCGCCAAGCGATGGCATGTGCACACGTCGACGGGGGAGACGATCACGTGTCGTCACTACGTGATGGCCACCGGTTGTCTGTCGGTCCCGAAGGACCCCGACATTTCGGGAACCGGGCGTTATCAGGGCCCGGTTTATGTGACGGGCCGTTGGCCACACGAAGGAGTCGACTTCACCGGACAGCGCGTGGCGGTGATCGGCACCGGATCGTCGGGTATCCAGTCGATTCCGCACATCGCCGAACAGGCGAAGGAACTCGTGATCTTCCAGCGCACACCCAACTTCTCGGTGCCAGCGCTCAACGGACCTCAGCCGGCCGATCGTGCGGCTCGATTGAAGGCCGATCGTGCTACGTACGAAGCCGAGTCTCGGCTCTCGTATTCGGGTGTGCCCGTCACTCCGTCGACGGTGTCGGCACTCGCCATACCGCGCGACGAAGCCAATGCTCTCCTCGAGCAATCGTGGCAGCGCGGTGAGTTGCTGGCGGTGGGCGCCACCTTCATGGATGCCGGCACGAGTCGTGAAGCAAATGAGGTCGTGGCCGAGTTCGTGCGCGGCAAGATCCGGTCGATCGTGAAGGATCCTCAGACGGCCGAACTTCTCAGTCCGCGGGGATACCCGTACGGCACCAAGCGTCCGTGCATGGACACGAACTACTACGAGACGTTCAATCTTCCGCACGTTCGGTTGGTCGATTTGAACACCAAGTCCATCCGCTCGATCACCGAGACCGGTATCGACTTCGGCGACGAATCGAAGGAGTTCGATTCGATCATCTATGCCACGGGTTTCGATGCCATGACTGGTGCGATCGTGGCCGTCGACATCACTGGTAAGGACGGCCTCACTCTCAAGGAGAAATGGGAGAACGGACCACTCACGTATCTCGGACTCACGTCGGTGGGTTTCCCCAACCTCTACATGATCACCGGTCCGGGAAGCCCGTCGGTGCTGTCGAACATGATGATGTCGATCGAGCAGCACGTGGAGTGGATCCGCGACACGATCGTCGACATGCGCGACAAGGGCCTTGACACGATCGAACCCACGCCGATGGCCGAGGAGGGCTGGCGTCAGCACTGTGCCGATTGCGCTGACATCACACTCTTCCAAGACACCAACTCGTGGTACATGGGAGCCAATGTTCCCGGCAAGCCGCGTGTTCTGTTCCCCTACATCGGCGGCGTCGGCCGCTATCGAAGGATCTGCGACGAAGTGCGGGCGCGGGATTATCTCGGTTTCGAACTGGCCGGTTCGGGTGCGTCGTCGAAGAACGAGGGCCTGGTTCGTGAGATTCAGCCCGACGTCGAAATGCTGCTCGAGGCCATGGCGATGCTGGATTTGCCACCCATCGAATCGATGTCACCGCCCGACGCTCGCATGTTCATGGACATGTCGTCGACGGTACGTCCTCCCGGGCCCGAGGTGGGAGAGATCGTCGACGGCACCCTTCCGGGAGCCGACGGGCCCATCGAATACCGCCTTTATCGGCCGGCGTCGCCCGGACCGCATCCGGTGGTGGTCTACTACCACGGCGGTGGCTGGGTGATCGGCAGTCACACGTCCGACGATCCACTGTGTCGTGACCTGTGCGTCAAGGCAGGTGTCGTGATCGTGTCCGTCAACTACCGGCATGCGCCCGAACATCGTTTCCCGGCTGCGGCAGACGACGCCTATGCCGCACTGCAATGGGTAGCTGCGAATGCCGCGTCACTCGGCGGAGACCCGGCGCGTATCGCCGTGGCCGGTTGGAGCGCCGGTGGCAACGTGGCGACGGTGTCGGCCCAGCTGGCCCGCGATAACGGAGGACCAGTGCTCAAGGGTCAGTTGCTCCTGACTCCGGCCACCGATGGCTCGAAGGAGTACCCGTCGATGCATGAGAACGGTGAGGGCTACGTGCTCACGAAGGCGTTGATGAATTGGTTCTGGAACCATTACGCCGACCCATCGGATCGCTCGCATCCGAAGGCGTCGCCGCTCCTCGCCGAGTCGCTAGCGGGTCTGCCGCCGGTCGCCATCGTGACCGCGCAATACGACCCGTTGCGGGACGAGGGCAATGCCTACGCGCAGGCTCTGAAGGCGGCCGGTGTTCAGGTTCAGCACATCCAGGCACGAGGCCACACGCACACGTCGGTCGGCATGGTCGACGTGCTGCCGTCGGGGCGGCCAGTGCGCGACCAGATGGCCGCTGCGCTACGCGACTTCTTCGTATGACCGATATGTCGTCGCCTGGTGAGTTCTGGGATCAGCGCTACGGCGCTGACGAGTACGCCTTCGGCACCGAAGTCAACGACTTTCTCCGCGATGTCTCCGGTGACCTGACGATCGGCGACACCTTGGTCCTCGGCGACGGCGAAGGCCGCAACGGTGTATTCCTCGCGCAACTCGGCCATCGGGTGACCACCATCGACCTCAGTCCGGTCGGGGTCGACAAGGCCCGCCGTCTGGCGGCTGAACGGGGCGTGAATATCGACGCACGCGTGGCCGATCTTGCGACCTACGACATGGGAGACGAAGCCGTGGACTCGATCGTCTCGATCTTTTGTCATGTGCCGTCCGCAGTGCGGATCGAAGAGCACGACAACGTCCGACGCGCTCTGCGGCCAGGAGGGCGTTTCGTCGTCGAGTCGTATGACGCCGCCAACATCGGTCGGGGTGTGGGCGGCCCGCAGGACTCCGACCTCACGGTCGAGCTGTCCGAACTCGAAGCAGCGTTCGCCGGATGGCAACTCGACGTGCACCGCTCCCTCGAGCGGCCGATCCAAGAAGGCCCACTGCACGACGGAGTGAGTTCAGTCGTCCAATTCGTCGCCCTGAAGCCCTTCTGAGCTGCGTCGACTTCACTCAGGGGTTCGCACACCCCTTTGGTACGTTCGCCACGTGAACGGGACGAACCAACGATCGACTCGAGAGACCAGGCGTCGTTTCGAGCAGTGGGCGCGTAACCCGCAGTGTCACGCCAACGTCGTGTCGGCCGTGCACAACGTGAAGATGGGCGCAGTCGCTCGCCGTGAGAATCCGTCGGCACCGCGTGACGGACAATCGGTGTTCGCCCTCGCACGCGGTCGAAGCTTCGAAGACGGACTCGTGCGTGACGGGGGAGCACGCCTTCTCGACGCACTCGTTCGTGCCGAAGTGATCTCCGAGCAGTCGTCCGATTTCGTCGATCACCGTACGAGCGCCAACGGTGGCTCGCTCGTCGATCTTGACGATGCTGTTCGGCACGGCCACGAGTTCCTCGTCGCTCTCGCTGAGGGTCGGCGTTTCGACGGTGTCGTCTCCAGTCTCACGGTGCGCATCCCGCGCGGCATCATGCTGCCGGAGGCCATTCTCATCATCGACGTCCTAGCTGTGCAGACCTCGGGTCCCACTCCGATGATTGCGGTCGGCGAGATCAAGACCTACGCCGATCAAGGTGGCCACACCGGCCGTCACGATCTGGCCACGGCTCGCGCCCAGATGGGCCTTTACGTCCATGCTCTCGACGTCACCCTTGCCGGTCTCGGACTGTCCGATCGAGTTCACGTCTCGCGCACTGGATTTCTCGTTCTCACGTACCCAGGCTCCAATCAGCCGAGTGTGCGCAGTGGTGAAGACCTTGCGTATCAACTCGCGCGTGCCGAGCGCGGGTTCGAACTCATGGAGGAGTCGGCTCATCTGCTCGACGGCCAGTACGGCTCGGGAGACGACGACGATCCCGAGTCCCTCTTCGATCTCGTGAGCCACGCGGACACGTATTTTCAGGATTCGTGTCTCACCTTTTGTGAACGGGCCGAATTTTGCCACGAGCGCGCGCGTGAACTCGGACGCGGTGTCGTGCTCGGTGACGACGTCGAGAAATTCCTGAACGGCGTGTCGCTCGCGCGACTCGACGAACTTCTCGCCGGTGCTGCACCGACAACACGTGTCGAGAGCGATCTGCTCGCCCGACTCGACGACGGATTGCCGGAGCTTCCATGAGCGGCGATCTCGAGACCACCCGCCGGATCCAGACCTGGCACGTCGGGCACCCCACCGATCGTGGGGCCTCGATCAATCGTCACGTGGCCGGCGACGACGACGTTCTGATCGCGGCGTTCCTTCGCATGGGTGGTGAATCCCGTCCGTGGGGAGTGGCCGTCGGAACGTTGGCCGACGGACCCACCGTCGTCACGGTTCCCGAAGCCCGCAACCGCGATCTGGTCGCCGACATGATGATCGACGTCGCACCCGTCTTCCTGCGGCACTTTCGACATCCGCAGTGGCATGCCGATGGTCCGGGCGGTTTTCAGACGCAGTCGTTGCGCCAACTCTGGCTGCCCGGAGCCACTCACCTCGAAATGATCCAGTTCCTCGCCGCCGCCTACGCGCGCACACGCTGGGAACGTTCCGATGTCGTTTCGTTACGAGCACTCGGCAATCTGTGCAACGCGTTGTTTCTCGAGGCGCAACGACCAGGTCAACAGGTGGTCGCCACCGCTACCGACGCCTTGCGTTCGGCCTACGTCTTCCCCACGTCACCGGTGCGACAGGCGCATCTTGGTCACCTGTTGGCTTGGCTGCGTACCGAAGGTTCACGCGACGATCGCTGGGCCGCGGCGCACGAGGCCGAACGTCTGTCGGTGTCGACCGCGCTCGATCCCGAGAGCGAACGCCGAGACCTCCAGCCGCTCGTGTCGTCATGGGGCGAAGATCGTTCCGAGGCAACGGCACGGTCGATTCATCAGGTGCTCACGGCTGAACTCGAACGTCGATGGAATCTCACCGCATCAGTGATCACCCAACTGCGCTCCGACCGCCGACGTCCGAACGTCGGCCTGGCCAAACTCGTGACATCCAGCGCCAAGTCGTTCTACCTGGCGTGGGGAGAGAGAGCCATGAACGAGGCGGCCGGCCTGCCGCCCTACTGGCCGAACGTGTTCACCGATCACAATGCGCGCGCGGCCGCCGGTTCGTATCACGCTCGCGTGGCCGATGACGACGAAGCACGTTTCTTGTTGGTTCACGGAGACCGAGAGCTCCAACGAGAAGAGCTGGCGGCCGGCAAGGGAATCATTGCCGAGGTGAGGGTGGTGGCGGCTGACGAATGGTCCGTTCATTACACGTACCCCGATCTCACGACCATCGAGGCCGGAAAGACGCTGACGATCGCCGGTCATCCGAACATGCGCCTCGACGTGATCGAGGTCGACCTCGAAGGACGTCGCCTGACCCTCTTCCCCAAATGGAAGCGAGCCAAATCCTCGGCTCCTCTCGAAAGGGCATCGGGTGACGCTCGGTGGACTGGCGTCAGACTCGTCCTGTTGCCCGACGCACCGTTCGGAGTGATGCGCAAGAAGATCAAGGCGGCGCGGGTGCAGGTCGACCGCGACATCACTTCGTTCCTTTTGTCGCCACCGTCTCGACACGCGGCCTACGACGACGACGGTGTGGTCCTCGAGTCGGTCGAGGTCGACCAATGAGCGTTGTCGACGACCTCCGGTCGTTCCTCGTGTCCGACCGGCGCCTGTGTGTGGTGAAGGCGCCTCCCGGCTCGGGCAAGTCGTTCAACCTCGTGCAATCGTTGGCGGTCGTCATCGATTCCGAACTTCGAGTGGTCGTAGCCGCTCAGACCAACAACCAGGTCGACGACCTGTGTGAACAGATCGCCGAGACGTACCCGCAGGTCGAGATCGTGCGCTTTTCGTCGTCTCGCTATCGCGGTGAACTGCCTCCCAACGTGATCGTGATCTCCGATCGCGACGCTCTACCAGCCGGCCCCTCCATCGTGGTGGCCACGGTGTCGAAATGGGCCATCACCGACGACGACCAGTCGTACGACGTGGTGTTCGTCGACGAAGGGTGGCAGATGACCTGGGCCGACCTTCTCACCTTGCGCGATGTCGCAGCGCGTTTCGTCCTCATCGGCGATCCGGGTCAGATCCCGCCGGTCGTGTCGGTCGACGTCGACCGCTGGGAGGTGTCACCGGTGGCGCCGCACCGACCGGCACCCGACGTCATTCTCTCCAATCCTGAATTACGAGCCATCACCACTGAACTGCATCTCGACACCTGTTGGCGACTTCCCCACGATTCGGTGGGACTCGTGCGCAACTTTTACGACTTTCACTTCGAAGCGAAGGCTGAGCCGGGGGAGCGATTCCTGCGCCCGATGCGTCCGCTCGATCCCGACTCCTCCGTCGACCGGGCCGTCGGAGCGATCCAGGAGTCGTCGACGGTCGTGCTCACGCATCCCACCGACACATCGGGTGCTGCCGTCGACCCCGACACCGAACTCGCCGAACTGGTGGCTCACCTCGCCGAGCGACTCATCGATCTGCAGTGCGTGTTCTCGTCCGAGTCTCACGAGCGCGACGCTGCGCGCCCGCTCGCACCGGGTCACATCGGTATCTCGTCGACGCACAATCTCATGAATTCGGCCATCGAGCGAGCTCTGCCGTCGCGTCTCGTGGGGTCCGATGGGATTCGGGTGACCACACCCGAACGGTGGCAGGGTCTGCAACGTCCTGTCATGATCGCCGTGCATCCGCTGTCGGGAGTTCTCGTACCGAGTTCGTTCGATCTCGAGACCGGCCGACTGTGCGTGATGGCATCTCGACATCGCTCGGCCTGCTTCTTCGTCACTCGAGACGGCGTGGGTCACACACTCGACTCCCACTTGCCAGCGGCCGATCAAGCACTCGGACGCGACGACGTGGTGGGGCGCGGTCACGCCCAGCACACCAAGTTCTGGAAGTATCACGAAGATCATGGCCTCGTCGTCCGCTGACCACTTCGATTCCTCGGCTCTCGAGGCTTCCGACCTCGGAGGTTCGCGTTTCGTGGTGGGGTGCGCTCATCGCGAGGTCAACGACCGCAACGAGCGTTACGACGGCCTCGCTCTCCTTCCGGTCGACGATCAGCAGCAGATGCGCTTCGACGAGGGTCTTGACTTCGAATCGGAGGTCTTCGACGAGTTGTCACGGCTTCACGGTGTGTCGTCGATGCGACTGTTCGACGACGTCGACGAGGCCACGGTGGCGGCCATGATCCGCGGCGATCGTCTGATCATCGGTGCGTCGCTGCCGGTGATCGAACATCGAGGCGGTCGTCCCGACGTCCTCGTTCGCTTCGGCGACCAGAAGATGGACAATGGCAAGTGGGCCTATCTGCCGGTCGACGTGAAGAACTCCAAACCACTCGAAGGGTCGGCCAAACCCCGACCCTGGCCCGTGTCGTCGCTCGCCGAACCGTGGTTCGAAGCGGCCGCTCCCACCGAGCTCGGACCGGGAAAGGCGAAGTCCGATCACGGTCTGCAACTCGCGCACTACTGGCTGATGTTGGTCGACCTCGGGTACGCGCCCGAGATCCCGCCCGTCGGGGGCACCATCAACCCCGGTCCCGACGGTGGCGGTCTGGGTGTCACCTGGCGGTTGCTCGACGAGGGCAAGGACTCGCTTCTCGCCCAGGCAACTGCCGAGTGGACGGCGCGTTGGGCGGCCGTCCTCGCCATTCGCAACGACGACCGACCGCACACCCGGCCCGTGTATCGCGACGAGTGCAAGACGTGCCGCTGGCACGACGTGTGCGAGTCCGAACTCGTCGCCGAACAGCACGTGTCGCTGTTGCAAGGAGTCGGCGTTCTCGCCGTTCGCAAATTGGCCGAAGGGGGAATCGAGACCATTCCGCAGTTGGCCGCGCTCGACCCGGTGCACCTCGACCACAATCCGGTACCCACTTATTCCCAACTCGCCACCCACATCGACACCGCCCGGGTTTTCCTGCGCGACGACGGCCGTCCCTATCTGAAGCGTCACGCCGAGCGGGTGGTGATGCCACGCGCCGACGTCGAGATCGATTTCGATATCGAGAACGACGACATCGTCTACATGTACGGCTGTTGGATCAGTGAGCGCACGACCGATGGTCACTGGACCGATGGCGAGTATCTCTCGTTCCACTCGTACGACCGCACCGACTCGCAGGTCGAGGCCCGACTACTCGCCGACTTCTGGACCTGGCTGCATCTGACAGTCGAGCGTGTCGAGAGCGAGGGGCGAACCATTGCGGTCTACTGCTATTCGGGCGGCTTCGCCGAGATTCCGCGGATGAAAGAAGCCTCGGCTCGGGCCAATGGTGCCCCAGGTGTTCCGTCAGTGGACCAGATCGGTGCTCTGGTCGCGAACGACTGGTGGGTCGACATGCACGACCTCGCCAAGCGATTCCACTGGCCCACGCGTCGGCTCGGCCTCAAGGACCTCGCCCCACTGTCGGGGTTCGCCTGGGACGCCGAGGACGCCGGCGGTGCCAACTCCATCCTCTGGTACCGCATCGCCTGCGACCCTGATCACCCCGATCGAGAGGCGATGGCCGACAAACTTCTGCGGTACAACGCCGACGACGTGAAAGCCACCTTGGCCCTGCGGCGCTGGCTGGACGACGGGTTGTCAGGGCGGGGCTGGCGAGTCGAGTCGGTCGCAGCACTCGAATCTCGGTGAGGCCAGGGAAACGTCCTCCGAAAAGGCGGGCTCACGTTGCTGGGTACGTGTGTCATCGGCCACGATGAGAGGCGTGATCGACCATTACATCGCCGCCCGTCAGGAACTGGAGGGCCCCGGCTCTCCGTTCGCCGTCACCACCACCACCGTGAGAGGTGTGGAGGTCAAGACCTTCGCCGGGGCTCCGCCCAACATGCGAGTGGTCTGGGAGATGACCGCCGCCCACGGTGACAAGAAGTACGTGGTGTACGAGGACGAGTCGTACACGTACACCGAGATTCACGCTCAGGTGCGCAAACTCGCGCAGTTCCTGGCCGACAACGGCGTGCAGCGCGGCGACCGCGTGGCGATCTCCACCCGCAACTATCCCGAGTGGGTCGTCACCTACTGGACGTGTGTGTCGATCGGCGTGGCATGTGTCGGCATGAACGCCTGGTGGACGCCGGTCGAAATGGAATACGCACTCAACGACAGCCAGCCCAAGATGCTCATCGTCGACGACGAGCGGCTCGAGCGCTTCGGACAGATGCCGACGACGTTCGATGTTCCGGTGATCACGGTACGCACCGACCGGCCGGTTCCGGCCGGCGGATTCCGCTGGACCGACATCATGGCCACGGCCGATCCGGGTGTGTTGCCGCCGGTCGAGATCGATCCCGACGACGATGCCACGATCTTCTACACCTCGGGCACCACGGGCTTTCCGAAGGGTGCTCAGCTGCATCACCGCGGCTCGGTCGACAACGTCATGAACATCGCCGCCATGACCGGCGCGGCGTCGGCGGGTATCGCCAAGGCCCTTGCGGCTGGCGATCTTGCCGAAGCACCGCCGTCTCCGCCGGCTCTCTCCCCGGTGTTCATGGCGCCCACACCTCTCTTCCACGTGACCGCCTGCAACTGCATCCTGCATCCGGCCACACTCGTCGGCGGTGCCGTCGTCCTCATGTACAAGTGGGATCCGGCCCGTGCCATCGAGCTCATCGAACGTGAGAAGGCCACCAACTTCTCCGGGGTTCCCACGATGGGTCGAGAACTCATCATGCATCCCGACTGGAAGAAGCGCGACGTGTCGTCACTCGGCGCTATCAGTGGTGGTGGCGCGGCTGTCCAGCCCGACCTCGTCGAGAAGATCGACAAGGAACTCGAGTCGGGTACGCCCACCACCGGCTATGGCATGACCGAGACGCACGGCATCATCACCGCCAACACGTCGCTCTGGTACACCACGAAGCCGTCGTCGTGCGGACCGGTCGTTCCCACCCTCGAGGCCAAGCTCGTCGACGAGGAGGGCAACGATCTGCCCCGCGATCCCAACCTGACCGGCATCTTGTGTGTCAAGGGTTCGATCGTCATCAAGGGCTACCTCAACCGGCCTGAAGCGACGGCCGAGTCGATCAAGGACGGCTGGCTCAACACCGGAGACATTGCGCGCATCGACCAGGACGGGTTCGTGTACATCGTCGATCGGGCGAAGGACATGGTGATTCGCGGTGGGGAGAACGTCTACTGCTCAGAAGTCGAAGCCGCCATCTATCGGCACGATGCCATCGGCGAGGCCGCAGTGTTCGGCATCCCCGACGAGCGTCTCGGTGAAGAAGTGGCGGCCTGCATCGTGCTGGCACCGGGCAAGTCGGTGTCCGACGACGAATTGCGCTCCTTCCTCGCCGTATCGCTCGCCAAGCACAAGATCCCGTCGAAGATCTGGTTCCGTGACGAGCCCATTCCGCGTAATGCGAGCGGCAAATTCCTGAAACGCGAACTCCGCAAGGAACTGGTGGGTGAGTGACACCATGAGCGATGCCGTCTCCGTATCTCGTGACATCGCTGCGTCAGCCGACAAGGTGTGGGCACTCGTTACCGATCTGCCGCGTATGGGTGAATGGTCACCCGAGAACAAGGGCGGCGAATGGGTGAAAGGCGCCACCGGGCCGGCCGTCGGTGCGAACTTCAAAGGACGCAACTCGAACGGCAAGAAGTCGTGGTCGACCGTCGTGAAAGTCAACGCCTTCGACCCGCCGCGAAAGTTCTCGTTCGGACTCGTGGTGTTCGGCAAAAACTGGTGCGATTGGGTGTACGAAGTCGAGCCGACGGCCACCGGTTGCCGGGTGACGCATTCGTGGATCGATCATCGCAGTGGCTTCTCGTCGAAGCTGGGCAAGGTCGTGAGTGGTGTCGCCGACCGGGCGAGTCACAACCGTCGCAACATGGAAGTCACCCTCGACAACTTCGTGCAGGCCGCCGAGAAGTAGTGACTGGTGCCCGAACTCGACTTCCCCGACGGACGTTGGTCCGCTCGGTGGATCTGGCCGCACCGGTCCACCGACTGGGAACACGAGACGCAGCGTCGGACCGCGGCGTTCCGCACGTCGTTCGACCTCGACGAGGTTCCGTCGGTGGTATCCGCCCGCTTGGCGGTCATCGGTCGGGCCACTTGGTACGTGAACGGACACGAAGTCGGCCGGGGTCCGGTACGTGTGAACCCGCGCCGGATGCGGTGGGACGACGCCGACATCGCGCCGTACCTTCGTGTCGGACGTAACGAGATCGCGGTTCTTGCCACGGCCGACGTGGATGCCACGGCCTGGTCGATGCCGCTCCCTCCATCGGTCGATCTTCGAACTGGTGCCATCGTCTTCGAAGCGCATCTGGGTGACGGCCGGATCGTCGTCTCGGACGGCTCGTGGTCGGGAACCATCTTGCGCGGCTGGTCGGCGATGCCGAGTTTCAGTCTGCTGAAGCGAGGTGACGAACTGATCGACCTTCGTTCACTCCCGGAGAGTTGGAAAACCGACGACCAGTCGGCCTCCTGGCCGCTGGTTCGGGAACAACGGGCTACGGTCTTCGGTGGATCAGGACGAAAAGTGCCACCCACATACCCGGTGGGTCCCTGGGCCGGTCGGCCGACGTCTCGCCCGCACCCCACCGTGATCCCACTTCGTGAAATTCGACCCGGGGAGTTCGTGGCCGATCGCATCGTGGTCGGCACTCTTCTCGTCGAGGTCGAGGGGCCAGCCGGAGCGATCGTGCAACTGCACGGTGCCGAACGACTCGACGACGACCGTCCGGCCGACGAGGCCTACGACTCGTCGTTGTTCATCGTGCTCGATGGCACGAGTCGAACGATCGAATCGGTCGATTTGTTCGGCCTGCACGGCGTTCGTGTGTCGGGAGCGAATGACGACGTGACGGTGCACGCAGTGTCGATCGTCGAGCGATTGCACCCAGTGGCAGGGGAGCACTCGTTCCGTTCGTCCGATTCACGACTCGACCGCATCGTCGAGGTCGGCCGTCGTACCGTGTCGATCAGCTCGCTCGACTCCTACGTCGACTGTCCGACCCGTGAGCAGCGGGCCTGGACGGGCGACTCGGTGGTTCATCAACTCGTCGACTTGACGACGAACGACGACTGGTCGTTGGCACGCTGGCATCCGATTCTGGCGGCGTCGCCGCGGGCCGACGGGATGATTCCCATGTCGGTGGCCGGCGAGATCGAACACGACGACATGTCGATCGTTCCCGATTGGGCACTCCACTGGATTCATTCTGTACACAACCTGTATCGGCACTGCGGGGACCGAGATGAGATCCGTGGTCTCCTGCCGGTCGTCGAGGGAGTGTTGCGCTGGTTCAACGATCGCACCGATCGGACCGGACTTCCGGTCGAGATGCCGGGTTGGGTCCTCATCGACTGGAGTTCCGTGCACAGCGACGGCGCGAACTCCACAATCGCCGGATTGTGGGGTCGTTCACTCCTCGAGTTCGCCGAGATGAGCGAATGGCTGGGCGACACCGGTCGCTCGGCGTGGGCACGCGGTCGTCACGCCCGTCTCGTCGAGGCTTTCGAACGATTCTGGGATCCGGAAAGACGTCTCTACGTCGACAGTGTGATCGGCGATCGTCGGTTGCCGATGGCGTCTCAGCACGCGCAGAGTTCGGCAATCGTCGGCCGGCTCGCGCCTCGTGAACGTTGGAGCCGTCTGGTCGAGGTCGTGACCGACGACGAACATCTCGTCCACGCCGCCTTCGCTCGAGCGGATGGCCCGAGTGATCCCGGCACCGAAACCGAACTCGGTGGCGTGTACCTCTACACGGGCCATCCCGAACCCTGGTGGGACACCGAACGTCAGATCGTGCGCGCCCAACCGTTCTTTCGGTACGTGGTGCACGATGCTCTCGCCGACGCCGGCCGATCCGACTTGCTGCCGGACTTGTTGCTCGATTGGGAAGATCTCCTCGCCCGTTGCGCGACCTCGTTCGGTGAGACGTGGTACGGAGGAACGCGTTGTCACGGCTGGTCGAGCACTCCGACACGCGACGTGATCCAGCACGTCCTTGGCATCGTTCCCGACGAACCTGGCTTCGCGTCGGTGCGTATCGAGCCATCTCTCGGATCCTTGGAGTGGGCCGAAGGATCGTGTCCCACGCCCGCCGGTCGGATCGAGGTACGTGTCGACGCCGACGGAATCGAGGTATCGACCCCGGTTCGAGCAACAGTTGTCATCGAGGGAGTCGAAAACCTCGTGGGCCCCGGTGAGCACCGCATTCGGGGCCGGGGTTCTGTCAGCTGACCGATCCGATCTAACCTCGAATCGATGGGGGAGCCGCTGCGCAAGAGATCCGACGGCCTCGCCACGATCGAAATCGTGCTCCAATTCGCTCGTGCCGAACTCGAGGCGATCGGCCCGGTTCGCTTCAACCTCGACCGAGTCATCGAATCGTCGGGTGTCGCGCGCAGTTCGGTGTACCACCACTTCGGAAGTCGGGCCGGCCTGATCGCCACGATCGAGCTCGAGCACTGGGTCGAGAGTCAAGCCTCGGAACTTCGGGGCATGCGGAAGTATCTTCTCGAAGCCAACGACTTCGACGAGGTTCTGGGGGTTATCGAATTCGCCATGCGAATCGACGGCGACGAAGCCGGACAGGAGCGGCGCCTCCGTCGCCTGTCGTCGCTCGTGGCTGCCGACAGCATCCCGGCGCTCGCTTCCAGTCTGCAGGAGCAGCAAGTCCGAGGAACGGCCCACTTGGCCGAGACGCTCGGCATGCTTCGTGATCGGGGCGTCATTGCGCCTCGAGGTGACTTGACCGGAATCGCCTATTTCGTTCAGTCGATCCTGGTTGGACGGGTTCTCGTCGACGTGGGCGGCGAACCCGATGCCGACAACCATTGGGTCGACGTCGCCATCGAAACCCTGCGTCATCTCCTGTCGCCGAAGAAGGGAAAGTCATGAGTTCATCTGCCGACGCCAATCGACGTGTCGTCGAACGCCACTGGGAGATGATGTACGCCAAGGACTGGAGCGGAGTCGCCGGGCAATTCGCCGACGACGCCGAGTACATGGATGTCGGAGCCGTGCCTCCAGTGGTGGGTGGCCGTGCCATCGCCGAGCGTCTCGAACTGGGCCTCGGTCCGACCGCCAAGATGGTCCACGTGCCCGGACTCGTGTTGGCCGACGGCGACGTGGTGATCACCGAGCACAAAGAGGAATGGCATTTTCCGACCGGCGAGGTCATCGTTCACCCCTTCACATCGGTCATGGAAGTTCGTGATGGTTTGATCCGTCGGTGGCACGACTACTCGCATCTCGGAAATCTGCTCGACAACGCCCCGTCGTGGTGGATCGAGTACATCATGAGCGGTGGCACCACCGAGGTGCCGTCGGCCTGACTCGGGTCAGATCGAGGTCGCAAAGGTGGCGACGCTCAGACCGAGCATCACGAGGGCTGGAATCGTCTCGGTGACAGCATCTCTCACTCGAAGGTGGGCGCCGACGGCGAGCACGAAATAGATCGACAGACAGAGTGCGGTGAAAGTGCCGAGCCGTTCGATGCCGAGTCCGACGAGAAGGCCACCCGACGCGGCCAGTTTGGCCACTCCGAGAGCCGGCACGAGACGAACCGGCATGCGTAACCGCTCCATCGTCTGCAGGATCTGTGGAACGCCGCGGAAGTCGGCGAGGGCCGACGTTGCGCAGAAGAAGGCGAGAAGGATGCTGAGGACGGTGTTGACGACGTCCATGTCAGAGAACCTTCCGGAAGATCTTGGCCTTGCGCTCGGTGTAGGGGGGATAGGCGAGTGATGGATCGACTTTGGTGCTGCGGGAGAGAACTGGCTTGCGGTGCTGGAAGATCCGTACTCCGGTTTCACCGTGATAAGCGCCCATACCGCTTTCACCGATTCCGCCGAAGGGCAGATACGGACTCGTGAGATGCATGAGAGTTCCATTGACCGTGACACCACCGGCGGTCGTGTGGGTGAGTACTTCGTCGACTACCGACTTCTTTTCGGCGAACACGTAGAGAGCGAGTGGATGCGGCCTGGAGTTGACGAATGCGATGGCGTCGCGAATCGAGTCGACCGGCACGATCGGCAGGATCGGACCGAAGATCTCTTCGCTCATGAGCGGTGACGATAGGTCGACGTCGGCGACGACGGTGGGAGAGATGTAGCGCTCGGCGCGGTCGGTGTCACCGCCGACGATCACGTGGCCCCCCGCTATGAGAGCGGTCAGGCGATCGAAGTGTCGGTCCGACACGATGCGCCCGAAACTTCCGCTCGTGCGCGGGTCGTCTCCGTAGAACTCGGTGATGGCCGCCCGGAGGTGATCGACGAACTCCGTTTCGACGGCTTTTTCGACGAGGACGTAGTCGGGAGCCACGCAGGTCTGTCCGGCATTGAGCCACTTGCCCCAGGCGATCCGTTTGGCGCTCACCTCGAGATCGGCCGACGAGTGGACGATGGTCGGGCTCTTGCCGCCGAGTTCGAGAGTCACCGGAGTCAGGTTCTCGGCGGCCGCTCTCATTACCACCCGGCCCACGGTTCCGTTGCCCGTATAGAAAATGTGGTCGAAGCGTTCAGCGAGCAAGGCCGTGGTTTCGGGAACGTCCCCTTCGACGAGAGCGATGGCCGACGAGTCGAGATACTTCGGAACGAGTCGGGCGAGAAGGGCCGAGGTCGCCGACGACACTTCGGAGGGCTTCATGACGACGGCGTTGCCGGCCGCGATCGCGCCGGCGGCCGGAACGAGCAGAAGCTGAACCGGATAGTTCCACGGGGCGATCACGAGGACGACTCCGAGTGGTTCGGGAATTCGCTTCGACGATGCCGGCATGGCGACCACGGGTGTGCGCACGCGCTCGGGTCGGTTCCAGCGACGGAGGTTCTTCAACATCAATTTCACTTCACCGATGACGAATGCGATGTCGGTGATGTAGCCCTCGATGGCCGGCTTGCCGAGATCGGCGGCCAGGGCATCTGAGAATGCAGACTCGTTCTCTTCGAGCATGGCGATCATGCGCTCGAGCTGCTTCTTACGCCACGACAGCGGTCGGGTGACCCGGCTCCCGAAGGTGTGGCGCACTCCGGCCACGATGCCCGGGATGGAGGAGACTGCAGTCGGAGTGGAAACGTTGTCGTTTTCGGCCAGTGACGTCATGTCCCCATTCAACCAGAGGGCGTCACTTTCAGGGTTCGACGATGGTGAAGCCGCCCATGAAAACGTCGAGGTTGCCGAACACCGTCAACAGCGCACCAGCATCCCCGTCGAGAATGATGTTCCCAGCACCGATCTCGTCCACGAACGACGTCTCCTGAGTGATGATCCGGATCAACAGTGAACGATCGAGTCGAAGAGTTGCAACGGCATCGTCGTCGTGTCGTCCCCGTACCGAGTACATCGTTCGATTCGACACCGCGAGCACCCACTTCTCGTCGAGGCTTCCGGTCAGATCGGGAAAGGTCCAATTGACCGAAAGTTTCACCCCGACGACGGCTTCGGCCTTCAGTCGGACGGCAAGAGTGTCGAAGATCTGTTCGATCGTCATGGCGGCGAGGATGCCTCGACCACGGACGGTGGAATTTCCTAGTTGTGGGGGGCCGTGCCGGAGCTCTTGCGCGCCCATGAGATACGCGTTGCGGAAGGTGGTCGACTCACTCTGGTAGCCGAGTTGTTCCAGAGTGTCGGCCTGGAGCGATCGAGCTTCCTCGTTGGAAGGGTCGGCGAACACCAGATGGTTGACGAGTTCGGCGACCCAGCGATAGTCGCCGGCGTCGAAGGCGCGCCGAGCTGTGACGAGCAACGCGGCCGGTCCGCCGGCCAATTCGACATAACGCCTCCCGGCTTCGGTCGGTGGCAACTTGTTCAAGTTGGCCGGGTTGGCGTCGTACCAACTGAGATAGCGCTGGTACACGGCCTTCGAGTTGTGCACGAGGTCGCCGTAGTAGCCGCGCGTGTGGGTCTCGGCGAGGAACTCCTCGGGGAGTTCCAGATGTTCAGAGATCTCGAGCGGGGTGAAACCAAGATTCGCGTGTCGCATGGTCTGGTCGTGGATCCAGCGGTACATGTCGCGTTGCAGAGACAAGAACCCGTGCACGTCGTCGGCTCCCCAACGAGGCCAGTTGTGCGACGTGAACATCACCTCGGTGCGCGAACCGAACAGTTCGATCGCTTCGTTGATGTACTTCGACCACGACAACGAGTCGCGCACCAGCGCTCCTCGGATCGGGACGAGATTGTGCATGGTGTGCGAGCAGTTCTCGGCCATGCACAACCACCCCTGGTCGGGGAAGAAGAAGTTCATCTCGGCCGGCGCTTCGGTCTCGGGTGTGAGCTGGAATTCGATGCGAACTCCGTCGACGACCTTGATCTCACCCGTTTCGATGACGTCCTCGGTGGGTGCGATGAGTCCAGGGGGCCCGACCGGAATCGACAGTCCGAGTCCGCAGTTGACGTGCCCTTTGGGTCCACTCGGAAGGAGAGGTCCGAACTGGTAGGTGGCGCGCCGACCCATAGCGACGCCGGCGATGACGTTCTCGCCGACTGTCTCATGCAGGAATCCGACCGGCGCGATCACCCGACATTTGCCGGCATCGACGTCGGCCTGTGAGGTGACACCGAGAACGCCGCCGAAGTGATCGGCGTGCGAGTGGGTGTAGATGACGGCGGTGACCGGACGATGGCCGAGGTGTTCGGTCACGAGGTCGTAGGCAGCCCGAGCAGTCGCTTCCACCGTGAGTGGATCGATCACGATCCATCCCTCTTCGCCGCGTACGAACGTGATGTTGGAGATGTCGTAGCCGCGTACCTGCCACACGCCTTCGGCCACCTCGAAGAGACCGTGATGGGCGTTGAGGCGGGCCTGTCTCCACAGACTTGGGTGGACGGTGTCGGGGTAGTCGTCGTGGAGGAAGTCGTAGCGCCCGATGTTGCTCGCCGTTCGGCCTTCGTTGTCGCGCACGTGAACGTCGGCAAGTGAGGCGATCCAGCCTCGCTGTGCTCGATCGAAGTCGGCCGGGTCGAGATTGAACTCCCGTGAGCGATTGAACGACGACGTGTGGACGGTGGCGTCCTTCTGGCTGATGTCGAGAGTCACGCGAGAACGGTAACAGAGGTGGTCGATCTTTCGTTCTCGAACTCGCCGACACCACGAATTCCGTAGGCTCGACCTCGGACCGAGGAGGTACTCATGTCGACAATCGATCAGGCAAGGCAGTCACGACTCCAGCGACTCAACGTCGGAGCTGCAGTCCTTCACGCCGTTCAGGCCGTCGTCGTATTGGTTGCGGCCAACGACTTCACACTTCCGGTCACGAGCTTCTTCTGGAACGACGCACCCAATGGTCGGCTCGACATCGAACGACTCGATCGCCTCTTCGACGTACGTATTGCGTACGGAGTTTTCGGCTTCCTGATTCTGTCGGCAATCTTTCACGTGCTCGTCGCATCGCCATGGGGCCGCTCTCGCTACGTGGCCGGACTCGAACGAGAAGTGAATCGTTTCCGCTGGGTCGAGTACTCGTTGTCGTCGACTCTGATGATCCTTCTCATCGCCATGATCTTTGGGATCGGTGACGTGGCCGGGCTCATCGCCATCGCGGGCGCCAACGTGGCGATGATCCTGTTCGGCTGGGTGATGGAAGTCGTCAACGAGCCGGGCAAGAAAGTGTGGTGGGCGCCGTTCTGGTTCGGCTGCATCGCCGGAGTGGCACCGTGGATCGGACTCTTGATCTACCTCATCGGTCCTGGCAGTGACATGCCGAACTTCGTCTACGGCATCTTCGCCAGCATCTTCGTGTTCTTCAACTGCTTCGCTCTCAACCAGTGGCTCCAGTACAAGCGCATCGGCAAGTGGGCCGACTACCTCTTCGGCGAGAAGGTGTATCTGATCCTGAGTCTCACGGCGAAGTCGGCTCTCGCGTGGCAGATCTTCATCAACACACTCACCGTCTGATGGCGAGGATCATTCCGAGCGTTCGGGAGTGAACCAGTCGGCGAGAGTGAACTCGGTCGGCTGATCGAAGAACGCTCGGATGCGCACGATGAGGCCGTTCGTATCGACTGAGAAGATTTCGACACTGCTCACTTCCACGCGTTTGTCGTCGAGTTCGCCGACGTTGTGCATGACGACGGCGGCCTCCACGTCACCTCCGGCCACGATCTGTCGAGGATGCAGAGTCCATCGACGACCCGGCGTGAACGAGCGATCCCACGTCTTGTGCACCGCATCGAGGCCCACTTTTGGTGGTGCGCCGACCGGATCTTCGAACACCACGTCAGGAGAGAAGAGCCCGACCCAACTGTCGCGATCCATCGAGTTCCAAGCGTCGACGTGGGCGGCGACGGCGGCCTCGGCTGAGTGCTGGTTGGGCATGGACGAACAGTAGTTGCCGTGATTCGGGCCTCAGGCCGTGGCCCAGACGAGCACCTCGGCGCCGTCGTCACCAGCCACGAGACCGATGTCGCCCACCGAGAACAGCCGAGCAGCATCGCCCGTTGCGAGTTCACCGGCGTGATCGAGCGACGCCGAACCACGAGCGAGGAACATGTGGACGTGTCGGTCGTCGGGAACGCGAACGGTCTCTCCGGCCATGAGACGTCCGCCCCACAGGATGGCGTCGCGCTGACGAATGCTGATGGCCGCGTCGTGACCTTTCCCGGATGCGATCGGCACGAGGCCACCCTTGGCGAGTTCGCTGTTGATGTCGAGCTGCTGATAGCTCGGATCGACCCGTTCAGTGTCGGGAAGCACCCACATCTGCACGAAGTGCACGTCGGTGTCGCCGTTCGGGTTCATTTCGGAGTGCCAGATACCCGTGCCGGCCGACATGCGCTGCGCGAGACCGGGGTAGAGGAGTCCGCGGTTGCCTTCACTGTCCTTGTGCTCGAGTTCACCGTCGAGGACCCAGGTGACGATCTCCATGTCCTGGTGGGGATGCGTGTCGAATCCACTACCAGCGCGCACGACGTCGTCGTTGTTGACGAGCAGGAGTCCATGCCCGGTGTTGTTCGGATCCCAGTGCGATCCGAAGCTGAACGAATGCCGACTGTCGAGCCACGAGATGTTCGTGTGCGGTCGAGAGTCGGCCCTTTGGACGACGATGCGCGACTCGGACATGATCAGTTGACGACGGCGATACCGAGGCTGTTCGACGCCTCCTCGACACTGCCGGCGTTGCTCACGTCGGTGAAGCCCATATCGAGCATCTGGGTCATGGCCATCCCCGAGCGGTTACCGCTACGGCAGTACACGACGTAGGAGCCATTGCGGTCGAGAGCGTCGATTTGGCTTGCGAAATCGGGGGACTGGATGTCGATGTTGACGGCCCCGTCGAGGTGGCCGCCGGTGAATTCGGCGGGCGTGCGAACGTCGATGATCATGCGAGTGTCCTTTGCGGGTGCTTCGTCTGAAGAGTTTGTGCTTGATGGGTCGGCGGCCACGGCGGGCTGTTCCGGGGTGGCCGAGCTGTCTCCTCCACAGCCAACCATGGGGCCGAGGGCGAGGGTGAGTCCAGCGAGGGAGAGGATCATTCGTCGGCGGTTCATGGGTTCACCTTATATACCCTATGGGGTATCTATCAAGTCGCCGATCCAACATCGTTCCGGGTGGCGGACTACGTTGCGCACACATGATGCGACGCTTGATCCCCGCTGTTTGCCTGCTCCTTGTTGCGTGTGGTGGTGACGACGGTGGATCCAGCGATTCGGTGGCTCCGACCGTGGCAACTGAGACCTCGGTGGCCCCGGTCGCTACCGAGGCGCCGACCACCACCACGAGCGAGGCCCCGTACGCGCCGACGAGGCCGACTCTCACCGACGTGGCGGCGGCGGCCATCGAAGGTCCGATCACCGGTGGGCTCGGCGAAGTGGTCCTCGGAGTCAGCCCGTTCGACGTGACGACGTGGGAATACACCGAGAACGAATTCTTCGTGCGCGGCACGGCGTCGAGTTATACGTCCGACACCGAACTCTCGACCGACGGCGAGTGGTCCGTCGCTCCGCACGACACCGCCGACTACGCCACGCGCATCGTGGTGCGCGCGCCGGAAGATCCGGCCCGCTTCAACGGAACCGTCATGGTCGAGTGGCTGAACGTGACGGCCGGCCTCGACGTGTCGCCGTCGTTCGATCTGGCCAAGAACGAGATCTTGCGTTCGGGCATGGTGTGGGTCGGTGTCTCGGCCCAGCGCGTCGGCGTGGAAGGCGGCGGCAATCCGACCGGGGCACCACGGGTGCTGAAGATTGCCGACCCCGAACGGTACGAAACGTTGAATCATCCCGGCGACGACTACAGCTACGACATGTTCAGCCAGATAGGTGCTCTCGTGTGGAACGAGTCGTCGACACTGCTCGGCGGCCTCACACCCGAGCGCGTGATCGCGGCTGGTGAGTCGCAATCGGCGTTCCGACTCACCAGTTACATCAATGCGCTTGCACCGCTTCACGACGTGTACCACGCGTATCTGGTCCACAGTCGCGGAGCCCGTGCCGCCAATCTGCTCTCCGAGCCGCGACCGAGCGTGACCGGACCCGAGATCGCGCAGATCCGCGATGTCGGACGTCCGGTTCTGGTGTTTTCGGCCGAGACCGACGTGGTGGGTGACCGCCTCGGGTATCGCCGCGCCGAACAGCCCGCGACCGACAATTTCCGCAGTTGGGAAGTGACCGGGACCGCCCACGCCGACGCGTACAGCCTCGGGATCAGCGAGACCGATACCGGCGACGGTGGAGGTGACGATGCACTGTTCGCGGCCATGCTCGACGCTCCTTCTTCTGTGTACTTCGGGATCGTGACCTGTGAGAAGCCGATCAATGCCGGTCCGCACACGTACGTGTTGCGCGCTGCGGTGCGCGCCCTCGACAACTGGGTTCGCACCGGAGTGGCTCCAGCCTCCACACCGAAGTTGGAGGCCAACGCCGATCTCACCGGATACGAACTCGACGCGAACGGCAATGCCCTCGGTGGCATTCGTACTCCCCATGTCGATGTACCGGTAGCCGCGTTGTCGGGTCTCGGCCAGTCGGGTGAGAGCTTCTGCGGACTGTTCGGCACTACGGCCTCGTTCACCGACGAGCAATTGGCCAGCCTGTACGCCGACAAAGCCGACTTCCGGGCGAAGTGGGATGCAGCGGTCGACAGCGCCGTGGCCAACGGTGCGATCCTGCCCGAGGACGCCGATGCGGTGAAGGCCTCGGCCGCGGGGTATCCGCTTCCTTGAGCCCGGCTCTACCCGAAACCGGTTTCCTGTGACACGATGTCGGGTATGACGACAGCGATCAACATCGGAAATCTGCTCGCCCGCCGCGCTCACGTGAACGCGAAGATGGAGGCCTTGTACGACGTCGCCGCCGAGCGCCGGTACACCTATGCCGAACTCAACGCCGAGACCAACAAAGCCGCGCAGCTCCTGATGCGCGCCGGAGTGAAGAAAGGCGACCGCGTCGGCCTTCTCCTCATGAACTCGGCCGAGTACCTCACGTCGTTCTTCGCCACGGCAAAACTCGGCGCGGTCATCGTTCCGCTGAACTGGCGTCTCGTCGCCGACGAACTCGAGTTCATCCTGAAGGACTCGGGCACCACCGCACTCGTGTTCGGTGAAGAGTTCGCACCGGTCGCCGTCGACCTGCAGTCGCGCGGCTCCAAGACCGACGTCAGTGCGTGGCTCTACGTCGGATCGGCGGCGAACAAGCCCGACTTCGCGCACGACTACGTGGCCGAGTCGGCCAAGGAACAGCCCATCGAACCGCCGGTCACGGCATCGGGTGACGACCTCCTCTACATCATGTACACCTCGGGCACGACGGGCTTGCCGAAGGGTGTCATGCACTCGCACGACACGCAGTACTGGGCTTTGGCCACCATGTGCACGACGGCCGATCTCGGACAGGGCGATCGCTACATCAACCCGATGCCCATGTTCCATGTGGGTGCCCTCACACCGGCACTCGGCACGATCTTCATCGGTGGAACTCACGTTCTCATGAAGGCGTTCGACCCGACCAAGGTCTGGGAACTCATCGACTCGGAGCGCATCAACAACGGACTCCTCGTTCCGGCCATGCTTCAGTTCATGTTGCTCGTGCACGACCCTGCGAAGCACAAGCACGAACATGTGCGATGGCTGTTGACGGGGGCGGCGCCGGTCCCGGTTCCCTTGATCGAGGCGTACTACAAGATCGGTATCGAGATCAGCCAGGTGTATGGACTCACCGAGACGTGTGGTCCAGCCTGTGTGACGATGCCGGCCGACGCACTCGAGAAGGCTGGATCGACGGGCAAGAGCTTCTTCCTTTCCGACGTGAAGATCGTGCGCCCTGACGGCACCGAATGTGCCCCCAACGAATCGGGTGAAGTTCTCGTGCGCGGCGGCCACATCATGCTCGGGTACTGGAATCGTCCCGACGCCACCGCTGATGCTCTGAAGGACGGCTGGCTGCACACCGGTGACGGCGGAATCATGGACGAGGAGGGCTACGTCTTCATCCAGGACCGCATCAAGGACATGATCATCTCGGGTGGAGAGAACGTGTACCCGGCCGAGATCGAGAACGTGATCATGAGTCACCCCGGTGTCACCGAGACGGCGGTCATCGGCATCCCTTCGCAGAAGTGGGGCGAGTCGCCGCTCGCGATCGTGGTGAAGAAGGATTCCGCACTCACCGAGGCCGACGTGCTGGCCCACTGCGAAGGCAAGTTGGCACGCTTCAAGCAGCCGGTGGCGGTGCGCTTCGTCGACGTCGTGCCGCGCAATCCGTCGGGCAAGGCACTGAAGAAGGATCTGCGCGTCCAGTTCGCCGACGTCGTCGGACCCTGAACTCACGACGTTTCGACGCGTTCGGGAGGGGAACGTGATCACAGCCGAACAGATCGACCTGATCTCGCCCGAGGTGTTCGCCCAGCGCGGGCACCCGTGGGAACAGTACGCCTGGTTGCGAGCCAACGAGCCCGTCTTCTGGCACCACGAGCCACCGGAGAGCGGCCCGGGTTTCTGGGCGCTCACCAAGTACGACGACGTGAAGACGGTGAGCCGCTCGCCGAAGATCTTCAGTTCGTACGAGAAGACGTCGATGCTTCCCGATCCCGACGAGGCCAATCTGTTCGCCGGTCGGCAGATGATGCTCAACATGGATCCACCGCAACACGATCGTTTCAAGTTGCTCGTGAGCCGCGGTTTCACCCCGAAGAACGCGCCTTTGTTGCGTCCTCGCATCGAAGAACTCGCACGCGAGATTGTCGACGCAGTGATCGAACGTGGTGAGTGCGATTTCGTGAGCGAGATCGCCGGCCGTCTTCCGTCCGGGCTGATCGCCGAACTCATGGGGATGCCTCGCGTCGATGGCGAACGTCTCTACGACCTCACCGAGATCATGCACACGAACGACGACACCGTCGCACCGCCCGAGGTCAAGATGGCCGCGATCGGGGAGATGCTCGGCTATGCGCAGTCGGTGGCCGACTTCAAACGCTCGAATCCGAGCGACGATCTGGCGACCCTTCTCGTAGAAGCCGAGATCGACGGCGATCGCCTCACCGACTCCGAGTTCCAGTGGTTCTTCCTTCTGCTCGTGAACGCCGGAGGTGATACGACTCGTAATCTGCTGGCCGCTGGGATGCAACTCCTCTTCGATCATCCCGATCAACGAACGAAGTTGATGGCTGATGTCGACGGACTACTGCCGACGGCGATCGAAGAGATGCTCAGGTACACGAGCCCCGTGGCCCACTTCAAGCGCACCGTCATGGAGGACGTCGAAATTCGTGGTCAGAAGATTCCGAAGGGCGATCGAGTGGTGATGTTCTACGGATCGGCCAATCGTGACGAGGACGTGTTCGATCGGGCTGACGAATTCGACGTCGCACGCGACCCCAACCCGCACGTTGCCTTCGGCGCGGGCGGTCCCCACTTGTGCCTCGGTATGCACGTGGCTCGAGTGGAGTTGATGGTGATGTTCCGGGAAATCCTGACTCGAATGCCTCATCTCGAATCCAATGGCGTGGCCGAGCGCATGCATTCGAGCTTCATCGCCGGTATCCACTCGATGCCGGTCCGCTTCTGACCTCGGGCGAGATCCCCGTCACGACCTCCGATAGGGCTGTCGAGGGGTGGCCAGTGGCAGAATTCGGCCATGAGTGCTGCTACTGAAGAGACGTTGTCACCGGCCGATACCGAGGCCTTCCGCGCCAAAGTTCGCGAATTTCTCGCCCAGAACGCGACGGGCAGCGAACGGGGCGTCAACTCGATCGAGACCGGACGTGCCTTTCAGCAGAAGCTCGCGGCGGCCGGGTTGGCCGGTCTCACCTATGCGACTGAGTACGGCGGCGCCGGACTCACCAAGGGACACGAGCGCATCTACCGCGAGGAATACGGCACGTGTCCCGACATGACCTACGAGTTGGTCATCAGCCATGGTATGTGCCTTCCGGTTCTCAACCAGTTCGGTACCGAGGAGCAGAAGAAGCAGTTCATGCCCGACAACATCGCCGGTCGCACGATGTGGTGTCAGATGTTCTCCGAACCAGGTGCCGGATCTGATGTAGCGAGTCTGCAAACCAAGGCCGAGCTCGACGGCGACGAGTGGGTCCTCAACGGCCAGAAAGTGTGGACGACTCTCGCGCACGTGTGCGAGTACGGCGTGATCATCGCTCGCACCAATCCAGAAGCCCCCAAGCACGCCGGAATCTCGATGTTCATCATCGACATGAAGGCCCCGGGTGTCGAAATTCGTCCGATTCACCAGATCGACGGCGGCAAGCACTTCAACGAGATCTTCCTCACCGACGTGCGCATCCCGAAGTCGTGGTTACTCGGCGAGCTCAACAACGGTTGGAACCAGGCGACGGCCATGCTCATGTTCGAGCGCGTGGCCATCGGTACCGGATCCACGAGCGGTGTTACCCACACGCTCGCCGACGGCCTGATCGAAGTGGCCAAGAAGAACGGCAAGATCTCCGATCCGGTCGTTCGCCAGGACCTCATGAAGCTCTACAGCGAAGAGACCACCAAGTCGTTGGTTGCCATGCGCACCCGCGCCGAGATGAAGGCCGGACGTGTGCCGGGACCCGGCGGCTCGCTCGGTAAGTTGCACGGTTCGCGCATCGCCTGGATGATGCGCCCGCTCATCAGTCGACTCGTCGGTCCCGAGACCGATGCCTGGGAAGGTACGTCGAGCCGCGGAGAAGCATGGTCGAAGCGACTCCTCAACAGCTTCCAGTCCGGTATCGCCGGCGGGACCGACGAGATCCAGAAGAACATCATCGGTGACCGAGTCCTCGGCTTGCCCCGTGAACCGATGGTCGACAAGGACATGCCCTTCAAGGACCTGAAGGTCGGCACGCAGCGCTGACCGAGCTGTCGTCGTGCACGTCTCACAGATCTGGATTCACCCGGTCAAGTCGATGATCGGCGGGACGGTCGACTCGGCCGTACTCGACGAACTCGGCCTGGTGGGCGATCGCATCTGGGCCGTTCGCGATCTCGACAGTGGTGGAATTCGCGGTGCGAAGAAGATCGGTGGGCTCATGCGCCTGGCCGCCCGTCGTGTCGATCCCGATGCTCGTGGAGTCGACGACGTCGTCGAGATCGAGTTTCCCGACGGACGCCGATTCACGACCGACGATCTCGATCTCGATGCAGTGCTGAGCGACGAACTCGGACGGCAGGTGGCACTACAGCATCTGCGTCCGGCCGGTGATCTCGATCACTACCGTCGCGGCCGTCCCGATTCCGACGACGTGATGGCGGAGTTGCGATCGATCTTCGGACGTGACGACGACGAACCGCTGCCCGATCTTGGTCAGTTTCCGCCGGTGATCATGGAGTTCGAATCGCCGCCCGGCACGTACTACGACTGCTGGCCGCTCATGATCATGACCACGTCGGCTCTGCGTTCGTTGACCGATGCGGTTCCTGACTCGGTGGTCGACGTGCGCCGTTTCCGGCCGAACTTCGTGATCGACACCGGCGATGAAGTCGGCCATCCGGAGTTCGGCTGGACGGGCCGTCGAATGACGATCGGTACTGCCGAGTTCGAGTTCATCGGACCGTGCCCGCGTTGTGTCATGGTCACTCAGGCCGTGAACGACGACGTTCCGGAGGATCGGGCCATCTTGCGCCACATCGTGCGCGACCTCGATCAGAACGTCGGTGCGTACGCGCGCATCGTCAAGCCGGGAACCTTCTCGGTCGGTGACGAAGCCGTCCTGATCGCGTGATGTTCAGCGTGGATCGTTCGGCGAGCTGAACGACGCGCCTCCGAAGTGCGCGTTGCCCATCGTGTCGCCGCCGAACGACGACGTTCCCGACACTCCGGCGAGGAAGTCGCGCGGATCGCGGACGTCGTCGACGTAGCCGAGTGCGTAGGCACCGAGCGCGTAGCCGGCGAGCTTTTGCACTCGCTCGGGCAACGTGCGCGCCACGTCGGGCGGGCACGACAGGTACTGGTTCTCCTCTTGTCGCAACCAACCGAGGACGTAGTCGACGTTCAGCGCGTGACGAATCTTGTCGGAGCGATTGGCGCCGCCTCCGTGGATGGTGCGACCGCTGTACAACACGACCGAACCCTTCGGCATCGTCGCCGGAACCGCCCGGTGAACATCGGCGCACGCCTCCTTCGGGTCGAGCATCGAACCGGGAATGATGCGGGTGGCACCGTTCTCCTCGGTGAAGTCGTCGAGCGCCCAGATGGTCGAGACCTCGACGTCCATGTCTTCGGGGAACGGGAAGAAGTCGAAGCACCACTGGTCTCGGTGCAGTGGTTGCTCAGTCGAACCGGGACCGATCGCGATGATCTGGGTGAGGTGCAATTGGAAACTGCTGGCATTGGGGGACAGCACGCTCTCGGCCACCTCGAGGACGAGGGGGTTGGCCACCATGTCGACACTCGACCGGGAACGGGCGAGCAAGGCGCCGGTTCGGGTGGTGTTGCGACCCGAGAAGTCGTCGCCGCCGGTGGGCGTGGCGGCGATGTGCGGATCCATCTCGCCGCGAACCCGATCGACCACTTCGGGGTCGACCAGCCGTTCGATCACGGCACAGCCAGCGGTGCGGAAGGCCTCGACGATCTCGGTGGCCGACGACGATCGGTCGAATCGGGGGATCTCGGACATGTCCCCACCGTAACCCGGTGATCTGGCGCGGGATCTTGACCCATACGGTGAAATTTCCTCACCAGAACACCAGTTCCCAGTGATCAGTGGGGCATCAGGAGAACGGGTTTGATGACTGACCCGTTCGCACTGGCGGCTTCGGCCTCGTTGATCCGATCGAGCGGGAACTCGGTGATGAGTTCGTGATACGGAAACTTGCCCTCGGCGTTGAGCGCGGCCAGACGGGGGATGAATTCCTGGGGGATCGAGTCGCCTTCCATCACGCCCGTGATGGTGCGACCACTGATCATCGACAGGAAGTCGATCGTGAGATCGCCGAAGCCGACGCCGGCGAGAGCAATGGTGCCCGTCACGTTCAGTGCGTCGTGACTGGCGCGCACGAGAGCGGCGTTGCCGGTGGTGTCGAAGGCGTAGTCGCTGCCGTAGCCCGTCGCTTCACGAATGGTGGCGGTGATCTCGGCCGGTGAACCCGACAACGTGTGGGTGGCGCCATATTTCTGGGCCAGGTCGAGTCGTGACTGGTGGCGATCGACGGCGATGATCGTGCCGGCACCGGCTGCCTTGGCAGCCATCACAGCACTCAGTCCGAGTGCACCGGCACCAGTGATCACGACGCTCGAACCGGCCTCCACCGCGAGAGTGTTGAGAATCGCGCCGGCGCCGGTCTGGATGCCGCAACCGAGTGGGCCCATGCGCTCGATGGGTGCCGAGTCGTCGACTTTGACCACCGAACGTTCGGCCACCACGGTGTGGGCGGCGAACGACGACTGGCCGAAGTAGTGCGAGCCCACGCGAGCACCCGAGGAGTCGGTGAAGGCCGACGTGCCGTCGGGGCGTCCGCCGATCATGTTGTGCAATTGGAAGTCGAAGCAGTACGGAAAACGACGCTTGAGACACGAGGGGCACGCGCCGCACGAGTTGAACGACAGGACGACCTTGTCGCCGGGTTTCACCGAGGTGACGTTCGAACCGACGACTTCGACGACTCCGGCGCCTTCGTGTCCGTACACCTGGGGTCCACCGAAGAATTCGGGTGGAAGTTCACGCGACAACAAGTCGGTGTGGCACATTCCGGCGGCCACGACCTTCACGACGACTTCGTTGGGACCGGGGTCGCCCAGTTCGATTTCTTCGACCGTGAACGGGCCGTTGCCCGCGCGGAGGACTGCTGCGGTGGTCTTCATTCACCGGAGAGTAGCCGCCACCATCTCCTTCACGGTCGGCCACGTGCTGCGCAATCCGGTGTGCAGCGGATACGACTCGACCTCGTCGATCGCCACCCACTCGATGGCATCGGATTCGTAGTTGCCCTCCGAGACGATCACGTCGGCGCCCACGTGCGCGACCACGGTGTAGTACGCCCAATTGAGATGGTCGTCGTGGAAGACGTCCTTCACGTCGATGCCCTCGATGTCGATACCGACCTCTTCCCACGCTTCGCGCACTGCAGCCGCGATTGGCTCCTCGTGTGAATCGAGTGCACCACCGGGGATCGCCCAGGTTCCTCCGCCGTGGGTCCAGGCGGCGCGAAGTTGAAGAAGGACGTGAGGAGTTTCGAGGTCACGTCGTACCATCAGCAATCCGGCGGCCCCGTAGAGACCCCAGTGGCGAGCCTGACATCTCTGGCAGAAGACCCAGCCGTCACCGTCGCGAAAACCCACGCTCCGATGTTGTCACGCCGAGAGCACCGGAGCCGGATCCTCGTCGGGTCGTCGTGTGCGATAGGAGCCGGCCAGGGCGTACCCCGACCCGACGAGCACGACGATGGCGACCGACGAGGCGACGAAGGTCGGACCCCGACCGAAGCTGTCGTAACTCCAACCGGCCGCCGACGCCGCCAGTCCACCGAAGAGGGTCTGCATGCCACCGAGGAGTCCTTGGGCTCCGGCCTGACGCTCGGTAGGGGCCGCCTCGGCCACCGCGACACTCGAACTCGTGACGGTGAAGCCGTCGTTGGTCGCGTGCAGCAAGAAGACGAGCATCATGAGGTACGGACTGGGGAGGAGTCCGTAGAACGACATGCACACCGCGCCGACGAGCATGCCGAGCGCACCGACGTGGTACGGGCCCACGCGTTGGGCCAACTTCCCGCCGTAGGGGCCGAGGAAGACCATCGGCAGAGCGAACAACGTGATGCCGATGTTGGCCATCCACGACGGCGCTTCGAGGTCTTCCATCATGATCGCCCAGAGCGAATCGAACGTGCCGATCATGAGGAAGAGTGAGAGTCCGATGAGAACACCGCCGGCGACTCCTCGATTGCGGAGGAGATCGAAGGCGAAACGTTCGGTCGACCGCTCGTCGGTTGCGGTCTCGGGGATGTTGCTGCGGAAGAGAAGCGTGGCGATGACGAGTGTGGCAGCGGCGAGAACGACGAACGGGGCCGGGATGCCGATCGGCTCGACCGTGGCCACGGCCAGAACTGGTCCGCTGGCGAAGCCGGCCACGTCGACGCTCACGAGTCGACCCATGTTGAGTCCCATGTTGTCGGGGTCGCTGACGATGATGATGCGGCGAAGGGCTGGAAGCGACATGCCGGCGCCGATACCCATGAGGACGCGTCCGAGCGTGATCATGAGGGCTGTGGTGCCGAATCCCATGAGGACACATCCGGTCACGAGCGACGAGAAGCCGATCACGAGCAGTCGACGCGCGTGCCCCCGATCGGCGAGTGGCGCGAGAGTCAGTTGAGCCGCGAACGAGGCGAAGAAGCCCACACCAACCACGAGACCGAGTGACGTCTCGGAGATGCCGTACTCGTCGCGGTAGTCGTCGAGCATCGTGAACATGACGCCGTAGGACGCGGCCAGGACGAACGTCGCCGCCTGAAGAGTTCTGATGAGGCGGCTCGTGGACACGAGCGCCGACGATACAGGTCGATCAGGGGGCGTGGGAGGCGATCAGTTCGTCGAGGAAATCGGCCGACGCCTCCTCGAGTCGGGAGCACGTCTCGAGGATGTCGATCACGGCCGGATCGGGGTGCCGCGACGCGATACCTCGCCAGGCGGCCGCACCTTGGCGTTCGGCGTCGGCCTGGATGCGCAACTGATCCCAGATGGCAAGAGGGGCGAACAACTTGTCATACGTCTGGACGGCTTGAGGGAGCGGGGCGACCAGTTGTTCACGTAGCGATTCGTCGAGGTCGAAGGCGCCGTCGATGTGATCGGCGATCTCGTCCTCGCTGTCGGCGCAGCGCAGGAGACCCACTCGGTGCTCGGGCAGCTGGTCGGCCCAACGTCGGTAGCGGTCGGCGGCGACCCGTTCGAGGAGAGCGAGGAAACGCGGCATGGTCTCGGGTGCGACCCGAGCGATGTACGGGCCGAGGAGTTCGCCGAAGCGAGGGATCGCAAGATCGGTCATGATCCTCACCGTAGTTCTCGGGCGGTGACCGAAACGAAGTGGCTAGCGTCTCGGCCGTGGAGATCCGTCCCGTCACCGGAGTGTTCGGCGCCGAGATCCTCGGGGTGCAACTCGCTCGCCTGTCCGAGAGCGAATTGGCCGCTGTGCGCGAAGCCATGTGCCGTCATGAGGTGACGGTGTTCCGCGACCAGCACCTCGCGCCGGCCGAGCAGTCGGAGTTCTCGCGACGTCTCGGGCCGTCGGCCGACACTCCCTTCGTCCGCACGATGGACGAGCATCCGGACGTCATCCGGGTGGTGAAGGAGGCCGACGAAGGAGCGGCCTTCAACTTCGGCGGAGCCTGGCATTCCGACTTCTCGTTCCTCGACAAGCCGCCGTCGTTCACGATCCTGGCCGCCGTCGACGTCCCTCCCTACGGTGGCGACACCGTGTTCGCGTCGATGTCGGCCGCCTGGCGCGCCCTCGACGCCACCGTTCAGGACAGGCTTCGACCCTTGAAGGCCGTTCACACCGCGCGCGACGCGTATTCGCGCCGGATGCAGCTGGTTCACTCGGGTATGCGCGGTATGGCGATCGAATGCGACGACTCGGCGAACGACGAGCGGCGTCACCCTTTGGTGCGTCGTCACCCTGAGACCGGTGAGACGGTTCTGTTCTTCAATCGGGCCTATGTACGCGATCTCGACGATCTGGAACGCACCGAAGCCCTCGAGACCTTGAACTTTCTACACGCGCACACGACCGACACGGTCCTCACGTATCGACACCGATGGCAGTCCGGAGACGTGGTGGTGTGGGACAACCGCTCGACCCAGCACCTGGCTCTCAACGATTACGCCGGCTTCCGGCGTGAACTCACTCGCACGACCGTCGAGGGCGAAGTTCCTGTCGCCGCATGACGTCGACGCCCGACTCTCGTTGTCCGTGGGCCATCGGCTCCGAGACGATGACCCGCTATCACGACACCGAGTGGGGTTTTCCGGTGGCGGACGACCGGACCCTGTTCGAGAAGATCTGCCTCGAAGGCTTCCAGAGCGGTCTGTCGTGGTCGACGATTCTCAACAAGCGCCCGGCGTTTCGCGAAGTCTTCTTCGACTTCGATCCGATTCGGGTGGCAATCATGGGTGAGCGTGACGTCCAACAACTTCTCGACGACGCGCGCATCGTGCGGCACCGGGGGAAGATCGAGTCGACCATTCGCAACGCTGGCCGAGTGGCGGAACTGGTCGACGAGTTCGGATCTCTGGCCGACTTCGTCTGGCGGTACGAGCCGGATCCGCGGAGTCATGCGCCCACCTGGGACGAGATTCGTCTCCTCGCCACCAGCCCGGAGTCCGTCGCCTTGTCGAAGGATCTGAAGCGACGGGGCTGGTCGTTCGTCGGGCCCACCACGATGTACGCCTTCATGCAGTCGATGGGCCTCGTGAACGATCATGCCGACACCTGCCCGATTCGGACTCGGGTCGACGAGGCGCGCACCGCATTTGCCGGCATCGGCCGGCGAAATTTGGGAGAATAAGCGACTGTGACCGATCACGTCGACACCCGGACCTCGTGGCTCAGCCCCGAACTACTCGCCCAGGCACGGGCGAACGTGCCCATGGTGTATGTCGACGCGGTGCCTGTTCGCGTCGACTCGCAGGGACGCGTGACCCAGGTGGGCCTTCTGCTGCGCGTGGCCGCTGACGGCTCGATCAGCCGCATGCTTGTCAGCGGTCGTGTGCTGTACGGTGAGCGCGTTCGCGATGCATTGATCCGGCACCTCGAAAAAGACCTCGGACCGCTCGCTTTCCCGCGCGTGCCTCCGCACCCGGCTCCGTTCACGATTGCCGAGTACTTCCCCGACCCCGACATCAGCGGTTTCACCGATCCTCGTCACCATGCGGTGAGCCTGGCTTACGTGGTCCCGGTCGACGGTGAGTGCACACCGACTCAGGAGGCACTCGACCTGGCCTGGTTCACTCCGGCCGAAGCGGCCAGCCCGCGCATCGCCTCGGAAATGACCGGTGGCCAGGATCGACTGCTACGTCTCGCCCTCGGTCACGTGGGCGAGTTGCCGTAACCGGTCATCCGGCGTCGGTCTCGGAGCTTCGTCGACGGCGCACGGTTCGTCGTCGTTCGCGTTGGGGATGGCTGACGACTGAGGTGTCGTCGTCGATGTCGATGGTCATACCCCGGTCGATGTCCTCGGGTTCGCCCGAGGTTTCCCAGACGACCGGCGACTCCTCCTTCGGCTTGCGGCCGAGAAGGCGGTCGAGGCCGAGCATGCCGCCGGCCACCATGGCACCCACCGCGCCGTAACGCCGACGGGCGGTGGCCATCATCTGAGCGTCGTCACTCACCGCGGACAGAGGCTCCACTGGTTCGAGGTTGTCGTCCTCGTCGCGACCTTCGCTCATACGGCAAGGGTAGTGACCGAGCGTCCACCACGGATCGCGTCAACTTCTTTATTCTTGTTCTCGTGTTCGCAGCGAGGGGCATCGAGCGCGTGGGGTCGGCCATGCGGACTGCCATGTGCGGACGACCACTCGTTCGCTTCGACGCACCGTTGTCGATCGGCCCGCATCCGGCCGAGACGAGCGTGATCGAGTCGGTCGAATTCCAGCGTCGGCGTCTCGTCGTCGAATTCGACGACGGCATCGTCCTCGATTCGTCCCTTCGGTGGGGTGGCGAATGGCACTTGTATCGCGACGAGGAACGCTGGACGAAGCCCATGGCGACGGCCCGGGTGGTCGTGGAGGCTGGCGGACGAGTCGCCGTGTGTTTCGGCGCTGCGAATGTCGAGACGTACCGCACCCCGGATCTCGGTCGCCATCCGTTACGCGGTGGCGCCGGACCTGATCTGCGCGTGGTGCGCGCCGATCTCGACGTCGTGATCGACCGCATCGCGGGTGAAGTGCCGAGCCAGTCGCGCGTGGTCGACGTCCTCGGCGATCAGCACGTGGTCACCGGACTCGGCAACGTGGTGCGATCGGAAGCACTGTGGGCCATGTCGCTCGATCCTTTCACCGAGTGCTCCGAACTCGACGACGAAGACTGGCGCGATCTGCTCGATCTGGCCCGTCGTTTCTCGTCGAACGCGCCTGAACGACTCGAGGTGTACGGACGACTCGGTCAGATCTGCCGTCGTTGCCACGGCACCATCGGTTGCGACGAAGGTGATGACGGCCGCCTCGTCTACTGGTGTCCGGGGTGCCAGCGCACGCTCGAGAATCGCCCGTTGCTGACCCTGCACGACGAACGTTCGACCGATCTGCGCTATCTCGACGAGGCCCGAACGGCGCGTCGACGCGTACAGATCTTCGACGACCTGCGCGACTTCGGCTGAGTTCGCGGCGGCTTTACTGAGCTGAGATCGACTCGAGGACGTCGAGTTTGGCGGCCCGACGAGCCGGACCGACGGCCGCCACGATTCCCACCACGATGGCGGCGATCAAGATGTTGACGATGGTGCCGAAGGGAACTACCACTGTCGACACGATGGTGTCGGGGAGGACCGAGGCGACGGCAAGGCCGAGCGGAACGCCGATGACCACGCCGAGCGACGCTCCGAAGACGGCGACGATGATCGCCTCCCACCGGATCGATCGCTTCAGCGTTCGCTTGCTCATGCCGACGGCGCGCAGGAGTCCGAACTCGCGGGTGCGTTCGAAAACACTGAGGGCCATGGTGTTGGCGATACCCAGAACGGCGATGGCGATCGAGATGGCGAGCAGTCCGTAGATGATCGTGAGCAACTGGTCGATCTGGTCCTCTTGGCTCTGCTGGAACTCGGCCCGATCCTGAACTTCGGCACTCGGGAAGTCTTCGGCCACCGTTTCGACAGCTGCCCGCGCCACGGGGATCTCGACACCGTCGGCGATCTTGGCGCCGATGAAGAAGTCGACCGGTTCGGCGGTCGAGACCGAGGCGAGCAGATCGATGCCGACGAGCCAGTTGCCGGCGAGGGTGGAGTCGCCGTACACGCCGCCGACTTCGACGATCGATTCGGTGCCGTTCTGCCACGTGATGGTGAGTTCGTCTCCGACGTCGACGCCGTAGTCACTGGCCGGATCGCGATGGAGGAGGATCTTGCCCTCGTCCAGGGAGTCGACCGATCCCGACAGCACGTCGAGTTCGACCAGACCACCGAATGCACTTCCGCGCACCGCTCCGATCTCCTTCGGGTCGCCGTTCACGAGGGCATCGGCACCTCGGAATGGACTGACCGCGGACAGCTCGGGTAGCTCGGCCAAACGTTCGGCGAAGGCGACCGGAAGTCCCTGGAAATTGGAGGGCCCGTTGGTGACGAAGAAGTCGGCGCTCACCGAGCGACTGATCTGTTCGCGGAAGGTTTCGCGAATCGATGACGCAACGACCGCGACGGTGCTCACGAGGGCGAGGCCGATCATGAGAGCCGAGGCTGTGGATGCCGTGCGTCGAGGAGTGCGTTGGGCGTTGCGACTGCCGAGTCGTCCGGCGATCGATCGCGTCATCGGCCAGATGGGGAGAGGTAGCAGGCGACTGATCAGGCGACTGGCTGGTGCAGCGACGGTTGTCGACAAACTTGCCACCCCGAGGAAGAGAAAAACGGCGCCGAGGCCCGACGTGGACAGAGTTCCGGCCGCGCCCCCCGGCTGTCCGAGCACTCCCCACGTGAAAGCCGACAGGCCGAGGAGGAACACCACGGTGCCGACGACGAGACGTCGATTCTTCTGCAGAGCGGAGAAACCGAGTTCGGGACGCATGGCGGCGACGGGCGGGATCCGTCCGGCGCGTAACGCAGGGATGACGGCGGCGGCCACGGTGACGCCCACGCCGACGAGCACCGACACGATAATGGTGCGAAGTGAGACGATCAGAGACGCGGACGGGAAGGCGGCGCCGGTTGCGTTGAAGAGGGCCACGATTCCGACGGCCACACCCATGCCGCCGAAGATGCCGAGAACGGTGGCCAGGACCGACACGATGAGCGATTCGCCGATGATCATCGAACGGATCTGGCGGACGTTCGCGCCCACTGCTCGCAAGAGCGCCAGTTCGCGCAGTCGTTGACTCACGATGATGGCGAAGGTGTTGAAGATGAGGAATGCACTCACGAACAACGACACGGCGGCGAATCCCAGAAGAACGTTGCCGAAAATGCCGATGATGTCGTTGATCGCGCCGGCGGTTTCGCGCGCCGACTGCTCGCCCGTGATCACTTCGACGTTGCTCGGCAGGATGGCGTTGAGTTCGTCCTGAACGAGCGACACCGACACGCCATCACTGAGAGCGATGTAGATCGAGTCGACGAGTCCGTTAGCGCCGAGGAAAGAGTCGGCGGTCACGGGGTCGAAGGCGGCAATCGATGCCCCACCGCCACCGTCGGTGTCGCCGGTACCCGTCAGGCCGACGAGAGTGAAGTCGCCTTTGCCGCGTGGACCGACAATGGTGATGAGGTCGCCGATCTCGTGGCCGGCTCGACGAGCGGACGATTTGTCGAGGGTGACTTCGCCGTCGGTGACGGCGGCGCGGCCTTCGATGAGGGTTCGTCCGTCGAGACCGTCGGGTCCGACCCAGGCGATACCGAACGACGGACCGGATGTGGCAAGAGGTTCGCCATCGGACTTGATGACTGTGGCGGTTCGCAAGAGGTTGCCTTCGGCCTGTCGCACTCCGTCGACGACCACGATCGTGTCGACGAGCTCGTTCGGAATCGGGTCGCGATCGGCACGCGCCGGGTCACCGAAGGCCACCACACTGCGTACCTCGAGATCGATGCCTTCGCTCAACACGTCGAAGAGGTCGTTGATCGACTTCTTCACGCTGTCGGTGAGGATGAACGCTCCCGACACGAAGGCCACACCGCTCACCACGGCAAGGGTCGTGAGGAGGATGCGGAACTTCCGGGCGAGAACGCCGCGAAGTGTGAGACGTACGACGGGTCGGGCCATGGGGACCGTCAGGATCCGAACTGCTTCATACGATCGAGAACTCGTTCGGCCGTGGGTTCGATCATCTCGTCGACCACTTTGCCGTCGGCGAGGAACACGACTCGATCGGCGTAGGCGGCCGCCACCGGATCGTGGGTCACCATGACGATCGTCTGCCCGAGTTCGGCCACCGCCTTCTTCATGAAGGTGAGGATCTCGGCACCCGTGCGACTGTCGAGGTTGCCGGTGGGTTCGTCGGCGAAGATGATGTGGGGCTTGCTGGCCAGTGCGCGAGCCACGGCGACTCGCTGCTGCTGACCGCCCGACAGCTCGCTTGGACGATGGTCGAGACGATCGCGCAGGTTCACGGCGTCGATGACGGTGTCGATCCAGGCTTGATCGCGATCGGACTTGCCGAGGTCGAGGGGCAAGGTGATGTTCTCGAGCGCAGTGAGGGTCGGAATCAGGTTGTAGGCCTGAAAGATGAAGCCCACCTTCTCACGTCGGAGTGCGGTGAGTTGGCGGTCGCTCAGTGAGGCCAAGTCGTCGTCGCCGATGCGAACCGATCCCGAGGTGAGGTCGTCGAGGCCGGCGAGACAGTGCATGAGCGTGCTCTTGCCTGAACCCGAGGGACCCATGATCGCGGTGAACCGACCGGTGTCGAACGTGATCGTGATGCCGTCCAGGGCTCGGACTTCACTGTCCTTCGAGCCGTAGATCTTGTAGGCGTCGACCGCAGCAGCGGCCACGGTGGGGGAGGCGACCTGAGACATGTTCTCAGTCTGCCCGTTACCTCGAGCGTTACTACGACGGGATCGACGCCGAATTCGTCACTTAGGTTGCGGAAGAACTCGCAAGTAGGGCTTCACGGTGGTCCAGCCCTGGGGGAACAACTGTCGTGCTTCGTCGTCGGTGACAGCTGCACCGATGATGACGTTCTCACCGTTCGTCCAGTTGGCCGGGGTGGCGACTTTGTGTTTGGCGGTGAGTTGGAGCGAGTCGATCACTCGGAGGACTTCGTCGAAATTTCGACCCGTGGAAGCCGGATAGGTGATCGTCAACTTGATCTTCTTGTCGGGGCCGATCACGAACACGCTGCGCACGGTGAGGGTGTCGTTGGCGTTCGGGTGGATCATGTCGTACAGATCGCTCACCGTCCGATCCGGGTCGCCGATCATCGGGAAGTTCACCGGTGTTCCTTGGGTCTCGGCGATGTCGCCTTCCCAGGCCACGTGACTGTCGACTGGATCGACCGAAAGTCCGATCACCTTGACGTTGCGCTTGTCGAATTCGGGTTTGATGCGAGCCACGTAGCCGAGTTCGGTCGTGCAGACCGGGGTGAAGTCCTTGGGGTGGCTGAAAAGAACGCCCCAGGAGTCGCCGAGCCAGTCGTGGAACGAGATGCGTCCCTGGGTGGTGTCGGCTGAGAAGTCGGGGGCGGTGTCGCCGAGACGAAGTGCCATGTCGGAGATCCTTTCTGCAGGTGTCATGCCGAGATCGGCATCGCCTGCTGGACTATAACCCGCAAAAACCGATCAGACAAGTCGGGATTTGTCCCGCATGGAAGACTCGGACCCATGAGCGGACGACAGGTTCCTGGTATCGATCGTGCTTCGGCCGACAAATTGCTGACCACCACTCGGTCGGTCCGCAAGCGACTCGACCTCGAGCGTCCGGTCGAGATCGAGGTTGTACGCGAGTGCATCGACATTGCCTTCCAGGCGCCGACGGGCACGAATGCTCAGAACTGGTCGTTCGTCGTGGTAACCGATCCCGACAAGCGGGCCGCCATCGCCGACGCGTATCGGCGCGGTTCCGAAGTCATGTCGGGATCGGGTTATCCACCGCCGTTGCCACCTGGCGACCCGCGCGAGCACGTGATGCCCAAAGTGATGGAGTCGGCCACGTATCTCGGCGAAGTCCTCGATCGCGTTCCGGTGCACGTGATCCCGTGTGTGCAGGGCCGAGTCGAGTCGGTTCCGATGGTGGTGGCTCAGGCGAGCACCTACGGTTCGATTCTCCCAGCGGCCTGGAGTTTCATGCTGGCGTTACGGGCCCGCGGTCTCGGCACGGCGTGGACGACGATTCACCTCTTCCACGAAAAAGAGGTCGCGTCATTGCTCGGCATCCCCGACGACTGGACGCAGACGGCGCTCCTCCCGGTGGCGTATTACACCGGTGACGACTTCAAACCGGCTCACCGACTCGACTCCGACCAACTGGTCCATCTCGATTCGTGGGGCGTTCATCAGTGAGCGTTCGTGTCGATCCCGTGCAGATCGACGAACGTCTCGGCGGGCGTGATTTCGTCTATGTGCTGACCGTGCGCGACGAGGGCGTGCACGCAGTGGCTCATCGTTACGAGGTCGACGGCCCAATCGTGAGCGTTCCGACGGCCAGTCAGTCTTTGAAGGATCGGGTGGCCGTCGACGGTCGAGTCACTCTCTTGTGGCCACCGATGCCGAGTCCGTCGGACGAATATGGCGACTTCTCGATCGTGGCCGACGGAACTGGCGACGTTTCGGATGGCGTTCTGCGCATCGACGTGGCCTCGGTTCTGCTGCACCGTCCGGCGCCCTGACACGGGTGTCGATGATCAGGAGGCGAGGGCGCGCGCCGCTTCGGTGATCACCGAGTCGGGGATCGCCGCAGCACTTCCGATAACCGTGAACCGAGTCGTGAGATCGGTGAGCGTGGCCAGATAGGAGGCGGTGGACGCCGGCAGTCGCAGTGGGGTGACACCGAGGAGGATGCGACGGGTCGGGCCCAGCGTGCCGACGGCCGAGATGGCGTCGAAACCGAGCGACGGATCGGAGATGTCGACGAGGGCCACGTCACCGGCGTTCCAGCCGAAGCCACCGAGCTGAACCGGTGTGATGAGAAGTTGTCCGAGTTCGGCGGCCGTCGCATAACGATCAGGTCCGGCCACGCGTGTGGTGTTGATCCCGAGCGACTGGATGCCGAGGCGCACGGCCTCCGACACCACCGAGGTGCCACCCACAACGAGAACGTTCGTGATCTGACGGTCACGGAGTTGCTCGACCACTCCCGCCGGAATCGTGTCGCGGTTCACGAGGAACACCGGATGGGATCCGATGCCACCACTGATTCCGAAGGCCGCCGGTCCGGCGATGACGGCATCGGCAAAACTGTCGCCGCGCACGACGATGGCGGTCCGTTGGGCGGCCAGGAAGGCAATCGTGTCGATGCGCTTGGACACTTCTACGGCGGTGTCGTAACGCGTGGCACCGAAGACCCGTTCGATACGGGAGGCATCGATTCCGGCGCCGCCGAGGGACGTGGCGGTAGTTAGTTGTGCCTCGACCGACGTGGGAACGGCTTGAGGGCCGCCGAGGATCCACACCGTCTGCGGATTCTCGTTCACGATGGTGGCGATCTGCGCGGAGCCGAGCCCGGTCGGGGGAACCAGCACGATGTCGGCGTTCTCCTGTTTGGCGAGAGCCGAGGCGGCCAGACCGTCGGGGTACACCGAGCCGCTCACGAGGATCACGTCGGTGCGATCAGCGAGTGCCTCGACGGCGAGGTTGGTCGAGAAGCGATCACCGGTCGAACCGAGGCGAGTCGACGGCGGGGAATTCTGCGGGAGCTGCTGCGCAGCCAGTCGCAAGGCCGCGCCGGCATCGACGATTCCCGATCCGCAGTGGAACGTGTCGGACGGATTGCTCGAACACGGGGTGCTGACACCGATGGGGAAGGGGCGAGCCGACGACTCGATGATCGCCTCCACTTGGGCCGGCGTCAGGTTCGGGTTCACCGACAAGACCAGTGCAGCGATACCCGACACGATCGGTGTCGACATGCTCGTGCCTTGCTTGTAGCCGTAGGTCCACGACGAATCGGCGGTGCGGGTGCCGCCGTTCGACAACGAGAGAATGCCGCCCGGGCCGCCAGGTGCGGCGACGTCGACACTCGATCCGTAGTTGGTGTATGACGCTCGACTTCCGTCGTAGCGCAGAGCGGCCACGTTGATCACGTTGTCGCACTTCGACGGCGCGAAGTTGTTGGTGTCGAGGTCGAGTCCGGCGTTGCCGGCCGCAACCACGACCGTGACGCCGGCCGCAACGGCAGCGTTGATGGCGGCTTGTTCGACCGCGGCGCAGGCGGTCTGCGAGCCGAGACTCAAGTTGATGACCTTGGCCGGGGTCGGATTGAGCGGGACTCCGTCGACCGGGAGGCCAGCCGCCCAGCGGATGGCCACTGCTTCGTCGGACGTTCGTCCACCACAGGTGCCGAGCACTCGAACGTGTTGAATTCGGGCGTTGGGAGCCACGCCGGTGATGCCGATCGAGTTGTTGCCGTTGGCGGCGACGATGCCCGACACGTGGGTGCCGTGCCACGAACTCGGCTTGAACGGATCTCCGACCGTGCAGGTGTACAGAGGATCGTCGGACTCCGACCAGTCGCCGACGTCGGTCTCGTCGGAATCCCAGCCGTCGCCGTCCTTGCTGTTCTTGGTCTGCGACACGAAGTCGTAACCGTCGACCAGACGTCCGGACAACTCGGGATGATCGAGGCGGCCGGTGTCGATCACGGCGACGACGACGTTCGACGTACCGCGCGAGAAGTCCCACGCGCTCGGCAAGTCGATGCCTTGGGTGCTCGAAGCGGGAGTCTGGAGATACCACTGCTCGGAGTAGCGCGGATCGTTCGGAACGGCAGTGGACGTGCGCAACACGTCGGGCTCGGCGCTCTCGACGAGACGTCGTGCGACGAGTTCGTCGGCTAGGGCGATTGCGTCACCGAAGGGGATCGGGCCGTCGAGATCGAAGATCTCGAAGCGGTCGCCGATCACCACCGGAGAATCGATCTTGATGGCGTGTACGTCGGCGAGAAACACTCGTGCCGCTTCGCTCGTCTGTCCGGTGTGTCGGCGCACGATCAGTCGATCGACTGAATCGTCGTTCGTCACGTCGCTCGAGACATTCGAGAGGCTCGGGAGAGACGCGGCAGCCGGAGATGCGGTGAGGGTCGATCCGACGGCGGTGACCAGCGCGGCGACGGCGACCAACGAGCGGAACGCCTTCCTTGCGCTCGTCGTCGTTTCGCCGATGATTCTCACTCGTGACCTCCGCTTTCGTGTTCCGACGGTACAACCGTACGAGTTTGCGAAATGTTTCGAATGTCCCGTATTGAGAATGACTTGACGATCCTGACCGGGGACTATCGTCCGACACGTGACCGACACCACGCCACAGTTCCCCGATCACCTCGGGATCCGCAGCGACCCCGAAGCCATCGAGACCGAATGGATGCGAGCAGTTCTCGAAGCCTCCGGGTTGTCGCAGGGCGCGATGTTGCAGACATGTGAATTCGCCGGTTACGTCGGCACCGGCCAGACCGGGTGCAACGCACGATTCGCCCTCGAATGGGATCGGCCGGAAGGCCGTCCGGCCACGATCATGGGCAAGTTCCCGTCACTTGACGAAACGGCACGGGCGACCGGCTTCGGCGGCAGCGTGTACGTGACCGAGTGGAACTTCTATCGCAACCTCGCTCACACGGTCGACGTACGTGCACCGCACTGCTACCACGCGGCGCTGAGTATGGAAGAACAAGGTTTCTGTTTGATCATGGAAGACCTGTCGGGTTCCGAACAGGGCGATCACTTCGTCGGTCTGAATGCCGACGAGACCGCATTGGCGATCGAACAGGCCGTGAAGTTGCACGCTCCTCGATGGGGGGACACGACGCTCGCCCAGTCGGCGTCGGCGCAGACCACGATCGACGAGCGGTCCGACGCTCTGCAGATGATCTATTCCATGTTGTTACCGGCTTTCCTCGATCGCCTCGGTTCCCGTCTCGATGCGTCGATCGTCGGGATCTGCGAGAGCTTCGGACAGAACGTGAAGCGTTGGGCCCAAGGCACCGGAACGCCACTCACTCTTGCCCATTACGACTTCCGACCCGACAATTTCCTGCTCGCGCGCGAAGCAGGCGCGCCTCCGATCGTGGTGGTCGACTGGCAGACGGCGAACGAGGGTCTGGGCATGGTCGACGTGGCCTACGTGATCGCCAGTAGTTGCGACCCCGACCGTCGAGCCGGGATCGAAGGTGACTTGGTGGAGGAGTATCGACGTCAGTTGACGGCGACCGGGATCACCTACGACGCCGAGACCTGCTGGCGCGACTACCGATTCGGATCGTTCTGGGGTCTGGCCATCACGGTGTTGGCCACCTCGATGGCGGCCAGAACGGAGCGAGGCGACGATCTGTTCGTCCGGATGGCCACCCAATACGGCCAGCAATGCCTCGAACTCGATTCGCTGACATTATTGACTTCGATGTAGAGGTGTTCGGCTCGAACCCGAGCCGGGTCGTGACTGGGGGTACGACATGACGACGATCGACTTCGATCCCGACGGCTTGCGCGACAAGTACCGATTGGAGCGCGACAAGCGCCTGCGCACCGACGGTAACGAGCAGTACGTCGAGATCACCGGACAGTTCGCGCACTATCTCGAGGATCCTTACGTGGCCCGTGCGGAGCGTGGTCCATTGTTCGACGAGATCGACGTGGTGATCGTCGGCGGAGGTTTCGGCGGCCTGTTGGCCGGTGCTCGTCTGCGTGAGGCCGGAGTCGAAGACATCCGCGTGATCGAGAAAGGCGGTGATTTCGGCGGCACCTGGTACTGGAATCGGTATCCCGGAGCCGCGTGCGACGTCGAGTCGTACATTTACCTGCCACTCCTCGAAGAGATCGGCTACATACCGACCGAGAAGTATTCGAAGGCGCCCGAGATCCTCGCTCACAGTCAGGCGATCGGTCGACACTTCGATCTGTATCGCAATGCATGCTTCCAGACCGAGGTGACCGAGATCCGTTGGGACGAGGACGATACGCGATGGATCATCGCCACCAATTGCGGTGATCAGATGCGGGCTCGTTTCGTGATCATGGCCAACGGGCCTCTGCATCGTCCGAAGTTGCCCGGCATCGCCGGTGTCGAGTCGTTTGCCGGTCACTCGTTCCACACGAGCCGTTGGGACTACGAGTACACGGGTGGGTCGTCGAACGGCGGCCTCACGAAACTCGCCGACAAGCGGGTGGGCATCATTGGCACCGGAGCCACGGCTGTGCAGTGCGTTCCGCACCTCGGCGAACACGCCAAGCAACTCTTCGTGTTCCAGCGCACGCCGTCGTCGATCGACGTTCGCAACAACCGTCCCACCGATCCCGAGTGGGCCGAGTCGCTCGAACCCGGTTGGCAGCAAGAGCGGATGGACAACTTCAATGCCTTGGTGTCGGGTGGTTTCGCCGAAGTCGATCTGGTGAACGACGGCTGGACCGACATCATCGGCAATCTCCTGATCAGACTCCGCAAGGAGTCGTCGCCCGATCTGTCGGCCGATGGATTGGCCCGAAATCTCGAACTGGCCGACTTCGAAAAGATGGATCAGATTCGCTCACGGGTCGACGAGATTGTGAGCGATCCGCAGGTGGCCGAGGCTCTGAAGCCGTGGTATCGGCAGTTCTGCAAGCGTCCGTGTTTCCACGACGAGTATTTGCAGACGTTCAATCGCCCGAACGTCACCCTGATCGACACCGACGGCCAAGGTGTCGACCGGATCACCGAGAACGCGGTTGTGGTCGATGGCGTCGAGTACGAGATCGACTGTCTCATCTATGCGACCGGTTTCGAAGTCGGGACCGAGTACACCCGACGTTCCGGATACGAGGTGTACGGCCGTGACGGTGTGAGCCTCACCGAAGCCTGGGCCGATGGTGCGCGCACGTTGCACGGTTTTCACAGTGTCGGCTTCCCGAACTGCTTCGTGGTGAGCAACATCCAGTCGGGTTTCACCGTGAACTTTCCGCACATGCTGAACGAGCAGAGCAAGCACTTGGCGTATCTGTTGTCGGAGGCGCAGAGCCGCGGGATCACGCGTATCGAGGCGACACCGGACGCCGAAGAGGAATGGGTGCAGACGATCGTGCGTCTCTCGCAGATGAACGTGAAGTACCTCGAGGCCTGCACGCCCGGCTACTACAACAACGAAGGCAAGCCAGCCGCTCGCAGTCTGCAGAACGGCAGCTACGGAGCCGGGCCGGTGGCCTTCGTCAAAGTGCTGGAGGACTGGCGAGCCGAGGGCTCGCTGTCGGGTCTGGCGCTGTCCTGATCAGGCGATCGGCGGAGGCGGCAACGTCGGCTTCTTGCGCCGGCTGACGATCAGCGCGATCACGGCCAGCAGCAGTGCACCGGCCACCGCCGCAAGCACGATCACGAGAGTGTTCGAACCGGAGTCGTCGGTGGCTTCGTCAACGTTGCCCTCGCTACCCAGCCCGAGAAGCGCAATGCCATCGCTTGCACTCGGGGGAGTGGTCGAGATGCCGATCTGGATGCCGGTTGCCGCATCGATCAATTCACCCGTGGCCGGATCGACGATGCCGGTGACGGTGCCGGTGTTCGGATCGACGAACTGACCCGACACGAGGTCGTATTCGCCGATGACGAGTCCGGTGGCGATTTCGATGAGCTGCTGGGTGTCACCGTCGAGATAGGCGCGTGGCAGGATCAGTTCGCCGGCCGCATCGATCGACTCGCCGCTCGGGATGGAGAAGCCGCCGAGAGGTGACGGTGCGGCGACGCCGCCGGTCTGCGGATCGACTGAGCCCGAGGCCGGAGTGCTGCCGGTAGATCCGGCGGTGGTGGCCGGTGCTTGAGCTCCACGGGCGACCACCGAGAAGGCCGCCGGCTGGTAGATGAAATTGATCGAGGGTTGGTTGTTCACTCGCGTTCCGCAAGCGAAGGTCGCGGTGAGACGTCGAACGTCCTGGCCGGCCAGGAATCCATCGTCGAAACGAATCGAGACGGCCCAATTCCCCGACGCGTCGGCTCGGAAGAGATCGCCAGCTTCCGAACCTTTGCTGATGGAGAACTCGAACTTTCCTTCGTCTCCTCGATCGAAGCCGGAAGCGCCGTACGGGAAGATGAAATCCCGACACGGGGACGCAGTGGTGTTCGAGATCGTGACGAGCTGGCCTTCGGTCACCTGAGCCGGGTCGACCGAGATCGCGCCACGAGCGGTCGAGGCGACTGGCGGGTTGCTCGGATTCGGTGCTGCCGGCTGATTGGTGTCGCGCACGGTGATGAAGCCCACGTATCTGAGTTCGTCGTTGGCGTTGTTCATGCAGACGATCTCCGCGTGCAGAGTTTGAACGCCGGGACGGTCTGCGTCGAAGACCGGCTCTCCGATGTTCAACACTTCGAAGACGGGAATCTCGTTCTTCAGGGCGACGCGGTAGCTCGGCTCTGTCACCCACTTGCCCGTTCCTGCTCCGACGAAGAGGCGGCGGGACAAGATCTTTCCGCCGGTGCACGGCCGGTTGCCGGACCCCACGATCCCTGAAAATGGGGCCACTTCGGTATCACCGAAGACGAGCTCGGGAGTGATATCGGCGTTCAGATCACCACCACTCGGACCGGCCGTACCAGCCACTCTCAGCCGGGTGGAGTAGCGAAATCCCTTTTCCGGGAGGGAACAGTAAACCCGGATGTCCATCGCGCCGTCTCCTGCGAAGTTGCCGACGATGACTTGGAGGATGATTTGCTCGTTGTCGATCGTGAGAAGATCAGTCGTCGGCTCCGTATTCCAATTGCCGAGCAACTCGTACTCGACGGACAGACGGCTGGCGTCTTCACCACAGTTGGAGGCCCGGGCGGTGAAGCGTGCGATGTCCCCGGGATTGGCGGTCGTCGGGCCGGTCAGGCGCTCGTCGACCCACGGGGGAGGTGTGGCGGTGACGATGGACGCCGAAAAACTGGTGGCGAGCAGGCTCACCAGGAATGCCACTACGACTCGTGTCCTCACTCGGTGCTCCTTTCGACAATGGAAACACCTTAGCGAGGTTCGAAATCACTTCGAGACGAGTCGATCCAAGAGATCGTCAAGATTGGCGACGGCGACTCCGATCGACTGATCGGCGATTCCGAAAGGGAGAAGAAGAAGGTGTTGGTGGCGTAGCGCTCCACACGAATACACAACGTTCGGCACGTAGCCGTCCCGTTCGAATTCTGACGGAACGAGAAGTGGTGTGTCGAGGGTGCCGATGACCCGAGCCGGGTCGTCGAGGTCGAGCAAGAGTGCACTGATGCAGTAGGTGCGCATGGGGCCGACAGCATGGGTGAGCACGAGCCAACCAGCAGCAGTCTCGATCGGGGATCCGCAATTTCCGAGCTGCACCACTTCCCAGTGTCGAGTGGGGAGCTGGATCTCGAGTGAGTTGTCCCAGTACTCGAGTTGGTGCGAGAACGATACCGAGTTCGTTTCGCGATCGGCTCGGCTGAGGGCGGCGAAACGCCCGCCCACTTTGCGTGGGAAGAGGGCCAGTCCCTTGCCTCGAGCGGCCTGTCCCGACACGGGAGTGATCTCGAATTGGAGAAAATCGCGCGTCGACAGCAGTTGCTGTCCGATGTCGACGCCGTCGAAGGCCGTGTAGGTGGCGAAGTAGATCGATCCCATCTCGGGGTCGTCGAAGTGCACGAAACGGGCGTCCTCCATACCGCGCCATTCGGCCGACGAATACGGCCAGAGCAATCGTTCGGAGATCTGTGAGTCGATCGAGAACGACACCGAATACGCGCGTTCGGCGATCGAGCGAAAGTGCTGGGCCGTGGCGTCGGCGTTGCGGTAGGTCTCGCGGTCGTGGAGCAAGCGACTCAACTGCTCTTCGAGTTCGGAATGTGTGAACAGGCCGTTGAGATGTTGCAGCACGTAGCGGGCGTTCTCGCCCAGATCGCCGAGCGTCTCGAGGAGTCCGAGGAAGGCGATGTTGCGCAGGCACCCCTCCGAATGCAGTCCGACGTCGAGGTCGCTTCCCGGCACATCGATGCTGACGTTGCCGTAGTCGTCGATAACTCCGGTGCGAAAGCCGATCGACGAGCGGTGACCTTCGCCGATGGCTCGCACACTCATGACGAAGCGAAGACTTCCGTCGGGTACCCCGCTCTGGTCGGGGTGAGGAACCACACTCGGATTGGTGAGTGCCGCGCCCTCCACCGAGAACTCGTGGGTGAAATAGGCGCCGATGAGCTTCCATCGTGCATCGGAAAAGTGGGTGGGGGAATCGAGGCGGTTGGCGACACGGTGGGCATGGGACTCCAACCACAGATCGAGATCGTCATGGCGTTCCGAGAATCGAAGAACGACGTCGTTCAACGCGCGCGTGACTTCTTCTTCCGACAGCGACAGGATGCGATCGAGGACCGCGCTCGTGCGCGACTGCGTGGCACCGAAGTCTTCTTGGCCGGGAACGAAGAGTCGAGCGAAGATTCGCGAGGGATCGGCCTTGAGGTGAATTCCGGTCCGGACGGCGAGGACGTCGGGGTCGGGGTGGGGGAAGACCGTCATCGAGTGAGCATCGACACTCGGTCGTGGAGTTGCAGGGTCGACACCATGGCAATGGTGGACTCGGCTCCTTGATTGAGGTTTCGACCGTGCGGGTGCAACCCGTCGTAGCCGCCGCCGGTGACCTCATCGATCATCGGAACACCGGCGTCGTTGTCCCCATGGAACCAGCGGGCCGCCATCTCGATCACTCGCAACCACTCGTCGTCGCCGGTCGCGTCGAAGGCCCGTTTGGCGGCGTCGGCGAAGGCGGCGATCTCCACGGGCTGTTGATCGAAGGCCGGCTTCGGATCGCCGGGACCACGACCGGTGGTCGGGGTCACCGAGAAGTGCCCGGAGTGAGTTTCATCGGCGACCAGCCAGCGAAGCATCTCGAGACCGGTGCGAACGGTGTCGTCGTCGCGATGGGCGACTCCGGCGGCGATCACGACGTCGGGGAGCAAGGCGTTCGAGTACGAGAGTCGGGGTTCGGGCCACGGCCAGTCCGGTGAACGCGACGACAGGAGCACTCGGTCGGCGGCGTCGGCGATCAGATCGAGAGCCCCCTTGTGCTCGGGAGCGATCGACAGAACCTCCGAGGCGCCGAGTCCGGCGTAGGCGAGTGACCGCATCCAGTCGGGACGGTGTCGAATCGCTGACTCGAACGCGCCGAGCGCCCGTTGGTGGAGTACTCCGTCGTCGCTGCGCGCGATCACCGTTCCGAAGGCCCAGATCGCTCGACCCCAGGCGTCTTCCACCGTGGGTTCGTCGAGCCACACGCGACCGAAACTCAACCGATTGTGAAACCTCCCGTCGGCGGTCTGCGCGCTGAGAACGAAGCGCATACCGAGTCGGGCGAGGATCGATCCGCCGCAGGTTCCGTTGTGCTCGCGTGCCGCAACGACCACGAGTCGTGCGTTGTCGTCGGTGCAGTAGCCGTGCGAGAAGCGAGGACGCGGTCCCTTGGCGTGCTCGAAGAGGCCCCAGTCGTCGGAGAGATTGATGAGATGTCGAAAGGTGTAGGAGCTCATGATGCGACCGCTTTCGACTCCGCTCCGATCATGGTGGGGACGAGATCGAGGTAGTCGGCTGCGACTTTCGTCCAGTCGTGGCGTCGGGCGAGCTCTTCAGCGCGTGCGCGCATGCTCTTCTGCACGTTCTGATGGGTGAGGACGGTTCGCAAGGCGCGTGCGATGGCATCGGGATCGCGGTGAGGGACGACGATTCCCGCCCCGTCCGACAAGAGCTCTCGAGCGTGCGGGAAGTCGGTGGCGACCACCGGGACACCCGCGGCGACGGCGTCCACCAGGACCCCGCTCGTCACTTGATCGTCGGAGTCGTAGGGCAGGACGACGACCGATGCCGAACGGGCGAGCTCGATCAGCTCGGGCACACTTCGATAGATCTGATCGAACACGACGCGGGATTCGACTCCACGATCGCGGGCGCGTTCGCGGAGCGATTCGCGGTATCGCTCACCTTCTCGGGCCTTCACCTTGGGATGGGTGCGCCCGGCCACCAGATACGTGACCGGGGGAAGGACATCCGAGACCGCGGCAAGAGCATCGATCACCCATTCGATGCCCTTGCCGGGTCCCAGAAGCCCCCAGGTGAGCACCGTGGGAACCGGTGCTCGTCGCGGCGCAACGGACGGGGGAAGTGTCGCGCCGTGGGGGATGGTGACGACGTCGAGCGGATCGACGTCGTAGAAGTCGAGGAGACGATCACGAGCGGCGTTCGTCATGGTGACCACCCGACTCGATCCGTCGACGACGTGTTGGAGAGTTCGTCGTTGGTGGGTCGTGGGGCTGGTCGGGATCGTGTGAAGGGTCGTGACGATCGGAACCCGTACGTGCGACATGAGCCGAACCACGTCGTCGCCGTCGTGTCCGCCATAGATGCCGAACTCGTGTTGCAGAAAGGCGCAGTCGAACGAGTTGATCGCGGTGGCTGCTTCACGGATCGAACGAAGACGTGATGGGAGCAGATCAGCCACGATGCGTTCGTCGTTCGCCGGCAGCGAATCGACCGTACATCGGACGATTCCGACATCGGTCGCATCGTTGGCTCGCATACCGTTGGCGAGAGCGGCTGCGAAGGTCGCAAGGCCACAGGCCGTTGGTGGGAAGGTACTGATGATGGCAGTGCTGGGTGAGGTGCTGATCATGGGTTGCGCTCCTTGGTCGTGGTCGTACGGATGGCGAGAAGAACGAGACCGAGAGCACCAGTTGCGAGGAGCAGGAGTCCGATCACACTGGTGACACGGGTCGACGAACCAGTCGAGGGCAGGGTCGACTCGATGGGGCTCTCGGCCGGAACGACCACGGCCTCCTCGGTCGTGGTGGGCCCACTGGTGGAAGGAGGAGTCGTGGTCGGGGAGGTGGTGGTGACTTCGGCCGGAAAGATCGGGTTGCCGGGCACGATCACGATCGGTGGTGACGTCGTGACAGGAGGAGCGGTCGAAGTGGTCGACGTAGGACTCGTGCTCGTACTGCTGGTGCTGCTCGTGCTGGAGGTGGACGAGGTGGTCGATGTCGTCGAAGTGCTCGACGTGCTGCTCGTGCTGGAGGTGCTCGACGTGCTGCTCGTGCTGTAGGTACTCGACGTGCTGCTCGTGCTGGAGGTGGTCACCGCCTGCACGTTGACGAAGGTGCACACGATGCTCTCGCCCTCGGCAAGATCGATCACCACGTCGGGGCCGTTCACCGTGTACCCACCTCCACGATCGACTTCCAGGGCGCAGTCGACCGAGTCGAAGTCCCAACCCTCGGCGCCGAGTTCGGAGACGAAGTACTCCTGGAAGTCGGTGATGCCGTCGAAGACCTTGGTGTCGCGACCAGATCCGTCGTTCACGAGAACGAACTCGACAAGGGGTTCCGGCGAGGCTGTGAACGAGAATTCGTCGTCGGATTCGACGTCGGAATCCTTCACGATCGTGATCTGGCCCGGATAGACGACTGCTGTACTGCTCAACGAGAGATCTCTCTGGCCGGTACTGCAGTTGGAAACGTTGCTGCACCGAAGATCGGTCAGACGCATGTGATACGGCGACCCCGACAGATCGACGGCTGAACTACCGAATCCCCAGTCGAGTCGCGACGAGATGTGACCACCCCATGCGAGAACGGCCGTCGACGATGTCGCCGAGAAGTACAACTCGATACTCGTCTGACTGGTGTGGCCGTAGTCGCCCGATTGCGAGTACGCAGAAGGGTTGGAAGCGATGAAGCACGACGAATCGCCGCACAGGTTGCCGCTGTTGGGGATTGACGAACCGGCCGCAGTGAAGGTCCCACCCCACAGGTCGAACACCTGGCCGCCGATCTGGGTGACTCCGGCTCCGGCCACGTTCGGGTCGAGCGGTATTCCGAGCGTGTCGCTCGGACCTGAACACAACGCAATGGCGCACGGATCGGCACTCGGCTCGGTGCGGTCGAAACTCGTGAGGTAGTCGAGGGCGTGCTTGCCGCCCTCGGTCGTGTCCCATTCGATACGAACGACGTAGGTCTGTCCGAGGGAAAGGCCCGAGAGAACCGATCGGTAGGGAACCGACTGGCCCTCGAAGTACAGAGCATTGCTCTGTCCCAGATTTCCCTTCTGCCAGTTGTCCGGGTCGGTCGTGCTGCACGTCGAGTCGAGATTGGCACACTGTTCGATCTTGATCGACGGTTTCGAGGCGCCCGATGCGTCGCGAGTGACGAGAACGAATCCGATGAGAATCGAAGTGAAGAGGGCAATGGCCGTCACGAGTTCGATGCTGGATACTTCGAGTCCCGATCGCTTCTTCGTGTCCATTGCCCCTCCGGTCATCTCGTCGAGTGAGGCAACGTAGTGATCAGACGGAGATCGTGGTTCTCACAGATGTCTCGCAGACATTGTCGAGCTCGAATGGGTACGCCGATACTTCGGTGAACTCGATGACATTTGTTCGACGCCTTCGAGGGGTGCATCCATGGATACTCCGAGTCCATTCGATTGGAGGTACTCATGGTTTCGGTTTTGATTTGCGACGATCACCAAATGGTGCGCGACGCACTCACGACGATTTTTGAACAAGACGGAGATTTCGAAGTCGAGGGTTCGGTCGCCGACTTCGGCGGCGCGGTTTCGATCTTGTCGTCGAAGGACGTGCAAGTGGCAGTGGTCGACGTACGTCTGGGTGACGAGAGTGGACTCGACGTCGTTCATTGGATTCGCGATCAACGGCCCGCGACAAGAATCGTTCTGCTCACGAACTTCGTGTCTGACGAACTCGTGTTGGAGGCTTCATCGCTCGGTGTGTCAGCGGTGCTCGACAAAGCCGTCCGCCCGAACGAGCTGGCGCGGGTAGTGCGTGAAGTGGCGGGGAATCGCTGGACGGGCATGAGCGACTCAGCGCGCGAAGCTCAGACTCGTTTGCAGCAAAGAGGAATTCTTCAGATGCAGAACCTCGGTCAGGTCGATCGCGAGATCATGTCGCTCATCGGAAACGGAATGACCGATCGCGACATCGCCACGCGTGTGTTCCTCAGTCCGCAGACAGTTCGCAATCGTGTGAGTCGACTGTTGACGACACTCGGCCGGGAGAATCGGACGCAACTGGCGCTCATGGTCAACGATTACGACGACGTCGGGCATCGATTCCCACGGTGACCTGAACTAGCAGTCGTCGCGAAGGTGTGTGAGGAGGTCGTGGACATCGTCCACGACCTCCGTCGCGTACGGTCCTCGGTGCGAGATCGCGCGGTTTTCGAGGCCACGGAGTTCGCGTAATCCATCTCGTCTTCCCGCGATGGTGAGAGCGCCACAGATTCGGTGCGCTCGGCTCTGGATCGTGGTCGCGAGTTCGTGACTGTGCGTCCCCTCGTTCCATGCGATGAGCGACTCAAAGAGTCGTGAGAGATCGGCGATTACCGAGTCTCGGTGGGTCAGCCAGACACGGCGTAGGGCGTCTTCGACATCGCTCACGACTCGATATGAGCGAGGGCGCGTAGCTCGTCGGCGAGAGACAGCGGATCGAAGGGTTTGACAA